>JBEBVI010000159.1:0-8639 GCA_040392805.1 Taibaiella helva
CGTAAGCGATCAGCAGAGCAAGGAATACCAATATTCCCGAATACCAGAGTATCGTGCTGAAATCATTATGCAGCAGCTCAAGCAATTTTTCAGATACTTCCTGCCGGTCCGTAGCAACAACGGTTTTATCACCATCGAAACTACTCAGAACCGTTTTTCGCGCCCCCGGCTCAACCTTCAGGTAAGCTATGGCGTAGTGCATACCATCCTGCTGCCCCATCCCGTTAGGGACCATTTGCTCCAGGAAACGACGGCTTTCACTATCCAGCACATTATACCTGCGCCGAAGTGTCGTTTCAAAACCATCGAAAGCATGCGCACTGAATCCATGCTGCGTCCCTTCCTTTTTAACCATAGCAACCACACTACCCACCTTCGCAATATCCCAGAAACGCTCCCAGCGCCGTATCGATTCCTGTTGTTGTTTTAAAGAAGGAATAAGCAAAGCCGGATTACTGTAATTACGAATATACCCCTCCCGGCTCAGCCGGCTGATCGTTCTCCCTGCCGACTCCAGCTTTTCGATAGCGCGGTCCCCGGTACTGTCTTTAGCCACTACAAAAACAGAGCTCAGCGCATAACTATTATATCGGTTCAATTCCTCCTGAGCCTTTTTCAGATCAGGAGAAAGATAATTAAGATGCATTAAATCGTCGTCAAACTCAACGTGGCGGGCATAATAGGCCAGCACCGGAGTCACTACCACAACCAGTAACAGCAACCATTTATTCTTTTCCGGGTACATACCGGCTAACCGGTCAATGAAATTTTTCCTCACCACCCTTTCCTGTTCACCGCCAGCACTTCCGCGCAGCAGATGAGGTAAGAATATCAGTGTGAACAAAGAAGCTCCGGTAAGACTGGCGGCAGCGTATAACCCCAGGTCCTTCAACAGCGGAGCATTGGCCAGCCGTAACGCAAGAAATGCCCCGATAGTCGTTATAGCACCCAACGTAAGCGGGAAAACCAGCGTACGTACATTCTCCCTCATATCCGGATGATTACGCGCGTGACTTAAAAAGTGAACCGAAAAGTCGATAGCTATACCTAAAATAACAGCGCCGGCACCCAAAGCCATAACAGAAACAGAACCCTGTACCCAGGCCGTTACCGCCAGGCCGGATACAGCACCGAACAGAACAGGCACCATAAGTAATAAAGGAGCACGCTTCTTCCGGAAAACATAAAAGGTAAGCCCCAACAGGAGCACCACAGTAAGACTGAGTGTCAGCAAAGTATCGCGCTTTAGCTGTTCCGCATTCCCTGCCGCCACTGCCGGACCGCCGAAATAAGAAATATGCAGCTCAGGATAATCTGCCGACCATTTCAAAAGCAACTCATCAAAATCCCGGAAAAAAGCCGCATTTATACTTGTCTCCGATGAAGGATAATTTAAATCCAGGAAAAATAAAAGCCGTTTTCCGTCACTGCTGAAAATATAACCATCATACAGCTCATAACCGGGGTCAAACTGCAATGTCTTAAGCCGGGCAAAAGCCAATGGCAACATACCAACAGGATCATTTGCAATCCATTGTTTAGCCACGCTACCCGCAGGTGAAAGCAGCAATCTCCGCTGCCGTGCCAGCAGGTTGCCAATACTATCCGGCTGCAGCATTTGCTCCAGGGCACGATAATCATCCTCATCAAGAAACAGCGGAAGATATTCAGCCGCTAGCTCACTAAACTTCGATTCATCTTCTTCATCCGTCTGCGACCGGATATTCTTTACATGCTTACCCCCGATCCCGTACAAAGCCGTCTGCAACTTTTCCTGCACAGCTATCAGGCTATCCGGATCGTATACGGAAGTATCTTTAAAAGATACGGTACATACGATCTGTTCCCCGGCCTTGGTTTTGCTGATCACCTCATTCATTGTCTCGATCGACGGATCGTGAGGGATCATTTTATTGATGTCATTTACAAACCGTATACGCAGCGCCCCGATAATACTGACCAGGAATATCAGGCACAAGCAAACCCGGAACAGAAGCTTTCGCTTTGCCAGAAAATCATAAATAGAAACAAAAACAGCCTGCATAGATCAGTTTATAAAAGCCCCTGCCGCACCGGGCATACACATCCAAACATGATACACCGCCAAATGAAGCGCAATTTATTATGTTTATCTGATTAGCAAAGACCTGTTTCGGGAAAAGAAAAAAAGAAATTCAGGAACCCGGCCTATCTATACTTCACCTGTATTAATATCGATACAGGTTTACTTACGTTCACCGGCTGCATGTTTTAAGAAATACCACCGCCCAGAGCCGGGCTATCCCACATTTTACCACTGTGGGCGAAAAAAGACATTTTTAATAACCTGGCTTACAGATCAACTCTTTTTCCCGGGATGGGAGAAACAAGCATTAATTTATCCGGGGAAGCCTGACCCGGTCTTTTCTTTCTTAAAAAATCTATAAAATATTGTAAAAGAGCACAATTACAGCACAACACAAACCAGCTTATCAACATGAAAAACAACAATATCCACATCTACAGTGTACTTATCAACACACATTTAATAAACTCCGACTAAAAAACACCAAAAGCCAATACCAACAAGCATTACAAATAATTCAACCTGTGGAAAAAAAGATTCTCCATCACAAAGTGGTAAATTGTGGGAATTAGTGTTATTTTGTGGTAAATTTATTGTCCGGTTCCTCTATGTCTGATTTCTACGGCGAATATAATGTATCTATGGATGCCAAAGGCAGATTAATGCTGCCCGCCGACTTTCGCAAGAAATTGCAAGAGTCTGACATGACGACATTTACCCTGAAACGAGGCAAGAACAAATGCATTATGCTGTACACCCGTTCTCAATGGGAACAGCTCAGCAAACGCCTGAACGAAATGAACAGCCTCAATCCCAAAGTACAGGATTTTAAGAGGTTATTCTTAGACGGGATTGCGATGATCGAGCCGGATAGTGCAGGCAGAATATTGATTCCCAAATCCCTGCAGGAGCATGCCGGACTAAACAAAGATCTTGTCTTCTGGCTCCAGGGAGATTACGTGGAAATATGGGATAAGCAGAAAAAAGAGTCTTACCTGGACGCCATGAGGGATGATCTGGAAGCCCTTAGCAACGAATTATTTAAAGATATATAAAACAGGTTAGAATTGGGAACTGACTACCGCCACATATCCGTATTGCTCCAGCAAAGCATTACCGCACTTAATATTAAGCCGGACGGAATTTATGTGGACTGCACCTTTGGCGGTGGCGGGCACAGCAGGGAAATATTAAAGCACCTTTCCTCCAAAGGCAGGCTTATTGCCTTTGATCATGACGAGGCCGCATGGAAAAACCTGCCCGACGATTCCCGGATAACTTTGATAAAGGAAAATTTCAGCTACCTGAAACGCTTTCTAAAGCTGCACAAAGCCCTGCCCGCCGACGGCATATTGGCCGACCTTGGCGTAAGCTCCTTTCAGTTCGATACTGCGGAACGCGGATTTTCAACAAGGTTTGACGCGCCCCTTGATATGCGGATGGATAAGCGGATAGAAACTACTGCTGCAACCATATTAAACAGATATAACGAAGCCAAACTACACCGGATATTTGAACAATACGGCGAGGTGCGCAATGCCAAAACCCTGGCAAAGACCATAGTAACAGGCAGAAGTAAAAATACCGTCAATACCATCAACGAACTTAAAGCGCTGATAGAACCCTGCATTAAAGGAAATCCTAACAGGTACCTGGCGCAGGTATTCCAGGCACTGAGAATAGAAGTCAATAATGAAGTCGGCAACCTCAGGAGATTTCTCGACCAAACCGTTGCCTGCCTGAAGCCCGGGGGCAGACTGGCCGTAATTACCTTTCACTCCCTCGAAGACCGTATCGTAAAGCAGTTCATGAAGAGAGGAACAACAGAAGAAGTACAGGAGCAGCCGGACCCTTTCGGAAGAACACCGCCACCTGTATTCAAAATACTTAAAGATATGATTCCTCCGGAAGAGGAAATAAAAGCAAACAGCAGATCAAGAAGCGCCCGGTTACGCATAGCAGAAAAACGATAAACATGTTATGATGCAGGAAGAGATAACCATAGAAACACAGGATAATGCCGCGAACCTGGCCATGCCCGGAGCAAAGCTCAGAACGGGGTCATGGCGGGAAATACTCGACCGGATATCCTATAAAGGCATAGTAGACAATATGCCCTACCTGATTTTTGTGGCCATACTATGCATATTGTATATAACCAATACGAACAGAGCGATTTATTTAACAAGAAGTATTAACCTTAAAAACAAAGAGCTAAAAGAATTAAGATGGAGGTATATGGATATACAATCCAGGCTTATGTTCCAGACATCAGAAACACAAATAATACCCAAAGCCAGAACAATAGGGTTACTGCCTTTGGAAAAACCGGCATTTGAAATAAAAGTTCCCGATAACGAAAAACGATGATAGCCCCTTTGCTTTAACACGGACTGAAAACAAAGATGGATGTAAAGCGCGACATACGATTCAGAGTATACCTTTCCTTTACCGGCATAGTAGTGCTGGCTTTGGCTATTATAGTCAAAGCCGTGGCCATACAGGTAAAAGAAGGGGATGCACTGCGCGCCCAGGCGGAAAAAGCACACACTAAAAAAGAAACGCTTTTTCCGGAACGAGGCAACATCTACTCGGAAGACGGAACCCTTCTCTCCTCTACTATTCCCCAGTTTGATCTGCGAGTAGACTTCAAAGCTATCAACAAAGATACCTTCAGGTACTATGTGGATACGCTGGCAGAATGCATGGCGTCATTATTCAATGATGCCGGACGAGAGGAGTACAAAAGACAACTGAAAAATGCCTTCAGAAAAGGCGAGCGTTATTGGCTGCTGAAAAAAAATGCACCATACTACCAATACCAGGCAGCCCGCAACTTTCCTATATTCAACAAAGGCAGGAACGCAGGCGGATTTATTGCCGAGCCCCGTTCCAGGAGGGTTAATCCCTACGGCATATTAGCTTATCGTACAATAGGTCTGTGGCGGGAAAACTCCGAAAATATAGGCCTGGAGCAAAAATACGATTCTATCCTGAGAGGTAAAGAAGGCACACGTATCGTACGGAAAACCACAGGAGCCACATGGGTACCCGTACAAGGCTCTGAAATAGAGCCTGAAAACGGAAAAGACATTATTACCACTATCGACATCAATATACAGGACATTACCGAACACGCCCTACTCGAATCCCTTACCCAGTTTAAGGCACAATACGGAACAGCCATCGTCATGGAAGTAAAAACAGGAAAAATCCGTGCTATGGCTAACCTGGGAAGACAGGCAGACGGAAGCTACTGGGAAGACTTCAACTACGCCTTAATACCATCCGAACCCGGTTCCACATTCAAACTCATGTCGCTGTTTGCCCTGATTGATGATGGCTTTGTGACTATTAATGATGTGGTAAACGTACAGGGTGGCGTTGCCACTTTTGGCCGTCAGCGGGTAGTAGATGATCATCGGGGATTAGGTGATGTAAGTATTAAAACAGCCTTTGCCCAATCATCTAACGTGGCTTTTGCCAAACTGGTAGATAAACATTATCAAAGCAATCCCATGAAATATATTAAGCACCTCCAAAGCCTGGGGCTGAATGTAAAAACCGGGATAGACCTGGCCGGCGAGAGAAACCCGGTACTAAAAACAACGAAAAGAAAAAGCTGGAATAGAAACACTTCCCTGCCCTGGATAGCCTACGGCTACGAAAGCATGATCACCCCGTTGCATACCTGCATGGTATACAATGCTATTGCCAACAATGGCACCTTAGTGAAACCGTACCTGGTTAGTGGCATAAGGGAATACGGCTTACCGGTACAGGAATTTAATCCCACTATATTAAAAGATAAGATCGGGAAACCCGAAACCATCAGGCAAGTGCGACAAGCGATGCTGGCCGTTGTGGAAGAAGGAACAGCAAGAAAAATAAAATCGCCCTACTATCGTGCAGCCGGGAAGACCGGTACGGCACAGGTAGCAGACAAAGGTATATCCTATGCCGACGGTGTCCGCCAGGGTTCTTTCGTAGGATATTTCCCCTATGATAATCCGCAGTATACCATAGCCGTTGTAATCCGCTCAACACCCCATGGCCCATACTACGGCGCCCAGGTAAGCGCACCGGTATTCAAAGCCATTGCCGACAAGCTATACGCTACCCATATTGGCGGCTGGCCTGCACCTGCCGATTCAATCATTAAAGAAAAAAATATAGTATTCAAAAAAACGAATATACAGGACCTAACAACGGTAATCCAGGCACTCAATATAAAGATACCGCAAAAGCAATGGGCGGAATGGAGCGCATTAGCAAAGAATGAAACCGGCAAGTTCACCGTAAAAAAAATGATGAGCGAAAGAAGCAGTGTACCGGATGTATCCGGCATGGGACTGAAAGATGCCATTTTCATACTGGAGAACTCAGGCTTACAGGTTAGTATATCGGGGAAAGGGAAAGTGCTCACACAATCCGTTAATCCCGGCAGCAAAATAATAAGAGGGCAGAAAATCCATTTACAATTAGGATAACAGCAAAGTAAAAACATGAAACGCCTACGGGAGATTATAAAAGACGTGCACCAGCCACACATCATCGGAAACGGTGATGTGGCAGTAACTTCTCTGGTTTTAGACAGCCGGAAAGCTACTGAAGGATGTCTTTTCTTCGCCGTAAAAGGAAGCCAAAGTGATGGTCATGACTATATAGACCAGGGTATACAAAAAGGAGCCGCAGCCATTGTATGCGAAAATCTGCCGGCAGAGCAGCACCCCGACATATGCTATATACAGGTAAGTGATGCACCCTCCGCGGTAGGCAAAATCTCAACAGCATTTTACGACTATCCCTCGTCACACCTTAAAATAGTAGGCATTACCGGCACCAATGGTAAAACAACAGTGGCCACCCTCTTATTCAACCTGTTCACAGAACTGGGATATAAATGCGGCCTGTTGTCTACCGTGCAAAACCATATCGGCAACACCATTGTACCGGCCACGCACACTACACCAGATGCAATAAGCCTGCAACACATGCTGCACCAGATGGTAGAAGCCGGTTGCTCCCACGTTTTCATGGAAGCAAGCTCACATGCCATACACCAACAGCGCATTGCCGGCATCGACTTTACCGGAGCCGTGTTTACCAATATCACGCACGACCACCTCGACTATCACGTAACATTCGATGCGTACATAAAGGCGAAAAAAATGCTGTTCGATAACCTCAGCACCCAAGCCTTTGCATTGACCAATGCAGATGAAAGACGAGGAATGATCATGTTACAAAACGCCAAAGCAACAAAGAAAACCTATGCGCTGAAAAGCAACGCCGACTTTAAAGGAAAAGTACTGGAAAATAATTTAGACGGATTACAAATAAATATCGACCATACAGATGTCCATTTCCGGCTAAGCGGACTATTCAACGCTTATAATATACTGGCTGTATACGGTACCGCCATCCTGTTGGGAGAAGACAAAATGCAAATTCTGTCCATACTAAGCGGCCTGAAAGGCGCCCCCGGAAGATTTGAAACACTCCGGTCACCCAATGAAAAGATACTGGCCATCATCGACTATGCACATACACCCGATGCATTGCTGAATGTGCTGGCGACCATAAAAAAATTCAACACCCAGCACCAGGTGATCACCGTAGTGGGATGCGGCGGCGACCGCGACAAAACCAAACGGCCTGTAATGGCCAAAGTGGCCGCCGAACACAGTACCAGGGTAATCCTCACTTCCGACAATCCAAGGAGCGAAGACCCGGAACAGATACTTAATGATATGGAAAGCGGCCTTAGCCTCACGGGCAAAAGGAAAACCATTAGAGTTACCGATCGCAGGGAGGCCATTAAAACAGCCTGCAGCTTTGCCCTGAAGGAAGACATCCTCCTGGTTGCCGGCAAAGGACATGAAAATTACCAGGAAATAAAAGGAATCAAATATCCATTTGACGACCATGAGGTATTAGCAGAAATGTTTGCCCTGCTGGAAAAATAAAACACGACAAACCGTATCAACATTTTAAAACAAACGAGCCAAACAATATTTAAATGTTTTACTACCTGTTTAAATACCTAA
Organism: Taibaiella helva; assembly: GCA_040392805.1. Taxonomy (GTDB): domain Bacteria; phylum Bacteroidota; class Bacteroidia; order Chitinophagales; family Chitinophagaceae; genus Taibaiella; species Taibaiella helvus_B. Next base: position 8,116 of record JBEBVI010000159.1, read on the forward strand.
GAGATGAGTTCGGGCTTTCTGGGGCAGGTCTGTTCCAGTACATCACCTTCCGCACCGGGATGGCTGTTGTACTTTCACTCGTGATCACCCTGATCTTCGGTAAAAGACTGATCAACTTTCTTCAACGCAAACAAATAGGAGAAACCATACGCGACCTCGGCCTTCAGGGAGAAGAAACCAAAAGAGGTACCCCCACAATGGGCGGCCTGATCATACTCGGCGGCATACTCATACCCACACTACTATTTGCCCGTATTACCAACGTCTATATACTAATGATGCTGTTATCTACAATATGGTTAGGCATTATAGGCTTCGTTGACGACTACATCAAAGTATTCCGGAAAAACAAAGAAGGACTTGCAGGCCGGTTCAAAATCCTCGGACAAGTCGGGCTGGGTATCATCATCGGCTTTACCATGTATTACAACCAGCACGTAGTTACCACACGCGAGCTTAAAGAAGGACAACCCGTGCTCTACAACCTCGAAACAGAAAAAATAATAGGAGCGCCCTACAGCCGT
>JBEBVI010000160.1:0-8628 GCA_040392805.1 Taibaiella helva
GTTAGTTATTTAGCAGATCCTAAATATAGCAAGCATACATTTCTCGCGTCATGGCGGGCCCCGACCCGCCATCTCAGTCCCTGCAACAAGACCGCTATCTCCGCTAATCGATAAGCTGCTACCCGAATAAGAAACAAGCATCTAAAAGCACCTTGCCACAGTGTGAAAGATTACCTGACGGTGAGAAAAGTTGCGGCTCAAGACAATGACGGGGTGAAGTGCTTTGTCCGGCTGTCCACTTCTTTTGATTGCACAGAGTCAACGATGTGTAGGAATGACGGCCATTCGGGAAATTATTTCAACACGGTTACTTTGTATGGAATTTATACCCTTTTCAGGCGGTCGCCTTTATAAACCGAAACGATAGTCCCGGGACGTTTCAGACCGTTTCCTTACGCGCGGGAGCTTCGCATGGCCTTTACTTTCTTTACACCGGGGTTATCTATGAGCTCCCGGTACTCCTTTGTTTCCCTTCCATACATAGCAATCCGGCCTTTAGCATCACTGTGAATGCCCCAGCCATAGCGTTTCGGTAAGGGAGAAGCCCGGAAGCAGGCCTGACCTTTAGAAAAGAACTGTTTCCTCGCTGCTTCATATTCATCGGGATCAATACCGTTCCGCTCTGCATATACCCGGAAAAGAACATCATCCGACGTAAACCGGTAAGGGTGCTCCTTAATGATTGTAAACTGAAGACCCGCTATCGTAAGTCGGTCGGCTTTTAATGCAGGCACTTCCCCCTTTTGTACCGGGCAGTCATCAGCCACCAGGATAATGGTATCAGTGTAATTAGTCGTATGCTCTTTCATAGTCTTACATTTACTTTCTTTTCCATCCGGACACGCTGCATCTGTGGTTTTCTTACTGCACCTGTCTGCCAAGCGGATAATACATATAGTTATTGTTTACCTGCAGAAAGAAGATTCATCATTAAGCGGATGGCGCCGGCATTTCCCGCAGGCAACTGCCTGAAAAATACCAGGGAAGTATATATAAATTGCCCTTTCCCGTATGGTGTATATAATACCGATCCTTCCAGTGGCTGTTCCCCCGTATCATGCATAGAGAATAAAGTCTGGTAGCGTTCATCCCATTGATCGGGGAAATAAATACCCCTTTCCTGCACCCAGTTTCTGAAATCATTTTCAGAAAGCACATTGGGGAAACGCATTAAGGGCGACCCGGGATTTGTAAAGCGTACCCGGGCATCTTCTTCTGTGACCCGGCTACGGGAAAGTGTAAGCGGATAAGGTCCCAATTGACGTGTCACCAGGTTCTGGTTGGTATTATACTGCACCAACAGGGTTCCTCCTCTTTCTACATACTGCAACAGGGAAGGCATCCATGCCGCCATATGCTTCTCCGTATTAAAAGCCCTCACTCCAATTACGATAGCATCGTATTTGCTCAATAATGCAGGATCGGTGATCACGGCATCCTGGAGATACTCCACATCAAGCCCGCAAATATTCAGCACGTCATCTACATAGTCGCCCGCACCCTCAATATAGCCTATACGCTGCACTGCCGACTTCCAGTCCCTTGGTATTACCTTTATCTGAGCCGGGGTATAATAGGACAAATCGGGGCGATGGGGATACTGGATGAGGTGCTGCTCTCTGTCGTAACTCTTCGGGCCCGCCTGTACACGGAAAGAAAGATAGCTGCTATCGGACATAACCGGGAAATCGGCCGTTGGTAAGGATACCCTTACTAAAGTATCCTGGCCTTTAAGTAAAGAAGGCAAAGGCAGCTCATACACAAGTATATTATCTATATGCAATTTCAGCAGGGCGCCGTTAAGGTCTTTGTTTACTTTCAGCCTTACCGCTACAGGCACCTCTTTTCCCTTATCTATTATTAAAAGCGATTGCAACGGCGCTACCGATATATCCGGCACCACCCTCAGTTGCTGTACCACATCTCCTTTCACCGGGTCCAGCTTTTTGAAAGAAACGGGAACAACGGCATCGAACGCTTCTCCCGAAACGGAGAAAGATAAACGGGCTGTTAAGGCCCGGGGCGTTTCCGGCAGGCCGGCATACACCGTATCATACTGATAAGCACCGGTCGTAGCAGCTCGCTGCAGCCAGTAAGGCTCCGTTACTGCCGCATCTTCTTTTATCGTGATCGTAAAAGGGAAAGAATATAAAGAATCGGTTTGCAAAAGAACAGGAGACAGGCTATCCTGGCGGGAAGGCGTAGAAAAGGTTACATTATAAAGCCGTACCGGCACTGTGCTCCGCGATATAATATTGAGGTTGACCGGGAGCTCACTACCGGCTGCAGCTTCCTGCACTTTCACCAGGGCCTCCGTCATCACGCCTGCGCAGGATAATACGATCTCATTTAAGGCGGCCAGTTTTTGCGCGCTCCAGAAGCTGTCCTTTACCGAAGCTATGTCTTTTTTAAGCACTGCCAATGCGGGCAGACTTGCAGAAGGATTTTTGAAATCGAACCTGTCGATAACCGCCTGTATCTTATCCCCGATATCTTTTCGCCCTACCCTGTTCCAGGTCAGGTCTACATTATCATAAAGCGAAGCGGTCATTGGTTTTCCGCCCAATAGCTTAAAGTATTCATTACTTATACCTACGGATTGCGGCGTACCTGCTCCCTGGCTTTTATGGATACTCCTGCTCCTTCCGGCCATTTCTCCATAACCTTCACCCAGCAGCGGGTCATATTGATTTATAGCTATTTTAAACTGATCTTCGGATGTTGTATTTCTGTCGCCGAAACGAAAAGCGTTAAACAGAAGCCTTGATGGCAGCCATAAGTTGTCTGCGGTCTTCCCTTCCCTCTTTTTTTGTTCTATCCATTTGTAGGCTTCTTCCGCTACTATAGCCGATACCGTATGTTGTCCGTGGCCTCCTTCGCCGGTAGTGGGAAAACGGCAGATCACAACATCAGGCTTATACTGTTGATAAGCCTCCACTACTTTTTGTGTCAGCTCTTTTTCATTCCAGAACCGGAATGTCTCTTCCGGCGATTTCGTAAAGCCAAAATCAATCACATTGGTAAAAAGCTGCTCGGCACCGTCTATTTTCCTTGCTTCGAGCAATTCATGTGTTCTGATCAGCCCTAAAGCGCTGCCCTGCTCATTGCCAAGTATATTCTGCCCTCCGTCACCACGGGTAAGCGAAAGATAAACAGTGCGTACATGATCGTGATGTACGAGATAGGAAATAAGCCGCGTATTTTCATCATCAGGATGTGCGGCTACATACATCACCGTCCCCATTACTTTTAACTGCTGCAGCTTCTGGTATATTGTGGCAGCAGGTGCGGGCCGGTATTGTTGTGCAGAGGTGGTCAGGGTGAGGGTGATCACATATAATGATAATAATAGTCTGTTCATTTTTTTATCTTTAAAAAACCCCGCAGTGTGATCTACGAGGTTAATTATTTTTCAGCAATTATAACTCAAAGCTACATTTTTTGTTTTATCTCATGATATATAATTTACCATATCCGTTTTTAAAGTATTTATCTACTGCCTTATTAGCCCTGTGCTCTATGCCCTCACCACGTATGGAGGTGACCACCCGGTAGAGGTAAACACCATTGCCCAGCAGCTGACCGTATTCATCACGGCCATCCCACCTATACTCTGTTATATTACGGCCTATATGCAGGTTACCCAGCTCATGTTTCTTTATTTCCCGTACCACTTTACCGGTAACGGTAAGTATCTGTATCTTAAACTGGGAGGGTATCTCCGAGCCGGTCATGGTAAATATAAACTGGGTAGCTGTCGAAAAAGGATTCGGGTAATTCAGCACATTGGTTATCGATGGTTTGTTCTCCACTGTAAAATTGATCTCGTATTTAGGTGCATTACCCAGAATATTACCTGCTTTATCCTTACCGCTGATGATGAGCCGGTATACGCCGTCAATCTGCAGGTCTGGCCTGAATTCTACTCTCGCCTCATTCTTTTTCTCATTCTCTAAATCAGCGGAAATAAATTTACATATGGTTCCGTCCATAGGTATTTCCACAGGTGTGGTTGATTCGGGATATAACAGCTGCACCCGTAGAAGCGCGGTATCATTAAGCGGTAAAAATTTACTTTCATCCCGCATCAGCATTTTGATGAAAGGTTTGGCAGAAACGATATCCTTATCAAGAATGTGTATACCGTCGAAAGTAACATCCAGAAGCGGGTTTTGCTCATCAGCATCCATGTACAGGCCTAAATAGCCCAGGTTGTTCGGGTGATATTGTTCCGGCTGATCATTATTCGGGTTGGCTTCAACAAAAACGAAGTTATTGCGCGGGTACGCATCCATATCCAGGTCAAGGTTTACAATCAGGGTATCATTTCCCGGAAGAGGCCGGTATCTTTTATTTTCCAGATCATGTTTCACATTATGCCTGTCAATCACCTTAAAGCTGACGAGCATGCTATCCATAGGTATAGGCGTAAGATTTTCGATAGCCAGGCGCAGTCTGCCTTTCTGCCCCTGGCCCAGGGTATCCGTAAACTCATAGAATGCTGCTGCGTTTAATGCCGCCTCGGGCACACGCTGGAATAAAACACGCCAGTAGTTAAGATGACTGCTGGTACGGGTCGTGTTATCAACACTAAACCATTTCAATCTTATATTCGGATACTGATCTGCCTGGATAAAAGATAAAGGAAGCTCTTTTGTAAAGCCGGAGTACAGCTTCTTCTCCGACCCTGTACGGGTGATGCCGTATAGCTCCACGAACGGAAAATCATTCTGCGGGTTATTATCGGTAGCGGAAGTTTGCCAGAGCAGTGTCTGCCATCTTTTTGCAGGGCCTATTACAGGGCTCTCCATCATACCCGTATCCGGGTAACTTTTGAATACCACATCAAATGTAATATAAGATGTGCTGTCTGCTCCGAAAAGCTGCTTTTGAGGATAACCGACAACTCCCTTCTGTGTAAAGAACAGGAAGGGTATTTTTGCATTGAACCGGTCGATCTGGCTAAAGCCCATATTCTTCAAGGTATGGTATAAAGAATTACCGGGACCGTTAACCGCTTCATCTGCCTTCCACTCAGCGCTGGCCTGGCCGTTCCACAGCTCGGCAAATATGTAATTTCTTACAAGCACATAATGCCCCGCCGGTATGCTTTCCAGGAAGTTCTTTGCATTATTGCGCGATTCGCGGGTAGCCAGCGAGAATTCATAAACTTCACGCAACAACGGCTGACCTGTTTCACATTTGGCGGTAGAGCCGCCTATACCTTCGTCCGGACATTGCCAGGGCCTTCCGGTTGTAGAGTCTATCACCGCAATATATAAAGCGCCGTCATGCAGGCATTCGAATTTTAACAGCTTCAGATCGTTAAGCGTTTCCCTAACCTGATCGTAGTTCTTCTTGGCCATGAACACCACCGCATTTTCAGCCTTAAGCACATTCGTGTAAGAATCGAACCGGAACTTCCGGTTGCTTTGTTCGCCGATGCTTAACCCGGTTAAAGGTTCATTCTTTTTATATTGGTAATAATGAGATTGATTCCATCCATCCGAACTATTAGCTAAAAATATAAACGAGCTGCCGGTCCAGCTGTATTTTCCGTCAATTAAGGAATCAGGAGCTGCACGCCAGTAGTACACCACGCTGTCCTTGTAATTCACAGAAGGATTCCATTTTATTACGCCACCCCGGCTCACTATTTCCGTACTTTGCTTCAGGGGGCTGCTGAACAGTTCTGTTGTGTCTATCTCTATCTTATACCTCCTCAGGGGAGCAAAAGCATTCAGCGTGGAAGCTTTTAAAGTAACATCCCGGTCATGCACAATGGCAAATTCCTGCGGATAAACCGGCACAAGGTTGTCCGAATAAATAAAGACCTGTATCACAGCCTGGTTGTTGGCCTCCGACACTTCTTCAAATTCATCTGATGCATCCACCTTAACGGTATAATTATTTAAACCGATATCCTTATTCGGATCCACCGGAACTTTAAATACTATGGTATCGGAGTTCATCAGCTTCGGCAGGCGTATGGAATCTGAATACTGCACGGCACCGGAGCCCGGCCTGGAATGCTGTATCCTTACCCATACACTATCACGCTGAGCCTTACCCAGGTTATACACCACAGCCTGTATATGGAATGAATCCATCGAGGTGGTCACATTAGCCGGCTCTGCCGAGAGCCCTTCCGCCTCTATCGCGTAATCCGGGAATTCGGGGCTGAACACTTTAATAGCCGGGTCGCCCAGGTACAACAGGCATTGCGTATGGATATCGGTATATACATCCGGTGATCTGTCCTGAAGCTCTTCGATATTCCTCTGGTATTGCTTACCCAGGGTCTGCCCATAGTTTTTATAGGAGAATTGCCGGTATAGCCCCTGCATATAAGGAGGCAGATTGCTCGTCCATCCCGTATTATCTCCGGCTATCATCACTATCGATCCGCCGTTTATGGAACTGATATACTTTTCACTTACCGTAGGCGTATTGCTCGGCCCGAATCCGAATATATAGGCCACATTACAGCCATAAGCATAAAATACAGGGAAACGGGGACTGGAGTTATAATTATCCGGAGAGTTCAGGTTGTAATCAAAACCGGTTGATGAGGCATGCCCATAGAAAGTTATATGCCCGATACCTTTATTAATGATAGAATCTACAAGAGAGCTGTTGATCTCCTCTACAGATTCGGTTGTGTTTTTCCGTATCGTGGTAACGTGGCCACCGGTCAGCGTATCCATAAAAATATCCCTGCAGATATTTAATGAAGGAATAAGGTTCTGCTCCTGTAAATCCAGGCGGGAAGAGCCCGCTATATGCAGGGCCCCCTTCTTCCAGTATTCCGACCCGACAACCGGCGATGCCGGCGTACGCTGAGCCTGTTCATACTTCTTTACTTTCTCCAGGTAATTTCCGATTTCCTGGTTATTCCATGCAGATAATCTTCCGGTAGCTAACAAAGGCTTCTGGCTGTTATTGAAGCTGGAAAACAGGTTATCCGACCCCGGGTCACCCCAGGTAGGCACCGGCGAATAGGAGTAGCCGGACGGATCGGATAAGTAATCGTTGTAAGACATATAAGAGATGCCTTTGCCCACAATAAACAGGTACTCCGGCTTCACAGCCCAGTGCTGTAAAGCATATTGAATAAAACGCCTGACAGCAATAGGATGGTACTCGAAACCGTAAGCAAACTGGTCATATAATTCGGTAACATCTACAATTACCGCCTGGTATCCCCCACCATTCATACTGCTCCGGTATTGCTTATAGTCGTCCAGATAAGACGGAGTGGCTTCTATATAATTTTTATGGCTGAGGATAATATAATTGCCCTGGCTGGCCGACAGGCTATAGTCCCTGAAGGTAACCTTGCCGAACTGGTCTATTACACGGATAGCAGAGCTATGACTTAAATACATATCTCTTGCTGCGCCTGATGCATCAAGATAAAAACGGAGCACGCTTCCCGACCACGAACCGGCATACACCTTATTATTGGTCCTGTCGTACAAGCGCGGCGGCTCTCCGCCTCCGGTAAAGCCTGTAATTTCCAGATACCGCTCCGATGCCGGCACCTGGAAAGAAGCTGTTGTACTGAAATTGCCTGAGAAATTATAAGTTCTGGGATACCTGAGATTAAGCCCCAGCACATAAAAGTTACCTTTATCCGTGAAATTTACGGGAAGATTATTACCAATAGATGAGGTGCTCAGATTGACACTCCGGGTGATCATGCTGAAACCGTCATAAGTGGTATCAAATACTCCGCCTTGATTTGCATTTACGGTAAGCTTATGATCCCAGGGGGTTAAAGAATGACCTGCCACCACAAAACTCAGTACAGAAGCCGGGCCCGTAGTGCGTACATTGGGTGTGGGAATATTTAACGCAACATAAGTAGCCGGCAATGCATTATAGGCACGGCCCTCTCCCAGGTCATAATCGGAGGAAAAGAACATCTCCGTATAACTATAAGACTGGCCTGCTTTCCACCCGGTGCGTATAGACTGGTCGGGACGTGCCGTAACCCAGCAATAACCAGCCGGTGCGGGGGCCGGCGAAGGAATGTTATTCTGTACCAGGCTCAGGCGCTGATGCGTCTGGTTGTCGTAAGTAAGAAAATAATACGCCGTATCGGAGATCAGGTTCACTTCTTTATTCGGCTGATGGGCCGGGTTGGGATAAAGCTCTGCGTCTATGTTTCCATCGGCTTTTGTTCCGTAAAATTCAATATAATCCGCAGTGCCGAAACTACCGTTCGTTGTGGTATAAACAGGTATCTCCCTGCCCTCGCGGAAAACCGCAAACCGGCTGCCGGCAATATCCCCCATACCGATACGGTCCAGCTGTGCCTTGGTGATCCGGTGTACCCCTTCACTGCCGATCCTGAATTTATAATAGGTATTACCCGGCACGATCCACTCATTACCCATAAGCTGCGCGTGCCCCGTCGGTTGCACACCCAACAGGCAAACCACGCACCATAGCAAAGGGAAAGATACTCTGTACATAAAACGTAATAATCTGCTATTCATCACCTGAAAAATTTTATTCTGACAAAAGCGGCTATTGCCCCTATAAACCTATTTACTACTGTTACGTTAAGTAACTGTGTCAAAATAACTTCCACGTTTCCAAGTCTGGGAGATGCCTCCACGC
>JBEBVI010000161.1:0-8605 GCA_040392805.1 Taibaiella helva
TAAGCACCCATTTGGGTAGCCGCTACGCGGCAATAATCATATTGTCTTATTTTGTTTACAAATAGGTAGCCGCTATGCGGCATTTCTGGAATGTAACTTTACGCTGTGTATTTTGTACATGCTTTAATGCAGGGAAATAAATGTTGCTTGGATGGCACATTTTTACTCCGTTAGATAATAAATATCTCATGGGGTGAATGCAACGTATAGTATAATCAAATGGCCGGATGGTTTCAGCAGATATCTTTAATGAATCCCTGCAATATGAGAATAGCAATGTCATTAACTTTAGATGTTGGTGATAACACCAACATCGGCGGTTGTCATTGGGGGTTATCACCCGTAACTATACAAAGTCTTAAGTTAATTACATTGATGAGAATAGTATTCATTCTGTTACAATACCCGTTGTCAACATATATCACATCACTCTTTTGACATCTGTACGTATTATTTGTATTGTGCTGTTATATAAATTGAAATTTTAGTGGAAGGTTACATTGTTGTTGGTATTTTCACCGGCAACCGGGCAATCAACATTTAAGTTTTTTATTCTTATACTATCGCGTGTGGGTGAAAATGTAATATCGTAAATGATACACAACTAAATTGCTTATTGTGCGAAGTGTCTTATAAGTGCCAATGACAACTCCTGTTTGAATATAGCAAGTATACGTTTCCCGCGTCATGGCGGGCCCTGACCCGCCATCTCATTCCCTGTAGCAAGACCGCTTTCTCCGCTAATCCATAGCCTGCGACTTGTGTAAGGAAAAAGCATATAAAAGCACCTTGCCATAGTGTGAGAGATTAATTACCTGACGGTGAGAAAAGTTGCGGCTCTGGGCCGAAATGACCAAGTGGTGTGCTTTGTTTGGTTGCCATCTCCTTCTGATTGCACGGACTGAATGATGCGTCGGAATGACGATGCGGAGTTGAAGGACGGGTACAAAGGAATGGAGCATTTATTCACTTCTAAGATACGTGCCTTATTATCTTATACTTACTCGTACTTGTCATGCTGACGTAAGGAAGCATCTCTTAAGTGCTCTTGAAGATTTATCATTTGGTTTGAAATAATGTAAGTACAAGCAGCATAAAACCGGGCACGTACATTGTACCCGGCCGTTTAACTCCCAAATGAAAATTTTTTTCCTTCCGGTACGCGGACAGGCCGTTGCCACGCTTCAAATTGCTTTCTCAGCTTAAGCGGAACAGCTATATGTCTGGGGAATAATGCCCGGAATCTGAACAGGTATTTACCTATAACGGTAACCCATAATACAGGTATTAAAATGAGGATCCACAGCCAGTCATTAGATGATGTTCTTGTTTCGTATTGTGATGTACTTATTTTCATAGTTTATCATTTTAAATTTTCCGACCTGGATTGTATCAAAAACACCGGAAAGAAAAATTTGTTTGTGTTCCCTGTTTATATCAAAGAAGACAAAAAATATACCAAACCAGGGGAGCCGTCCCGATCAGAAAAGATATATTTTCAGGTTAACAGTCTTATCATTTGATTATTAATGAAAGAGTTTTTGCCGATAAGAAATATTAACATAGCTAAAGGAAATTGTAGCATAATTATTATGAATAATAAAATTCCGGGACGGAAATATTTTTTACATCGTTAACATACCCGCTCTCGAACAGGTACTATAACAGGTGGCGGTGATTTTCATTTAGATATTGGAAATGGAATCCCTTTGCTCTGAGTTTATATTCCAATAAAGGAAACCGCTTTTCTTCGTTCAGTTCGATACCTATAATTGCCGGCCCGGTTTCCCTGCCGTTTTTTTTGATATATTTGAAATACACAATATCCTCCTGGTTGCAGAGCACATCGTTTAATAATTCTTTCAGCGCTCCGGCTCTTTGTGGAAAGTCAATCAGGAAGTAATGTTTACAGCCCTCGTACAGCAGGCTTTTTTCTTTGATTTCTTCCATACGCGTGATATCATTATTGCCGCCACTCAACAGGCAAACCACATTCTTTCCCTTTATCTGTGCGGCATAATGATCTAAGGCTGCGATTGAAAGTGCGCCTGCGGGTTCGGCAACAATGGCGTCTTCATTATACAGCCGGAGCAGGGAGCTGCACACCTGACCTTCGGGTACCGGAAGTATATCTGTAAGTAAGGACCGGCAAATGGAAAAAGTAATTGCCCCTACTTCTTTTACAGCGGCGCCATCTACAAATTTATCTATTTCCGTTAGGGGCATGTTTTTTCCCTGCGCCATGGCATATTGCATGGATGCAGCACCTTTTGGTTCTACACCAATGATTTTTGTATCCGGGCTCAAATGCTGAAAGACAGTACATAAGCCGGCCGCCAGGCCGCCACCGCCAACGGGCACAAACAGGTAGTCAACGGGAAATATTGCATCAGATAATATTTCCAAACCTATAGTGCCTTGCCCGGCTATAACCATCTCATCATCAAAAGGGTGAATAAAGTTTAATTTTTCTTCACCGGCTATTAGGAGTGCCTGCTTACAGGCATCGTCAAAGGTCTCACCGGAAAGTATGACTTCAATATTTCCCGCTCCAAAAAAGCGGGTCTGTTTAATTTTTTGCAGGGGCGTTGTAACAGGCATAATGATCTTACCCCTTATATCAAGCTTCCGGCAGGCGAAGGCCACTCCTTGTGCATGATTTCCTGCGCTGGCGCAGATTACCCCGGCCTTTTGCTGTGCCGGGGTGAGGCTGATGATTTTTGTATATGCCCCTCTTAATTTATAGGAGCGTACCGGCTGCAGGTCTTCCCTTTTCAGCCATATATGCGCATCTAAATCACGGCTGAGGTTTTCGTTTTTGCATAGTGGGGTAGATGCTGCAACACCCTGCAATATTTCCTTAGCTGCAAGAACCTTTTCAAAAAGTGTTTTCATATCCTGGTCTTAATTTGCGGACCACGGCTCCTGTTTGCCAGAGCTCGCTCTCCCTTAGTTCTTTTAATTCCTGTTCCAGCTTTTCGCGATAATCCGTTTGGCTGTTTGCGGCTATCACGATGCTTGCTTCTCTACCTGAGGCGACGCTGTCGTACAATTCGTTAAACAGTGGCTCGGTTACCTGTCTGAATTTTGTTTTCCAGTCTAATGCCCCGCGTTGCGCCGTAGTGGAACAGTTGGCATACATCCAGTCCATACCTTTCTCAGCAATGAAAGGTATGAGGCTCTGAGTTAATTCTTCCACGGTTTCATTAAATGCTTCGCTGGGCGAATGCCCTCTTTCCCTTAAAATATAATATTGCGCTTCCAACAACCCGGCAATGGCGCCCATCAGTACGCCGCGTTCACCGGTAAGGTCACTGCAGACCTCTTTACGAAAAGTTGTTTCAAAAAGATAACCTGAACCAATAGCTATACCCAATGCCAGGGCTTTCTCCTGCGCCCTGCCGGTAGCATCCTGGAAAACAGCGTAGCTGGAGTTGATACCCTGCTGACTTAAAAAGAGTTTCCGTAATGATGTGCCGGTACCCTTAGGCGCTACCAGGAATACATCAATATCTCCGGGCGGCACAATGCCTGTTTGCTCCTGGAAAGTAATGCCGAATCCATGCGAAAAATACAAAGCTTTACCCGGTGACAGATGTTTTTTTACAACCGGCCATGTGGCTATTTGCGCTGCGTCCGATAGCAGGTTCATGATGATAGTGGCCCGGTTGCAGGCTTCTTCAATAGAAAACAGGTTTACACCTTCTGTCCAACCGTCTTTTATGGCTTTTCCCCAACTACCTGTACCCTTTCGTTGCCCGATGATAACAGGAATACCATTATCTTTAAGATTGAGCGCCTGGCCGGGTCCCTGGATACCGTAGCCGATTACGGCCACTGTTTCATTCTGTAATACTTCCTGTGCTTTTTTTAATGTAAAGTCGGAACGGGTAATTACCTGTTCAATAGTTCCGCCAAAATTGATCTTTGTCATTTTCCTACTGTTTTGTTGTGAGATAATAAGGTTATTTCGTTAACCTCTATAATGCGCATAAATTGCAGGCGTAATTTTTCTGCTGTTAAAGCACTTATGTCTGCCGAAAAGGTCAGGAGACTTAACGAACCGATACTGCTGTCGGCAACGTGCAGATGTTTTACGTTGATCCTGTTTCGGCTGAATATGGCGGCTATTTTTTCCAGAACGCCGATCTTATTGTCTATTAATACCTGAAAAGAAAGCATAGTGTTCCTGTTTTTAGTGTAATCTGATTTCGTCTACAGCTGCGCCGGGTGGAATCATAGGGAACACATCGTGCTCCCGTGCTACCTGTATATGCAACAGGAAAGGCCCACGGGCGGTCAGCATGGCCTCCAAAGCTGGTATCAGTTTTTCCCGCTCTGTTACCCGGAATGATGCAATGCCGAATGCTCCGGCAACAGCAGAGAAGTCCGGGTTGACCATGGATACGGAAGAATAGCGATTGTCGAAGAACAGGCTCTGCCATTGCCTCACCATACCCAGGTAGTTGTTGTCCAGTACGATTACTCTTACGGGTATATCGTATTGTGCAATGGTGGCCAGCTCCTGTAATGTCATCTGAAAACAACCATCGCCAATAACAGCAATAACATCCCGGTCCTGTCTGCCCAGCTTGGCACCCATTGCGGCAGGCAGGGCATAGCCCATTGTTCCCAAGCCTCCTGATGTAAGGTAGCTCCCTGGTGTTCTGAAGGAATAATAAAGTGCCGTTATCATCTGGTGTTGTCCCACATCGGCTACCATCAATGCCTTTCCATCTGTGAGATGTGACAACCGGTGAATAACCTCTGCCATGCTTATTTGCGCTGAAGGGTTATGAAGCATTTTTTGCCTTACAGTAGTATATTCTGTTTCGTTGTACGCATGAAAAGATGCTATCCAATCTGTGTGCTTTGCCTGATGTAGCAGGGGAAGCAGTGCCTGTAAAATATACCGGGCATCTCCCTGCAACGCGATCGTTGCCGGTACTATTTTATTAATTTCAGAAGGATCAATTTCAATATGTATGATTTTAGCCTTAAGCGCGTACCTGCTTAGGTTACCGGTAACACGGTCATCAAAGCGCATACCTATTGCCAGGATGAGGTCAGCCTGGTTGGTTAGCATATTAGGCGCGTAATTACCATGCATACCCAACATGCCTGCATATAAACGGTGATCTGAAGGAAATGAAGATAACCCATGCAGGGTACAGGCTACAGGTACATCCAGCAGCTCGGCCAGGGCCAATAATTCGGTACAGGCGCCGGACAGGCCTACGCCGTTTCCTGCAAGAATCAGGGGCTGCTTTGCATGCTGCAGCAATTGTGCTGCAGCATGCAGCTGATCCTGTGCCAGGGCAGATACCGGATATACAGGATTATATTTTCCGCCGGGATAAAGGAAATCCCCCGAAAGGTTGCCGGCCTGGGCATCTTTGGTGATTTCGATTAATACCGGGCCTGGTTTCCCCTCACGGGCAATATGAAACGCTTTGGCCATGATGCCCGGAATTTCATCAGGACAGGTTATCTGGTAATTCCACTTAGTCACAGAACGGGTAATGCTCATGACGTTAGCTTCCTGGAAAGCATCGGTACCTAACAGAGAAGAATGTACCTGGCCGACAATACATACCAGCGGAACAGAATCCATTAGTGCATCCGCCAGCCCGGTTACCAGGTTAGTGGCGCCGGGTCCGGAGGTAGCTAATACGATCCCGGGCTTACCGGTCGCCCTTGCATAGCCTTCTGCAGCATGTATAGCGCCCTGTTCATGCCGGACGAGGATATGCTTTATTTGGTGTTGATAATCATAAAGCGCATCATATACCGGCATAATGGCTCCGCCCGGATATCCGAATATCAATGTGGCCCCTTCGGCCAACAGGCAGCGCATGACTGCCGTAGCGCCGGTGCAGGTTTCAGGTTCTGTCTGTAAGGCAGCCTCTGGAGGCGCAGCCGACTTGTTGGGCATATTTGAATAAGACGCCATTGCTAACTTTTAATTTTGGTTGTTTCCATTTTAATTTTCTTTCGGTTAGTGTACGGCCACTCACCAGTAGTTGTATACTTCCCGCAGTAATATCGACTTCAATAAGATCGCCATTTTGCACCAGGGCAATGGGACCACCTTCATATGCTTCAGGAGCAATATGTCCCACTACAAAACCGTGGCTGCCACCACTGAAGCGTCCATCGGTAATTAAGGCTATATGGCCGTTTAGCCCGGCTCCGGCTAAAGCTGAGGTTGGCTTAAGCATTTCCGGCATTCCGGGCCCGCCCTTAGGTCCTGCATAGCGGATCACCAGTACGCTTCCGGGAGCTATTTCTTTTTGCTGTAAGGCTTTTATCAGTTCTTCTTCGTCCTCAAATACCTGCGCTTTACCTTTAAAATACTTACCTTCTTTTCCGCTTATTTTTGCAACGGCCCCTTTGGGCGCAAGGTTACCGTACAATAGCTGTATATGCCCGTTCTCCTTCAGTGGCGTTTCCAATGGGTATACTACCTTTTGATCATGGAATGATATATCAGACACATCTTCCAGGTTTTCAGCCAGGGTCTTTCCTGTTACGGTAACACAATCACTATGAAGATACCCCTTATGCAAAAGATACTTTAGTACTACGGGCGTACCGCCAACAGCGTGCAGATGCTGCATCAGGTAACGTCCGCTGGGTTTGAGGTCGGCCAGTACAGGCGTTTTATCACTGATCTTTTGAAAATCATCCTGTGTGAAAGGGATACCGGCCGTTGCAGCAATAGCCAGCAGGTGCAACACGGCATTCGTACTGCCACCCAGCGCTACGGTTATGGTTACGGCGTTTTCCAATGATTTCCTGGTAATGATATCCAGAGGTTTCCGGTCCAGGTTTAATAGTCCTTGCATAGCAGGCGCTGCATACCGGCATTCTGCTTCTTTTTCTTTGCTTAAAGCCGGGAAGGAAGAGGAGCCGGGAAGGCTCATGCCCATTGCTTCTATGGCGGCAGCCATTGTATTGGCGGTGTACATACCACCACAGGCCCCGGCGCCCGGGCAGGCATTCCGGATAATATCCTGGTATTCCGTTTCTTCTATTTTGCCTCCTAAGCGCTCGCCTAAGGCTTCAAATGCGGATACGATATTCAATTCCCTGTCCTTGTACCTGCCTGCGGCAATAGATCCGCCATAGACCAGTATGGAAGGACGGTTGAGGCGTATCATGGCCATGACGGCGCCGGGCATGTTTTTGTCGCAGCCGGCTACCGCTATAAGGCCGTCATAGTAATGTGCAGCACAAAACGCCTCAATAGAGTCTGCAATCAATTCCCTGCTGACCAGTGAGTAGCGCATACCGGCCGTGCCATTGGTTAGCCCGTCACTGATACCGATAGTGTTGAAGGATAATCCAATGAGCCCGCTTCCTGCTAATCCCTTTTTAACGGATGCGGCGAGGCCGTTCAGATGCATATTACAGGTATTGCCTTCGTAGCCCATACTGGCTATCCCTACCAGCGGTTTGCTGAGATCTTCCCTGCTGAACCCGATGCCGTACAGGATAGCTTGTGCAGCGGGTAAAGAAGGGTCCTGGGTGAGCGTTCTGCTGTGTTTATTCTGTATCATGAGCCTGTATTTTCCATCTTATGTAATGATTTCTTCCTTACCCACTGACGATAAGTATCCCCGATTCTTTTTCCTATTGATTGTGCCCAGGACAGCGGAAAGGTGTATTGATCTACCTGGGCAATGCCAACAACTTCTGCTGCTGTTCCGCAATAAAAAGCGCTGTCTGCTTTCTTTAGCTCGTCCGCGGTAAAGAGTTGCTCTTTACAGGTTATGCCCAATGCGTCACCTATTTCCAGTACAGTAGCCCTTGTAATACCAGGAAGTATATTACCTGGCGGCGGCGTATAGAGGCAGCCTTCCTTTTCCATAAACAGGTTAGCTCCCGGACCTTCGGCCACAAACCCCCGGGCATCCAATAATAAGGCTTCATCAAAACCTTTTTCTTTGGCGTCAATAGTGGCCAGTATGGAGTTGATATAGTGCCCGCAGGCTTTGGCTTCAATATGTGTGGAATGAGGATTAGGTCTTTGATAAGGAGAAATGCAAAGCCTTAGCAGGTGGTTGTCAAAGTAAGAATCCCATACCCATGCTGCTATAAAGATATGTGCTTTTGAAGAACGGTGAAGGCTCATGTTGAGATCCGTATATACTAACGGCCTTATGTAAGCATCAGATATATTATTGAGCCGTAGTAATTCCTCTGTTGCCTGCATCAACTCTTCCACTTCATAAGGAAAGGGGATATGAAGCAGGTTGCAGGAATGCCTGAGCCGTTGATAATGTTCTTTTGCTTTATAGATAAGATTGCCTTCCGGTGTGGCATAAGAGCGTATGCCTTCAAATGCCCCGTAGCCATAGTGCATTGTTTGTACATAAGGGCTCACAGAAGTCTCTGAGGCCTTTATGAATTGTCCGTCCAGGTATACTAATGTGTTTTCATTAAAATACATCATAAGGATTTTGTTGTGTTGATGAAAATTGGAAATAAAAAAAGCGCCATCTTTCGGGGATGGCGCTTCACTGATCGTTATGCGGTTTTAGCCATACATCATCCCCTGTGTGCTCTGCAGAGCCACGATAATAATAATGACAAGAATGAG
>JBEBVI010000162.1:0-8535 GCA_040392805.1 Taibaiella helva
GATTGGTATAGGTCATATAGTTACGGATTGAAATGAATTAATATATATCAGAGACAATATTAACAATTTTTTTTCCGAAAAAGGAATCAAAAAGAAATTTAAAATAGCAATAAAATTGAGAAGTTAGATAGAATTAAACCCCTAATAAATTGATTAGCAGATTGTTTCGTCGTTTTTAAATAAATGTTAAAACAATTTAAACTATTTGAGGTTTCATTGTAATGATGTACAACTCATTAGAGCACCCGTTTTATTAACGGAAAGAATGGAGATAATAACACGAATATATCGATATCTTACTGTACAGTCACTACTGTTTTCCTGTTCCTTTCCGGGAAACGAACAGCAGCAGTATAAAAGTAATGGCCGCATTGATGATCAGAAGCTCCACACCGATTTTGTATTGCCCAAAAATACCTTCAGACAGGTGCTGCAGTGCTAATGCATTATGTTCACTTATGTTTATTTTGGGCAAATACCATTGATAATTATTTACCACATCAATAACCAGTGTCAGTATCAGTGACCATATACATACCAAAAGCGGAGCACGGGACAATACCGATCTGCCCGTCAGTATACCGAAGGCAAAAAGGCCGAGCAAAGGTCCGTAGGTAAAGCCTGCAAGTTTAAGCAAGATGTCTATTAATGAACCATTATCCACCTCCCGGAAGAAAAACACACAGAGCAGGAATATAAGGGCAAATGAGTGATGCACAATAAGCCGGGTGCGGGTTTGCTTTTTCTCCCGGCGGGCTTTTTCTTCCGCACCGGAAGGTCCGGTTTCTTTTTTCTGTATACCTAATATATCGATGCAGAAGGAAGACGTTAACGCTGTAAGCGCACCGTCGGCGCTGGGGAAAAGGGCGGATATCAAACCGATAACGAAACAGATGGTAATAAAGAACGGCAACCCGCTATTGAGCGCAATGGCGGGAAAGAGATCGTCACCCTTCGCCGTTATTCCGTTGGCACCGGCATATAATGTAAGTACCCCACCCAGAAAGAGAAATATAAATACGACCACCATTTGCATCGTACCCATCACTACCATGTTTTTTCGGGAGTCTTTAAGGTTGCTGACGCTTATGTTTTTTTGCATCATTTCCTGGTCCAGACCGGTCATGGCAATAGTAATAAATGCTCCGCCCAGGATCTGTTTGATAAAGTAATTGGCAGATAAAGGTTCCGTTGTAAATATTTTGGTCATTCCTTTTGCTCCTATTTCAGACCATGCACTAAAGAGGGAAAGATCGAGCCGGCCGGCAAGATAGAACAGGCTTACGATCAATGCCAGCAGCATAAACGTGGTTTGCAGGGTATCGGTCCATACAATGGTCTTTACGCCCCCCTTAAACGTATAGAGAAGGATAAGGGCTAATATAATGATCGCAGTGGCTTCAAAGGAAATGCCCAGGTCTTTTAAAACAAATATTTCCAGCACCTTTATAACGAGGTATAGCCTTAGCGTGGCGCCCAGGGTGCGGGAGAGAATGAAAAAGAGAGCGCCTGTTTTGTGCGCATTTGTGCCCAGCCGGCGTTCTAAGTAGGTGTAGATGGATGTAAGCTGCATCCGGTAATAGACCGGCAGCAGAATGTAGGCAACAATAAAGTACCCGATCCAATAGCCTATAACAACCTGGAAATAATTAAATGCCCCTCCGTTACCTACTGTGCCCGGTACGCTGATGAAAGTCATCCCGGACAGCGAAGTGCCGATCATTCCAAAGGCAACTAACCACCATTTACTGTTCCGGTTGCCCACAAAGAATGATTCATTATTACTGTTGCGTGAGGTGTAGAATGCCACAGCTAACAGCAGGATAAAATAGGAGGCGGTAATCAGCAGGAGTATTTGATTATGATTCATTGGATGTGGTACGCGTTTTTAAACAGCTATTTCTATTAAGTCAGGAATAAGGTTCTTATTTAAAATGCGATATTAAAACCGGGATATTTGCAATTAAAAATAAACCAGACGTATATCTTGCTCCTGTTTATGCATGATCTATACATTAGCTAAGGAATAAAAGAACAGGATACCCACAAAAAGCAGGAATAAAATAAGCTGTACACTATACAGCAGCAGTGGTTTAAACCACTTACCCCAAATCTTTACCGGCTTATATACCCGTTGTATGGCCCGGATGAAGTAAATACCAGTCCAGCCTAATGTAGCCACGTTGATCATGTCTGAAACCAGTTCGCTTTTGAAAATATAGTTCGAAGGGAACAGGCTGTCAATAATATAATTGAGTGTTATAATAATTAATGTTGCAGAGAGAAAATGCAGGATAAATATGCCATGGTCGAAGTACATAAATTTATTTTTAGGATAGCATAACCACAAAATAAATGCAAACAAGGGCATCAGAAAGAGTAATGCTTTGGGTGTAATCTTTTCAAACTGCTCCCCTATCTGATCATTTATCTGATTATCATCAAGCACCTCACTTTTGATCAGGTTTTTTTGAATGCGCTGAATAAAGGGGGCATCTCTCTGTGATTCAGGTAATGCATTTTGTATAGAGTCGTATTGCATAATGGCGGTATTATAGGCATCCATCCTGGCCTGGTAATCGGCTTCGCTGATACTGCCTGTCAGAACTTTATCGGGATTTTCCGGGTCATAAGTATTAAAGTCCGGGCATATATGCATCAGGAAGAAAGCTGCAAAGCTTATAAATATATACAGCTTTACCGGTGGCACATATTGCTGGCGTTTCCCTTGGAGATAAGCCTGCGTAAGAAGCCCGGGTTTGAAAAGCAGCTTTTTAATAGTTTCCCAGAAGCTGCCGTCATAATGCAGAAGATCTTCTATAAAATGGCGCACTAAGTACCCGAAGGACTGTCGCGTTTCCGTGTTCTCCTGTCCACACGCCGGGCAGAATCGCAAGGTTACTTCCTGTCCGCAGTTTTGACAGGTTTTATCTTTACGGAGCTGATGTTTGCTCATTTACTATTGTATATACTTTTTGAAAACAGGCACAAATATGTGAAAAATAGAAAAGATTACAAGCTAAAACAGCAAAAATTAAGGAAGATTGACGTTTGCTTTGTTTCTGTCTAAAGGGAACGTTTTATGTCAAATTGGTTTATCAGATAGTCTGATTGCTTTTTACAACCGGGCTACGGAGTACAACCGGGCAAAGATTCTAATTGGCTATTACAGTATGAAAAGGGTATTAAAACCCATTACACGAATGAAGCATTATTCCGGTTGGAAATGAAATCGTAGTCAGCCTATTTGCCGAAAGAATTATCAGATAAATAATATAAGACAGAAGAAATTATTGAAACGCTGTCATCGCCCATCACTTATCATCCATCACTCATAAAAAAATCTACACCAATCTCATTTCCGCAGCTTTTTTAATTAAAATAATAGAATTTTTAGCATCCAGCTTGAACAAAAGACTAAGCCGGTAATTTTTAATTGTACGCAGACCGAGGAACAACCTGTCGGCTATTTCCTGGCTGTTCAACCCTTCGGCAATTAATTTCAGTACCTCTTTCTCGCGGGGTGTAAGCATTGGTTTTTGAATATGGGGCATCCGGTTTTGTTGCGCATGCTCCAGATCAGGTTTGAGTGCGGGGTCAATAAATTCTTTATATGCATATACGGTATGTATGGCCGAAAGCATTGTGGGTTTGTCGGAAGCTTTCAGCAGGTAGCCCAAAGCGCCCAGGTATATCATACTTTTGATATAGAAGATCTGGTCAAATCCTGTTAATACGATAATGCGTAATTCAGGATAAAACTCCTGTAATACAGGTATCAATTCCTCTCCCGTTTTTCCCGGCATCTGGATGTCCAGGAGTAGTACATCCGGCACACATTCTTTCAGCCCTTCCAGCAGGGAAGTTCCATCAGGATAACCGGCTATTAATTCTATGTCGGTATTATCCAGCATTGTTCGTATACCGTTGATAACTAAAGGGTGATCGTCGGCTATGGCTATGCGTATGCTCATGTATCAAAGGTATTGATTTTATTCAGGTCATATTCAATTTGTATAATGGTTCCCCCTCCTTTTTCGGAGTGTATAGATAGTGTGCCCTGTAGATTATTTACCCGGTCTTTAATGTTTTGTAAGCCTATTCCCTGGCTCGTTTCCGTTTGGTCAAAACCAATGCCGTCATCTTCTGCCATAAGGCTGAGCACATTGTCTTCATCCCTGTTTAGTTGTATCAGTACCTGGCTGGCTTTTGCGTGTTGCACCACATTTTTAACCAGTTCCTGCACCGTGCGGTATATGGCTAACTGAACGGGATCCGGTAGATCATTCATATGGCCATGTGCCTGTAGCTCAACATGCAGCGGGTGCCATGCACTTTTATTTCCTGTAAGGTATTGTTCTAATGCATCTTTGAGGCCTAATCGCGATAACATTTCCGGCATCAGGTTGTGTGCCGTTTTGCGTACTTCTTTTCCCGTTTCGTCCAGCAGAAGCATCATATCATTATAACCTTTGTTGCGCTGCATGCCATATTGCTCCTGCAAGGTACTGAATCCCATCTTCAGCGCAGCTATCATACCGCCTATGCCATCATGCAGCTCGCGGCCCAGGCGTTTTCTTTCTTTTTCTTCACCTTCCATCATGGCTTTTAACCTGCCTATCTGTTGCTGGTGCTGCAGCAGTTGTATACGATCAGAGACCAGGCGGCGCTTATGAAGTGCATTTCTGTATAGCAGTAGCAGCAGTACACACAGCAGCAATGCACCGGAAATTGTAGCGATGATCCAGAAATTTTTCTTTTCTATCCGCCTTTCCTGCAGGCTAAGCTGCAAGCGGTTTTCTGCCAGTTCTTTATCTTTAAGTGCGGTGCGGAATTGCAATTCCAGTTTATTGAGGTTATCTATGGTTTTTTCTGCCTCAATGCTGTCTCTGAGTGTCATAAAGAGATCGGCATAATCGAAAGCATTCCTGTATAGCCCTATAGAGTAGTAAGCTCTGGCAAGGTTTTTCCTGGAGATTTGTATGATATCGCGATAGCCTGATGCCTGGGCAAGTTTCAATACTTCTTCATAGTATCGGATACTCTCCCTGGTTTTACCCTGGCGCCTCTTCAGTAGAGCAATATTGCCCAGTATCGCCAGCTTGCTTCTTGTCATTACATCCATACCCGGGCTGACAGCCTGCTCAAGATAAGTAAACGCTTTTTGAAAGGAGGAATCCCGCCTATGATACAACATGCCTAAAGATGCCAGAGCGAGGGCATGCCCATCTGATCCTTTTTTATATGCTGTAGCTATTTGTATAGCTTTTAAGATAACGGCTTCACTTGTCGTATAATCTTTCATAGCGGCATAAATTTCTCCTTTGTTGATGAGGCTGTATATATATAAGCTATAATACTTTCCTTTTTCAGCAATGGCTTCTGCTTTACTAAAGTAATAAAGCGATTGTGATGGTCTTTGATTATTCATCAGGCAGGTACCGATATTATTGTAAAGCATACAGTTTAATGAATCTGTACGGTACCGCGCATCAACTTTTTCTGCCTGCATATAATACTGTAGCGCCTTGTCCTCTTTCCCCACTAAATTCTCAGCATTACCCATAAGATTAAAGATATACGGCAGGAGTTTCATCTCCCGTTCTGTACGGCATTGGGCGGGCAATGGGGCCAGGGTGGCCATAGCATCTTCAATCTTCCCGCAATCATAGTGCACATACACTTTAGCAAGATTAAATGCGGACAAAAGTGCTCCGTAATGAAATCCGGTGATTCTGCTATCTTCCCGGCAGGTAAGTAACAGGTTAATAGCGCTATCCGGGTAATGCGAACTTATGCCCATAGCTTCCTGGATCTGCTTAAGGGTGGTCGTCGTATCTTTAATATTCACAATAACACCTGGTTGTACATTATTTTCCTGTGCAAGGCAAAAGTTGTGTAATAACAGTGTCATCGACAGTAAACCAGATATTACTATATGTGTAATACGCATAATAAAACAAAGATAGGGATTAGCATAATATGACTGTTATGTTTTCGCTATATGTATCCGATACCGGCAGCCCTCTCTGCATATACTTATATATATATTCCCTTCCCTGAATAATTCAGCATTAAAGGATAAGCCTTGAAAAATGGAATATTCAGGAATAGACGGACTTATATTGTAATTTTAAAAATAAGTCTTTAGGCATTGTTCCGGTAAAAGACTAAAAAATACATTTGTTGTGCTTTACTGAAGGTTAGTTAGTGTTTCTTGTTCTACAGGCAGTATTTGTTTGCAAGTAAGACAAAGCCCATATTTTGCAATATACATAAGTTTAAATTTTATATTTATTAATTATACAATCTATTAAAAAATGACGAAAACAATATCTAATGTAAAAAGTATTTTAGCCACTATTTGTATTGCAGGTTCTTGTTTAACGGTAAGTGCCCAGAATTTTGACTGGGCCAAAAAGATGGGAGGTGCTGGTGTCGAATATAGTCACGGCATAGCTATTGATAACGGTGGCAATACGTATATCGGAGGAACTTTTACTTCGACCATAGCTGACTTTAATCCCGGAGGCAGCGGGGGTGTGCTCAATAATAATACTGCAGGAAACTTTATGAATGATGTGTTTTTAGCCAAGTATGATGTAGCGGGTAACTTTCTCTGGGCTAAAAATACGGGTGGAAAGGGTTTTGATCAGGGTTATAACATTACTGTGGACGGTAACGGTGATATATATATAACAGGAGCTTTTAACTCAGACACAGCTTATTTTAACCGTGGCGGTAGCGGTGGTATCCTGCCCCGTATAGGCTCAGGATCTAATGGGTTTTTAGCTAAGTACGATGGAAGTGGTAATTTCCTCTGGGCAAAAAATATGGGCGGTAATGGTAGTTGTTTGGGTATGGGACTGACTACAGATAACAATGGCAATGTGTATCTAACCGGCTATTTGTCCGATGGCCCCATAGATTTTAACCCTGGTGGTAGTGGAGGTAGTCTTCCTTCACGGGGGAGCTTTGATGCTTTTTTAGCTAAGTACGATGGTAGTGGCAGCTTCCTCTGGGTCAAAGGCATGGGTGCCGGCGGAAACGATCAGGGCTGGAGCGTGGCCGTGGATGGTAATGGCAATGCGTATGTAACGGGATTTTTTAGTGAGCAGGGAGCATTTTTTGACTTTTATAACAATATAGGTGCTCTTACTTCTGCAGGACGCAGTGATGTGTTCCTGGCTAAGTATGATCCTGCGGGTAACTTCCTTTGGTCTAAAGGTATGGGTGGTAAGGATGACGATAAAGGTTATGGTATAGCTGCGGACAGTAGTGGTAATATATATGCTACAGGTACTTTCAGTTCGGATACAACCTATTTTAATCCTGGCGGTAGTGGTGGCATACTGACCCGTGCAGGTAGCGAAGATGTATTTTTAGCCAAATATGATGTGAGTGGTAACTACCTTTGGGCCAAAAGTATGGGGGGGACGGGTTCCGATCATGGTAATGGCATTGCTGTAGATACCAGAGGTAATGTGTATGTAACAGGAAGTTTTGATTCGGATACGGCTCACTTTAATCCCGGTGGTAGCGGAGGTAAGCTGGCTACTGTAGGGAACCGTGATATATTTTTAGCCAAATATAATACGGAAGGCAAGTACCTATGGACTAAAAGTATGGGTGGCAGTAAGATTGACGTTGGTAGGAGCGTTACTGTGGGTGGTAACGGCAATGTGTATGTGACGGGGCAGTTTACGTCAACGCCGGCCGATTTTAATATTGGCGGCAGCGGAGATACATTAACCAGTGTAGGATTCTATGATGCGTTTGCAATGAAGTTTAGTTGTAAAGATACCTTCTTATTTTATCTTAGGGATTCAACGGTATGCGGTGGAAGCTACACCTGGTATGGGAAAACCTACACCACAGAGGGCATTTATACGGAAGTATTTTCTAAGGTCAACGGCTGTGACAGTACTATTATTCTTGATTTGACTTTTATTCCAATTGATAAGCCTGTTATTACCACTAATAGCTTTACATTGGGTGTAACCGGTAAATATGCCACTTATCAATGGATACTGAATGGCATAGCTATTGACGCAGCTACAGACTCCGTCTATACGGTGAAGGAAAATGGGAACTACCAGGTAATGGTTACCAATGAAAACGGCTGTTCTGATACCTCATATACATATACAGTAGCCAATTACACAGGAATAGAAAATGTTTCTGTACTGTCTGATCAAATTCATATTTATCCCAATCCTGCTACTGATGTCGTGTATATTCAATCGCCGGTAAAGACCAATATACGTATTACGGATATAGCGGGTAAAGTCATAAAAGATCAGAATGATGTTACATCTGTTTTCATTGGTGAGTTGACCGGAGGCGTATACTTTTTAAATATAACTGATGAAGATGGTGTAATGCTTAAGGTAGAAAAACTGGTTAAAGCAGAATAGAATGCGATCAATTATTAACTGGTCTCCTGTTGAATAATGCCGACGAAATAACTTCCCGAATTGCCGTCATACCCTTTGGACTTTAAGAAGAGAAAATACCTTAAAACAACATATTAAT
>JBEBVI010000163.1:0-8511 GCA_040392805.1 Taibaiella helva
TTAAACTATCTCCATTAGGCATTACCTGGTGATATACATTCCACACTTTGCCACCATTTGAATAAAAAAGCAATCTACCGGTAACCGGATCAGCAGCAGATGTACCTCCTTCAACACCAAATGCCTTTGTATAAATAGGAGCAGGACTTCCATTGTTAAAATCTAAACCGGCACTATTACCGAAAGCCCAAACACTATTTGCTTTTAAAAATTCTGGCCGTTGATTATAGTAAGGTTTTTGCCCATAACTGAAAATGTGGCCACATAAAAGCAGCATCATTAATAAATGTTTCATTTGCATAATCAAATTGTATTTAGTGGTTAAAAAATACACGATTGATATGCGATGCTTCGATGCTTGAAGATAGCCAGGAATCTTATGTGGAGTTATGCGCCGGAAAGGTATAGATGCGAAAGAGCGCGGGACTTCACTTATGCAACATCGAGGTCCTAGGAGACCGGCAGATACAATAAGGAAGCCCACGCTCTTATACGTGGGCATTCTACTTATCGTCTCGTATCTGCTGAAATTTCCTAGGTTCCGATGTTACGAGATTCAAAGCGAATGCTTCAATAATTTTTTATATGAAGGATCGCAAAATTAATTCCTATTCAATAGTTTTCCATTTTTAATTTACAGGTTGTACCTGATGGTTCATTTTTTGCACCAGGTCTTTAAATAGGCGGTTTAAAAGGCAAATTTGATTAAAAAGCCATAAGACTGTCAAAGGGTATATACCTGATTTTAAAATTGAGTATATACCCTGCGTTTATAATATGAAAAATCAGGAGAGAAATTGAGTGTGGTATTTTTATAGGAGCTTTTTGCCTTGTACCGGGGGACACGGGCAACTCCGGTGGCAAGGGAGCTTCCCAAAGATCCCGTGCGTACCCTTGTCTCCCGAAAATGTAAGCCACATCCCCAGCGCTGTACAATGGTATACCTAAAGGGTAGCCGCTACGCAGCAAAAGAAACACTTTGGGGAATTTTCTACAAACAGGTAGCGCATTTCCGCCATTGCTATTGCTGCCAGCCTCATTTTGCAGGTTTATTATAGTGCCTTTGGTGTCAGAAGGTATGATACTTTAAGATACTGTTTGTTCACAACAATCATTAAGTTACTTTTGCAGTGTTTAATCCCCTGATTTTAATGATGTTTAATTTCGGAAAGCAGCTTATATACGCCGCTTTTTTATTGATAGCTACTTTTACTTCATCGGCTGTTGAAAATAAAGAAAGGAGTAATGGGAAGATTACACGTAACGGAGCTTTCTACTTTAGCTGGGGATATAATAAAGAGTGGTACACCCATTCCGATATCCATGTATGGCAGCCGGTTTTACAATCCGATTATACCATGCACTCTGTAGAGGCGCATGATCGTCCGGGTTGGAATGAAAATTTCTTCCATAAGCAACTGACCATACCTCAATATAACTACCGTCTGGGTTATTTTTTTGATGAGGAGCAGCTTTTTGCCATAGAGATCAATTTTGATCATACGAAATATGTTATACGAGATAATCAGCCGGTAAGGGTTAAGGGCAAGATTGAAGGTGCTGAAGTGGATGAGCAGATCGTGTTTTCAGAAGCACAGGGTTTTTATTACTTTCTCAATAATGGTGCAAACTTCCTGCTGATTAACCTGGTGCGTAGAGTTCCTTTATTTGCAACCGATAATAATTATTTCAGGGCAGACCTTCTCGTTAAGGCAGGTGTGGGTCCGGTAATACCTCACGTGGAAAATGCTTTATATGGGAAAAGCAACGATGCCGGATTCCAGTTGGGCGGCTGGAATATCGGAGTGGAAACAGCGCTCCGGGTCAGCTTGCTGAAATACGCTTATCTTGAATTTGCCCAGAAAGCGGATTATGCACGCTATAGTCATTTAAAAGTATATAATGGCCGGGCCAGGCATAGCTTTGGTACTTACGAGCTTATTCTCAGCTTAGGAGCGAGTGTACCTCTTGGAAAAAATAATCCATTATTCAATAGCCACAAAAAGGCTTTTGTTCATAATGATATTTGATAACAAAAACACATAGAAATATGAAATTGGTAACGTACCGGAACAACAACAGCGAGCAGGTAGCTTTCTATATTGATGGCAACCTGTATAACCTGAACGATGCAGATGCCCGCTTACCGCAAACCCTGATGCAGATGCTGGAAGATTGGGAACAACTGTCGGCAATAGCAAAAGAGGCAGAACAGAAAATAAAGAATGGTAAACTGGCTATATCCTCACGTTCATTTGTCGAAGCGGAAATACTGGCGCCACTTCCCCGGCCCACATCGTGCAGGGATGGATATGCTTTCAGGCAGCATGTAGCCGCAGCCAGGCGTAACCGTAAGATAGATATGATAGCGGAGTTTGATCAGTATCCTATTTTTTATTTTACCAACCACAATGCTATCCAGGGGCCGGGCGCCATTGATTGTATGCCGGATCATTTTGAAAAGTTGGATTTTGAGCTGGAGGCTGCAGTCATTCTTGGTAAGAAAGGCCGCAATATAAAAGCAGAAGAAGCCGGTCATTATATTGCCGGCTATTGCATAATGAACGATATGAGTGCGCGGAGGCTGCAAATGGAAGAAATGTTGCTGAACCTCGGGCCGGCAAAAGGTAAAGATTTCTCCACGGTTATAGGCCCCTGGATGGTGACTCCCGATGAATTGGAGCCCTTCCGCATACCGGCAAAAGAAGGACATACCGGCGCCAATTACAACCTGAAAATGACCTGTAAGGTAAATGGCATACAGGTAAGCGAAGGCAATATGGGAGATATGGATTGGACCTTTGCTGAAATTATCGAGCGTTGTGCTTACGGCGTAGATATTTATCCCGGCGATGTGATCGGTAGCGGGACGGTGGGTACCGGTTGCTTCCTGGAGCTGAATGGTACCGGACTGCTGAACAATCCTGATTACCAGGTACAATGGCTGCAGCCCGGCGATGTAGTGGAAATGGAAATTGACGGCATGGGGAAACTAAGCAATACGATCCGGAAAGTAGAAACAGACTTTTCGTTGTTGGCATTGAAAAAAATATAGGATAAACTTCCTTGATCCGGCAGAAAAAAGATGGATGAAATCTGTTTCACTGCCGGATTTTCCTTTATGGGGTTGCAGCTCTTTTATTTTATTGTTATAAGGAGATACTCAAGGTCAACAGCCTGCGTAGCATTCATTGGTACCCTGAGACTTCGACTGAGCTCAGTACAGACTCAGGAAGGGATTTGGTTGCTTAGCAGATTGTACCAGGGTTGTTAAGCGCCGGAGATGGCTTTGCTTCGTTCCCCGCAACTCCCTGCCATGACGGTGGCGGATAAAGGGGGGATGAACAATAGAATGAAGCAAAAGTGAAAATTGAACTTTTCTCACCGGAGATAAATGCACACAGTCAGGTACATATTGTTCCAATATTCAAACTTTATCACAGTAATGATCCAACTATTTATTGTTTTGAATTTTGACTTTTTACTTTTGACTTAAAAACAAATCATATTGCGCCGTTTTTTTGTCCGAAATATCATATTCCTGGTTTTAGTCAACCTGATCGTTAAGCCGCTATGGATTTTCGGCATTGACAGGAATGTGCAGATAGCTGTAGGACACGAGGTATATGGCCAGTATGTGGCGCTTCTTAACTTTACGATCATTTTCCAGGTCCTGTTGGATTTTGGCCTTCAGAATTATAACAGCAGCACCGTTTCACGTTCCCCTGAAACCATGCGTACCCTGTTCCCCAACATTATAATGGCCAAGCTGCTGCTGTCTGCCGGCTACCTGGCCCTCGTGGTTCTGCTGGGCCTCATAATGGGCTATACCGGCTATAGCTTGTTTTTGCTGACCGCGCTCTGCTTTGTACAGATACTGAATTCATTGCTGCTGTACCTGCGCAGTAACGTTGCAGCAATACATAAATTCCGTACGGACAGCTTACTTTCCGTAGGCGATCGCTTTTTCATGATCGGTATTTGCTCCCTGCTGCTGTTTCATCCCCGCTTTTCGTCCGGCTTCCGTATCGAATGGTTTGTATACGCACAGATAGCGGCATCCCTGCTGACGGTTATTGTAGCCTTTATGATCTGTATGCGGCTTTCTGCTCTTGAATGGCGCCACTATAACCTGCGCAAAGTATGGATCATCTGCCGGCAAAGCCTTCCTTATGCTATACTGATATTTTTAATGGCGGTGTATATACGCGCTGATGTATTCCTGATGGAGCGTTTGCTACCCAATGGTAAATATGAAGCAGGCGTTTACGCCGCAGCCTACAGGCTCCTGGATGTGGCTAATAATGTGACCGGTGTACTGTTTGCCGGTATACTGTTGCCCGTTTTTGGAAGAATGCTGGCGAAGAGAGAATCTGTGCAGGAGCTGACTACTTTATGTACCAACTTACTGCTGCCTGTAGCCATATCGGCTATTGCCTTGTCCGCTTACTGGGGAGAAGAAATAATGAAGCTGAACCTGAAAGATATGGCTTCCGCTTATGACGGAATGGTTTTTTCTTTATTGATGATCTCTTTTCCCGGTTTTTGTATCGGCTATATTTATTCTACGCTTTTAACCGCCAATGGTAACCTGAAGCAACTGATCCGTATTTCGCTGGCGGCTGTTTTCATTAACCTGCTGTCCAATTTCATACTGATGCCGCTTTACGGAGCATGGGGAGCCGCTTTAAGCTGTGGTATCACCCAATTGTTGGTTAGTATATTAAATATATGGACAGCGAGAAAAATTATAGGCGTTACTATATCCCTGGCCGAACTGGTGCGCTATATTATATTTGCAGGGATATTGTTTGTTGGTTGTTATATACTGTACATAGTTCATTATCATCTTCTTATTAATTTAGCACTTTCCGGTATGATTTCGGTTTTTGCTATGTGGATATGCGGTTTCCTACCTTTGAAAAAAATAAGAAGTCTATTAAAAAAAGGATGATTTCGGGGCGTAATAGTTGTTTTTCCAAAATATAACGTAATCTTGCACCGTCCGGAAAAGCTTTCGGGATTCAGAAATTACAAATGTATAAATGTCAGATTCCCCAGACAGGGGCGTCTAAGAATTGTGTATGGCTAAGAATTTATTAATAGTGGAGTCGCCCGCAAAGGCAAAAACAATAGAGAAGATACTGGGTAATGATTTTGAAGTGAAGTCAAGCTTCGGTCATATCCGGGACCTGGAAAAAGAGGGTATGGGGATCGATATAGAAAATGGTTTTATCCCCAACTATATTATTTCCGAAGATAAAAGGAAGGTGGTAGCCGACTTACGTCAGCGTGCCCAGAAGGCAGGCCAGGTTTGGTTAGCTACGGATGAAGACCGGGAAGGGGAAGCCATTAGCTGGCATCTTTGCGAAGTGTTGGGCCTTGATCCGGCTACAACAAAGCGTATCGTTTTCCATGAAATTACCAAACCGGCAATAAAAATGGCTGTCGAAAATCCCCGCTTAGTGGATATGAACCTGGTGAATGCTCAACAGGCACGCCGTGTGCTGGACCGCATCGTTGGATTTGAAATATCACCTGTATTATGGCGTAAGCTGAGTGGCAGAAGCCTTTCGGCCGGAAGGGTGCAATCGGTAGCCGTTAAGTTGATCACGGAAAGAGAACGGGAAATCAACAACTTTAAAGCGGAAAGCACCTTCAGAACGGAAGGGTTGTTCGAGGCTTTGGATTTACATAACCGCAAAGTTAACTTTAAGGCGGAAGGACGGCGTTTTACAGATAGTTCTTCGGCACAGGTATTCCTGGAAAAATGTATCAATGCCACTTTCACCGTTGAGGATGTACAGGTCAAACCCGGTAAGCGTTCGCCGGCTGCGCCATTTACCACATCTACATTACAGCAGGAAGCCAGCCGTAAACTGGGCTATTCGGTTTCCCGTACCATGCGCCTGGCACAGCAATTATACGAAAACGGTTACATCACCTATATGCGTACCGATTCTGTTAACCTGTCAGAAACGGCGCTGGAAAATGCAGAAGAAACGATTCGCGGCCAGTATGGCAATGACTATTACCAAAGACGCCAGTATCAGACTAAAAACCAGTCTGCACAGGAGGCGCACGAAGCTATACGGCCTACGGATATGCGACTGAGCAATGTGGGCAATGCAGAAGGACAGAAGTTGTACGAGCTGATATGGAAAAGGACCATAGCTTCGCAAATGGCAGATGCGCGTTTGGAAAAGACGATTGCTAAGATCGGTATTTCAACCATGAATGAACAGCTTACGGCGAGTGGGGAAGTGTTGAAATTTGACGGCTTCTTAAAAGTGTATATAGAAGGTAAGGATGACGAGGATGATGATGAAAAAGAAGGTATGCTGCCGCCTTTAACAGTAGGACAGAATGTTCCGCTTATTGAACTGAAAGCTACAGAGCGCTTCAGTCGCCCGGCGCCAAGGTATACGGAAGCTTCCCTGGTTAAAAAGCTGGAGGAGTTGGGCATCGGACGCCCGTCTACTTATGCGCCTACCATAAGTACGATACAACAACGGGGCTATGTGGAGAAGAAAGATCGTGAAGGTGTGGAAAGACGTTATCATATACTTACACTGAAAGATAATAAGATAGCACATCGTGAAGCCACTGAAAATACCGGGGCCGAAAAGAATAAGTTATTCCCTACCGACCTGGGTATGGTGGTGACCGACTTCCTGAATGAGCATTTTGACCAGGTGATGGATTATAGCTTTACGGCTAATATCGAAAATGAATTTGACCAGATAGCGGCCGGGAAGAAAGTGTGGAATAAAATGATCAGTAATTTTTATGATCCTTTTCATAAAACGGTTGAGAATACGCTGGAAAATGCTGAACGCGCAAAAGGAGAGCATCACCTTGGTACCGACCCGGAAAGTGGTCGCCCGGTAGTGGCCCGTTTAGGCAGGTTTGGTCCTATGATCCAGATCGGTAGCTCCGAAGATGAAGAGAAGCCACGGTTTGCAACACTTAAAGCTAATCAAAGTATTGAAACCATTACCTTAGAAGAAGCGTTGGAACTTTTCAAATTACCTTTTGTATTGGGTAGCTATGATGATAAGGAAGTGAGTGTGGGTGCAGGCCGCTTTGGTCCCTATGTGAAATGGGGAGAACAATTTATTTCCATTCCACGCGGAGAAGATCCCTTGTCGGTAGATATGGACCGGGCTGTAACTCTTATAAAAGAAAAGCAGGAAGCAGATGCCCCTGTTGGTTATTATGAGGGCCTGCCGGTGAGTAAGGGTAAAGGCAGATTCGGGCCGTTTTTGAAATGGGGCGATCTTTTTATTAATGTACCCAGAGCCTACGATTTTGATAACCTCAGTCAGAAAGACATAGATGAGCTGATCGCTAAGAAGGTTGAAAAAGAAGCCAACCGCTATATACAGCAATGGCCTGAAGAAAAGATTGCTATTGAGAACGGCCGTTGGGGACCTTTTATACGTTTCGGTAAGCAAATGCTTAAGCTGGGGCGTAAGCCCGACGGATCGAAATATGCGGCCGAAGATCTGACCACTTTATCATTAGGTGAGGTTAAGAAAATGATCATAGAAATAGATCCTACGGCATTTGATAAAAAGACTAAAAAGAGCGCTGCCGTAAAAAAGACAGCATTGCCTAAAAAAACAGCTACGGCTAAGGCCGCTTCCAAGAAAGCTGTTCCTAAAAAGGCAAAATAACCGGAACATCTGGTAGTACACGATACGGAGTTTTTATTAACCACTTCCTGTTTTTAAAGTCAGGAAGTGGTTTTTTTATTGCCCTCTGTTTTGAAGGACAGGGATACTTGGGAGACACGTTTCCACTGTTCGTTAGAGTTAAGCGAAGCGAACTCTTCGAACTGATAATAAAACGGAGTCTTTGACTCCATACATGTTAGAAAAACCTGAGGCCCTGATTTATTTATAAAGCCACTGTTCATTGGAGTTAAGCGAAACGAACTCCTCGCTGGAAGAAGCAAATCTACCTGAAAAGCATTAAATTTGCATAAAAGGAGATACAGTATATGAAGACGGCAACGCTTAGAAAGCGGTTACATAATTACCTTGAAGTAGCCGACGATAAAAAGATAAAAGCCATTTATACTATGGTTGAAGATTCCATAGAGTCTAGCGGGGTTGTTTATACCCAGGAATTTAAAGCAGAATTAGATCGTCGTTATCAATCCTATAAAGCGAATCCATCCACTGGCATAAGTCAGGCTGAAAGTAAGGCTCGTATAGAGAAAATATTAAACGCTGCAACTAAATAATATGGCCTATGCTTATGTTTTTTTACCGAAAGCACAGGAAGAGTATGAGGAAGCATTACTTTGGTATATAGCGCGGAGTATTCCGGCAGCTGAAGGTTTTACAGCAGCAATAAATTCAGCTTTATCTTTAATATGCGAATTTCCCGATCGTTGGAGGAATGAATATGAGGATTATTATGAAATAAATGTAAAGAAATACCCTTTTAGTCTTATTTACATTAAAGATGCCCAACGTAAAACGGTATTGATAGCATCCGTAT
>JBEBVI010000164.1:0-8347 GCA_040392805.1 Taibaiella helva
TGTTCGGTGGCGCCGGTGTGGGTAAAACCGTATTGATCCAGGAGCTGATCAATAATATCGCTAAAGGGCACGGCGGTCTGTCTGTGTTCGCAGGCGTAGGTGAGCGTACCCGTGAAGGTAATGACCTGATGAGGGAGATGATTGAAGCGGGCATTGTGAAATATGGTGAGAAGTTTAAGCACAGCATGGAAGAAGGCGGTTGGGACTTAAACGCTGTAGACCTGCAGGAACTTAAAGAATCTAAAGCAACTTTCGTTTTCGGCCAGATGAATGAGCCTCCCGGAGCACGTGCCCGTGTGGCGCTTTCCGGTCTGACTATGGCGGAATATTTCCGTGACGGTGATGGCAAAGGAAAGGGTAGGGATATCCTGTTCTTCGTAGATAACATCTTCCGTTTTACCCAGGCAGGTTCTGAGGTATCTGCTCTTTTGGGCCGTATGCCTTCTGCGGTGGGTTATCAACCTACACTGGCTACGGAAATGGGTCTGATGCAGGAGCGTATTACTTCTACAAAGAGTGGTTCCATTACTTCTGTACAGGCGGTTTATGTACCGGCGGATGACCTTACGGATCCGGCTCCGGCTACAACCTTCGCCCACTTGGATGCTACTACGGTATTAAGCCGTAAGATTGCGGATTTGGGTATTTATCCGGCAGTAGATCCTTTGGATTCTACTTCCCGTATCCTTACTCCTGCGGTTGTTGGAGATGCGCATTACAATTGTGCAAACAGGGTTAAATTAACTTTACAACGTTATAAGGAATTACAGGATATCATCGCCATCTTAGGTATGGATGAGTTGAGTGAAGAAGATAAATTAGTCGTTTCCCGTGCCCGTCGTGTACAACGTTTCTTATCACAGCCTTTCCATGTGGCAGAGCAGTTTACCGGTCTTGCGGGTGTATTGGTGCCTATCGAGGAAACCATCCGTGGATTTAACATGATATTGGACGGTGAAGTAGACGAGTATCCTGAAGCTGCATTTAACCTTGTTGGAACTATAGATGATGCTATAGCAAAAGGTAAAAAACTTATGGAGCAGGCTAAGAACTAATCCTTAGGATTAGTTTGATATTGGTTTACTTTTTTACAATAAGCAACAATGCAATTAGAAATATTAACTCCCGAACATAAAATTTTCAGTGGTACCGTATACGGGGTACAGTTGCCAGGGGTAGAGGGTTCTTTTGAAATCCTGGAAAACCACGCGGCTATGGTAGCTGCTTTGGGAAAAGGTAAAATGAAGATCCTGAAAGACCGTAGCAGCAATGAAACGTATAATATCGGTGGCGGGTTCGTGGAAACATTAAATAATAAAACTACGGTGCTGTTGGAAAGTGCGGAATCAATTTCTTATTGATACCGTTTTATCATCACACTTAATAGTATAAAAATAAGGCTTGCATTTACGCAAGCCTTATTTCATTTTCGATATTTGCCTGATATTACCCGTTACCTGAATATTGTACGATTAGGCTTGCAGCGACTGAAGTCGCCGGCACAGGTATATTATCTTATTAAGGTTATATTGCCCTGGTAATGTTCGGGGCGTGTTCCGTTGATTTCCGCATTTATGATATAAACATAAGTACCTTCCGGTTGTGGCTTTCCATTGAATTGGCCATCCCAACCACGACTATCTTTTTTATTGGTTTCGAAGATCAGCTCGCCCCAGCGATTAAAAATCTTCATTTTGAATTGAGTTATTTTTTGAGCGGATAGTTGTTTGGGAAAAAAATAATCATTTACACCGTCGCCATTGGGTGTAAAGGCATTGGGTATATCTATGTAACAATCTTTGGTAATTTCTATGGTAGCTGTATTGCTGCAGCCTAATGGTTCGGTCCTTACGGTCAGACTATACATGCCCGGATGCACTACTTTCAGACTTTCGGTTGTGTCTCCTGTGTTCCATAACTGGTGGTAATTGCCTGACGGCTTTTGCAGATTTTGCAGCAGGATTGATGCATCATTGATGCAAAGGCCGGCATCTGTACCTAAGTCAATTTCAGGTATTCTATATACATATACGGTATCTATAAAGTATGTATCCGGACAAACACGGAATTGTATGTTAAGCCTGACCGGTATAATGCCTGCCACTTCATAAGCATGTTGTATTTTATTTTTATAACTGGAAATCATTTCCAGGCCATCACCAAATTGCCAATGAAGATGAAGAGTGGTACTACCGATTTGGGGGTAAAAAGAAATACTCTGGCCAACACAAATGCTGTCGGGTTGGGTGAGAAAGCTTCCAGGTAATAAAGAATCTACTGTAATCGTTTTATAAGCCGTGTCTTCACAAATGAGGCCGATACCGATAAGCCTTATCTCATAGCTTCCACTCTGTTTATAGATGTGGACCGGATTGCGAAGCTGCGAATGGTTATTGTCTCCCAGGTCCCAATAAAATTGCGTAAAAGAGCTGTCGGAAGTATTGTAAAGAGTAAGTTCTGTCCCCTGGCAAATAATGCTGTCAGCCTGGAAAGAAACTTTATGTTCTTCTTCAGGAAGGAAGAAAGACAGCGTAGTGTCGCAATGCGCCGTAATGACGTGTAGTATATAATTCCCCGACGGAACCTTTTGTAAAGTATCTGTAAGGGACAAGGTATCTTCCAGTTCATTTTGCCAGATATAATGATATGTTACCGTATCACCGGGATAAGTAGAGACCCATGCTTTTCCATTATCAAATCCTTTGCAGGCATTCTGAATATGTATGTCGGGCAGCACCCCGTTGGGGAAGGAGACATAAAACGTGTCGACGTTAAAATTGCAGGGAGGCGTACGATAGCTAACCCAGTAAGTTCCCGGACGATCTACGGATATAAAAGATGGGCCCGGGACACCTGTATTCCATTCATAATTCCAGCCGGTAGTATCATTGGCTCTGAGGGGCAAAAGATTGACATTGGCAAAACATCCGGCGGAAACCGTTTGATAAGTGAATACGGTGTCCCGCTTTATGACAGCAACTGTGTTGGGGAAGCTAAATGCCCATGCTGTATGAGCGTTTGGCA
This sequence comes from Taibaiella helva, assembly GCA_040392805.1. Taxonomy (GTDB): domain Bacteria; phylum Bacteroidota; class Bacteroidia; order Chitinophagales; family Chitinophagaceae; genus Taibaiella; species Taibaiella helvus_B. Next base: position 3,025 of record JBEBVI010000164.1, read on the forward strand.
TATACCGGCAGGCTGCCCCGGCAAGGTTAGGATAATTAATTACGCCTATACCCGTTGACGGACTACAGGTATATACCTTACCGTCAGGGCCTGATTTCATAGCCTGCATAAAATAATCTCCCACAGCCAGTTTACTATTGACCATCGTAGCCGAATCATTAGAATTCAAGTCAAATTGATACAGATGAGCATTACCACCGTCATTTAATTCCGATAGAGATGAAGTATAAAGTTTTGAATTATCGGGAGAAAAAGCAAGATCTCCTCTTCCTGCCTGTGGTGGGTTACGAATCAGAGCGGCAATACCGGTAGCAGTTCCTGTTGCCGGGTTAAAATCATATAATCCTACACCAACACGGTTTATGGCAATGCGCTTATTATTAGGTGCCACCTTTATATTGCCCTGAAAGGAACCATAATTAGCGGGTAGCAGATCAGAGATAACCGGGCTGAAATCTATTCCTGCATCGGTAATAGCATACGCCTTTAATTTATTCTCAAAATGATTGGCAACCAGCAGCCATACATTACAATGATTGCCGACTGCCGCTGTCATCATTTCTGTCAGGGAAGAATCCATTAAAATGCCCTTAGCAGAAGCCTCTACGTCACCTAAGCCGCCATTTAAATTCATGTCCACTATACTGTAATACAATTTATCAGCAGCACTCGGCGGATTTACTTCCCATGCAGTTAATGAAAAAACATAGTATTTATGCGCATTGCCCGGCATAGGTACAATTAAGGCGCCCTGTGTAGTGCTGCTGGTGGGATTGAAAGAAAAGTTTGAAATGCTGCCTAAAAGTTCCTTACCGTTGGGCATCAGGTTTCCGTTCTGATCCCAGATATGGTAACCTTCCGTATAAAAAAGCAATTGCCCGTTTGGGTCACATACAGAAGCGCAACCTTCACTAGCACTGATATTAGTGGCTTTGAAGATCGGGCTACCTGAGTTGAAATCGAAACCGGCTCCCTCTCCAAAAGCCCATACATTCTCGTATTGACCGTATGATTGCTTCATACATGGGCTGATCAGTACAAAGAACAGGGAAGCAAATTTAGAAGATACCCGGAAAACCGTAAATACTTGTAAAGCCAATCGTCGTATCATTTCTTTTATCGGTTCATAAAGGTACAGCCTGTACTGCCTGCCCCGGCTCTCGGGAACAGCATGGGCAGACAACAATTGGGCATATAACTTCATAAATACTTTTAGAAACATATTGCTTAACAGTATAAAAACAGGTTTCATCCTATGGGTCAATTGATTTTGTAAAGATACTACTCATTCAAAAGGCTTTAGGGAAATAACCGGTCATCATTATCCCTAAAGCCTTTTGCCCCTGAAGATTATTATTTTGCTTTTATGATCTTCTCTACTTTTATCATCCTTTCCTCCTTATCTGATAATTGCATTAAATATATTCCTGCTGCCAGATCATTGACATAGATCCGGGAGGCATCGTTTATTTTCTTAATAACTTTACCGGAGATATCAGTAAAGGTGACATTAACATTTATAGGGGAGCTGATGTAAACCAGGTCGTTTGCGGGGTTAGGATAGATTTTTATTGTGCCGGCAATAGCCTGAACATCATAAATACCATTGGCGTTAGTTACTTTATAGATCTCAGAAGTATCTGTACAGCCTTGTTCGCCGCTCACAATCACCTGGTAATTGCCATTTTCGGTTACCGTATAAGTATCGGCGGTGGCACCGGGTATCATATTGCCGTTCAGCATCCACTGGTAAGTATAGTAGGATGACGTAGTACTCAAAACAAATTTGCTGATGGTTATTATAGGATTGAGCTCTATTACAGCTACATGAAAAGTATCCACATGCCCCTCGCATCCATTCTCTTTGTAGCTGATCCAATAGGTACCCGCCTGCGTTACTTCACGGCTCCGTGCGGTATCACCATTATCCCATATACATCTGGTGGCATTCTTTGAAGATGGCTGTAAAGTAAGGATGCCTTCACCGGAACAGATGAAAGTATCCACAGCAGAATACATATCCGGAGGAATAGTGATAACCGGAACGTTGTTGGGGAAGTCTTTAAGCGCATTATCCGCTACACGAACTGCTGTTGAATCAGGGTTGCAGGCCATACCCGCTTTATTGGGATCGTTAATGACACCTACCCAACTGGATGAAGAATAATAATATACTTTGCCGTCCGGTCCTCTTTTTATATCAGAAAAATAATTACTACTTCCTGCTATAGTCGTTTTGGTGCTGATAATCGTATTGGCATTATTACTGCTTACATCAAACTGATAAATTTTATTTTCACCGGAATGCCCCCAGTCGTTGGCATAAAGCTTTGAATTATCCGGGGAAAAACAAACGCCATAATATTGATTATCCGGCTGGGTCGTATAGGCAGTGTCCAGTATAAGCGGGTTACTAACCATGCCAGTGTTTGCATCAAAATCAAATAAGGTTAACCGTTGTTTTGTGTAAGATGACCCGACAGCAAGCGCCAGTTTTGTCCGGTCCGGGGAAATATTCAGGTGTCCTACCGGTTGTCCGAAACCCGTTAACGAAGCATAAGGGGCAGTAGACTGACTGACTGAAAATACATTTGAAATGACAGGAGTATCATGCACCGCATTTGCTGTTACTTCAAATGATTTAAAGCGGCTTATACTGCTTGTTTCTTTTTGAGGGTCCAGCAGGACAACCCAGACATTGCAATTATTGCCGGCAACACCAATCATGTGTTCCGTAAAACGGGTTGTCGTATCTAACGGAATGCCTTTTTTACCGGTAATTACGTCTCCCAGGCCGCCATCAAGACTCATATCCACTATGCTGTAATACAGGAAACCAGACTGATCCGCATATAATCCGGGAGCTAATATTTTGGCATAGATAAAAGAGTTGCAATCGGTGAGCGAAAAAACATAGTACTTCTCCCGATCACCCGGCATAGGTACAATTAAAGCTCCCTGACCTGCTGAAGCCGTAGCGGATTGTCCGGGCCCTGTTACGGGCATTATTCCGGTTAGCCCTCTACCATTAGGCATGGCGCTCCCGTTTTTATTATAAATGGTATCTCCGTCTGTATAAAACAAGAGCTGACCCGTAGTTGCATCGCAAATAGAAGCAGCGGCTTCATAGCTCGCAAAATAGCCCGGAGGTGCGATACTGTCCGGAGGGCTGCCGGCATTGAAGTCCAGGCCAACCCCTCCTTGTTCTCCCATTATCCAGATGTTTTCCTGTTTTTGAGCATACGCCATAACCACCAATAAGCAGCCGGACAGAATAAGTAAAGTTCCTTTTTTTAACATAATATCGATTTTTATATGAAATAGAATGATTGCCAGGTACTATTTTGAAAAATACTCAGACAAAAATAAAATCATCAGCAATGACACACATACGTAATAGCTCGTGTTTTTTAAATTACGTGAAACCCTGATTTATCTACGTAAATCACGTAGATTTGAGAGGATGCTGTTACATACTATTTGTTATTGTATAATTTTGTATCAATAAAAACAGGATGATATTTTTGCGATATAAGCCAATCCTTTTCCGGAGAATAATATACTGTTGTATTACGATCATGTTAGCTTCGCTGCAAGGTAATGCGCAATATAAATTAGATAAGGAACGGTCTGGATATGGGTATCCTGACTATCCAAATCTTAGTTTTCATACGATTTCTCCGGACACTGCTAAGATTGTAAATTCATTGAAGCGTGCAGATGCCTTGCTTGGTGATTTCCCCGACAGCGCTTTGAAAATAGTCAGACATGCGTTATATCAAAGTAGCCTTATGAATTTTCATTTTGGTATGGCTTATGCACTTAATACTTTAGGCCTGCTTTATCAGAACCGGGGCTTATATGATTCTGCTATGGTTTTTTTTCAGGAAGCCATTCCACATACTTTAGCTTCTGGAAGCCGGAACTGGATCTATAAGCTCTATATCAATATGGGCAATCTCTGTTTTTATAAAGGCAGCTATAAAGATGCTTTGGAGAACTATTTTCAGGCCCTGGAGGTAAGTAAACAATATAAACTTGCAATTGTTCCCATAGATTCTATTAATATTTACTGCAATGTAGCGCTTTTATGGAACCGGCTGGGAGAAAAAAAGCAAGCAGTTGCTGCAATAAAAACGGGTGAAAAAGTAGCGCTGAATGCGAAAAACATAAACCTGCTATGCCGGTTCTATAGTATTGCAGGGGGCATATATGTCAATATTAATGAAGCCAAATCAGATGATTATAATAAAAAAGCACTGCAAATAGCCCAAAAATATGGTTTGATCGCTTATGAGATCCCGGCCCTGAATACTCTTGCCCATAGTTTTATCGGGCGGGAAATGCCTGATAGCGCCCTTATTTATGCAAAAAGAGCTAATGATTTATTAAGTCGTTATCCTGATGCATATAATTACGACCGCTTTCATGCACAAGATAATCTGGGGCATATTTATATGCAGCAGAAAAAGTATGATAAAGCAAAAGCTATTCTTACAGAAACTTTTAATAAAGTACAGACTATTCACCTGACCGACCTGGTATTGCATATAGAGCCTAATCTTGCTGAAATATATGCCGCCACAGGACAATATGCCAGGGCTTACGAGCACATGCGCCATTATGCATTGCTGAAAGATACTTTGCTTGCGGAAGAACGCTCTCAGTCTTTAGATGTTTGGATGAAATCCCGGATGAATGAAAAAGATAAAGCTATGATGGCGCAGCAACTGCATATTGCCCGTCAGAAAAGCCAATTGCAAAGTAAAAACTTTTGGATTGGCGGTACCATATCAGGGGCTGTGTTATTATTGATTGCTTTTGTTGCTTTTATCCGGAGTTACCGGCATAAACAAAAACTACAGCAATCTTCTTTTGCGCGCCTCCGTCAGGAACAGGAAATCAATCAGCTGAAGGCACAGGTGCGGGGCGAAGAACAGGAACGCAACCGGATTGCTTCCGAGCTGCACGACGGTATTGCCAGCCAGCTTTGGGCGATTAAACTTAACCTGGACAGCCTGCAACAGCAAAAGCAGCTAAGTGATAATCTGCAGCAGCGATTACAGGCCATTTATAAGCAACTGGATGATACCACCTTTGATGTGCGTAAAACAGCGCATAACCTTATGCCCGACCTGCTGCTGCAAGAAGGTCTGGCTACTGCATTGGCCTCCTTATGTGAAAAAATAAAGAAAAATACAGCACTTGAGGTGGACTTCCTGGAATATGGAAATATTCCCCGGATGGATGAAGAAATTGAATTGTCTCTCTACCGCATGATACAGGAGCTGATACAAAATGTGCTGAAACATGCAGAAGGCGC
>JBEBVI010000165.1:0-8313 GCA_040392805.1 Taibaiella helva
AAGCGAAGCGAACTCTTCGAACTGATAATAAAACGGAGTCTTTGACTCCATACATTATATTAGAAAATCGGATACGCTGATTTATTATATAAGTCCTAAGCAGCTTCGTCCAAGATAGTGTGAGAACGGGTAAAGCAGGTGATCAATTGGCACGAGCCTAAGTCTCTTTTGTATTTATTCTTCTTAGAGATCGCTTTGCTTAACTAAGAAGAGCATGTGACATGGGTTCTGGAATTTTACTTTACTGAGGAAGAATCTGATAACTTGAGGTCACAATTTGTGACCTCAAGAATAGGATATTTTTATACCAGGTAGCGAAAGTCCTGGTCCTTTTTAATGTTCAGCAAACTATGGTATATCAGTCGTACCACATTATCCACATCATCTTTATGTATCATTTCCACTGTCGTATGCATATACCTGAGCGGTAGTGATATCAGTGCAGACGGAACACCGCTGTTTGAATAAGCAAAAGCATCGGTATCGGTTCCGGTAGAGCGGGAAGAGGCCTGCCGTTGGAAAGGAATACGATTATCTTCTGCGCTTTTTATAATTAACCTGTTCAGGTTATTTTGTACCGCGGGAGCGTAAGATACTACAGGCCCTTTTCCGCAAGCCAGATCGCCCTGTGTGATTTTATTGATCATCGGTGTCCCGGTGTCGTGGGTAACATCGGTTACAATGGCCACATTCGGTTTAATATGGTGTGCAATCATTTCTGCACCACGCAGCCCGATTTCTTCCTGTACGGAATTGACGATATACAAACCAAAAGGAAGCTTCCTTTTGGTTTCATGCAGCAGGCGTGCCACTTCGGCTATCATAAAACCTCCGGCCCTGTTGTCCAGCGCACGACCAACATAATAACGATCGTTCAATACCATGAACTCATCTTCGTAAGTAATAACGCAGCCTACATGTATGCCCAGGGCTTCTACTTCTTCTTTGGAGGTACAGCCGCAATCGAGGAATATATTCTTTAATGTCGGTGCTTCTTCTTTCTCACCATTGCGTGTATGTATGGCCGGCCAGCCGAATACCGCTTTTACGATACCTTTATCTGTATGGATATTTACGCGTTTGGAAGGCGCTATCTGATGGTCGGAGCCGCCATTACGAATCACATAAATCAGGCCTTCTTTCGTAATGTAGTTAACGAACCAGGATATCTCATCCGCGTGAGCTTCAATGACCACTTTGTATTCGGCCTGCGGATTAATAATCCCAACGGCTGTACCATAATTGTCTACATAATGCTCGTGGATATAAGGTTTTATGTAATCCAGCCAAAGCTTTTGTCCCTCCGCTTCAAAGCCTGTAGGAGCGGCATTGTTGATGTACTTTTCAAAAAATGCCAACGACTTTTTGTTAACGACGGGAATGCTGTTTTGTGTCTTATCCTGTTTTTTTTCTGACTCTTTTTTTGCCATGGGGCTGTTGTTCTTTTTTTGATAAAATGATTGAATTATAAGTGATGGGTGATAGGTGATGGGTGATATATGCATTTTTAGTTTTTAACTTTTCACGCTCCATTAATCGTGGCGCCGTTGCTTCCCTTTGCGTCCTTTGCGAGAAACATCTCCACTCAAACCGTCATTCGCATTTCGTACTGGTTAACCAATCCGGATAAGCCTGCTTGCTTTATGGCTTCGATAAAATCCTGGCGGCTTTCATGGACGTTGATGATTTTTACAGTGGGTAGAATATGCTGTATATGATACAGAAGATCCAGGTAGGATTCTTTGGTGTCCTTTGAAGTTTCTGCCTGTATCAGTGCATTTCGTCCCGGATGTATGATGAAGTAACCCTGGTAACCGGGGGCAGTTATACGGTAATATTTATGCACTTGTTCCAGTTTTTTTACGCCGTTAAGATTGTTGTCCCACGAGTAGTGATGATCTTTCTTTTTTATTTCCGGCTCCAGGTCCGCTAAGCTTACTTCCTGTACGGTTGCTTCGGAAGAGGTCGCGGGAGGCTGAATAGTGCCCTGGAAACTGAGCAGTCTGCCGCTATTGGTAAACCCGATTTTTTCATACACATGCCTTGCTATCTCATTCTGCTCGATCACTTCGAGCATGCAGAGATCAATGCCATGTTCCTTTAACCGTGGCAGGGCATAGTTGTATATCTGTTGGGTTATTTGCTTCCCTCTGTACTTGCTGGTCACACCGGTTCCGGTATTGAAAGCTACACGCCTGTCATTAAAGTAGTCGATACCATGAACTATGAACCCCACCAATTCATCATTTTCAAAGCATCCGAACGATAGCTCAAAGTTTACTCTTGCTCCGTTGAAGCGTTGTTCCCAATAGCTGATCCCGGTAGGCACGGGAAGAAAATAATTGGCGAAAGACTCGGAAAGGCAGGTTACAATTGCATTCAGAGGCGTGTTTTTCAGATTTCTTATTTCCATAATAATGGTACTGTTGCTGATAAAATTATTTACTGCTGTTTGTCCCCCAGCGAAAACCTCCGGGCTTGAGACCGGCCAGGTGCAGTGCCCGGTCGATTACGGTTTGTGCTGCTTCTTCGAGTGATTTCGGCTTATGGTAAAATGAAGGTGAAGCGGGGCAGATAATACCACCGGCCTCCGTGACCATTTTCATATTGTTTATATGGATAAGATTGTAAGGCATTTCCCTGATCATGCATATCAATCTTCTTCTTTCTTTGAGCATTACATCAGCTGCACGGGTGATCAGGTTGTCGCTGATGCCTGTCGCAATTCTTCCTAAGGTGCCCATACTGCAGGGACAGATAATCAACGCTTCGTAATCTGAGCTGCCGGATGCAAATGGGGCATAAAAGTCGTTAATTTCCCAAACTTTAAAAGGAAAATCTTGATAGGCATCGTTCCCCAGCTCCTCTTTCCATACTGTCCGGGCATTTTTACTCCATACGACGCTTACTTCCCTGACCTGGTCTGATAATGATTGTAATTTTTGCAACAATAGCTGTGTATAAAGAGATCCGCTTGCCCCTGTGATGCCTACAGCAACTTTCATTTATTAATATATTGTATTGTTAATACAACAAAACTAAGTCTTCTAATCAGTAAATTGCGTTTCTTTGCTCAAAAGAAGAGGTTAAATCGTTAGTTTGAGAAAATTTTATTCTTAACTACTATAAAAATTAATTAATACGAATGAGAAAGATAGTAATGCTTCTAAGCTTTTTTGCGATGACTACGCAAATGGCTTGTGCTACCGATAACAAGAAGAAGGGGGAAACAACGACGGAAACAGAAATAAAATGGCTGAGCTTTGAAGAAGCCGAAGCTAAAATGAAAGAAAAGCCGAAAAAGGTGATCATCGACTTTTACACATCCTGGTGCGGCTGGTGCAAGGTCATGGATAAGAAAACGTACTCTAACCCGGGGTTGATAAAATATCTGAATGAAAATTTCTATGCTATAAAATTTGATGCAGAACAGAAAAGCCCGGTCACTTTTGCGGGAAAAAAGTGGGAGTTTGTACCGCAGAACCGTGCCAATAGCATTGCAGTAGAGTTTATGAAGGGGCAAATGTCCTATCCTACCACAGTATTTATGGATGAAGGATTTACCAACGGGCAGCCTATGCCGGGTTATCTGGAAGTGCAGCAGATGGAGAGCATATTAAAGTATATCGGAGGCAATCATCATCAAACCACTCCCTGGCCCGAATGGCAGAAAACCTTTAAGGCGGAATGGTAGCCGCCTGGTGTTAAACGGTACGATTGTTGCCCGCAGCGAGGCAATGAATTCAATTGGGTCATATTCAGTATAAAAATGATATTGGAAAGCGGGCGATTTTTCTGGCCCGCTTTTTTATGGAGTATATTTTTCGGCCAATATGATGCTCCAGTATGTTCCGAACTGGTTAATGACCCAGCAACGCTCTGCCCCATTCATGGAAAAGGCTTCGTGCAACATGGCCAGGGCAAAAGAGGAATTTGTGGGATAAGATCCGCACCAATGTTTAAAATCGACAGTGTGGTTTTGAGCGAATCTGCTTAAAGTAAGCTCTTCCCGGTATCCTCTGTATAGCCAATCGGAAGGTAATATCTTCATGCCTGATTCCTCTATGTATCCATTGATATATTGCTCCACCTCTCCATCACTGACATTGAAAGTATGATAACCGGAAATTTTACTTATCGTTTGTTCTGTAGCATGATTGCTGATGCAAAAGAATGCGGCTCCTTCACCTATGGTAGGTGCATGATTACATTCGGGAAAGCTTTTCAGTATAGTATAGCTGCTGCCGGTGCATTCTTCTACAGCTCCAACAAGTGTATTTGCAGTGCCTTTATCGCATAACAACAACTCAGCGTTGAGCAGCGCAGACTCAAAGGAATGTGCCCGGTGCACGTAAGTCATGTTGTGTGCATTAGACGAAAGAGCCAGCGCGATCTGGCCGGCTACCGTATTGTGGGTGGATTGTATAAACGCGGTAGGGGTAAGCATCTGCTCATGCTGATCAATCATTTTCTGAAGAAAAGATTCGGTATCCTGCAACATTCCGTAAGCTGTTCCTACATGTATAGCGCCGGGTTGATCTATGCCCGCTTCTTTCAGGCATATTTTGGCTGCCGCCACTCCGATGCGTACGGGTTTGCTCATCCTGCGCAATTGCATAGGCGGGATAAGCCCTGAATAATCTGGCTCTATGCAGGATGTCCGCCCGCCATTAAGAGGTTTTAACCCGGTAATTGCGTTATTAGTGAAAATACCGGCCGGGCTGATGCAACAGAAACTATTTATGTACATTACAGTGGATATGCGGTCAAAATTAATTTTTTTTGGTTTAACTTGGTTTCTCCAAACAGTAAATGGTAAAGGAAATCCACACATACAATGAATTACTAAGTGAAGCGGAACGTTCTTATCTGGTCCGGAAGCAGGACAGGGAGCGCAAAGTTTTATTGAGGACGGTCAGGGCGCTGGCTTTTGCGGCTGTTATTGTGCCAGGTGGTTTAGGTATGCTTATGGAGTACAATAAGCGCGGCCGGGATGTCCCGGCCTGGCCCGCTCCGGAAAAGGAGGAAGATCCTTATCTGTTCCTGTACTATATCATCGGTATGCTATTTTTATTGTCATTAGTAATGCTTGTTGCGCTATATACTTATACCCATTCATTGAAAAAACTAATAAAAGACATTCGGGAAGGATATAAAACAATAGAACGTACTTTGATTACGCGTAAGCAATTTATGCCCTCTACTCAAACCTATCATCTGTATCTCAGCTCTCGCCAGCGGCTGAGTATTGAAATTTCCAAAGAAGAATTTGATAAATACGAGGTGGGGGATGAGATCAATATTGAGTATAGCTGTCATTCAAAAGTCTATTTTGGGCATTTTTAAAAACAGGGACGTATCTTGTAATACTATTGACAAATGAGAGTGCCGAACAACCCCATTTTGTCATTGTACAGGCGACAGTCTGCTCTCGCTTTTGATAACAGTGCCTCTCTAATTGCCTTTCCAGATTGAGTATGGTTATAAGCTCTGTCAGTATTTTCTTATGCAGAATGGAGTATCCTGCGGGAAATGTCTGAGCAGGTAAGCCGGTGTCTTCAATATCCTGCTACCATACCAGCTGAACATCTCTCCGTCTGTAAGCATTATGCGTGCCTGTGGAAGTATTTCCTCTACTTCTTTAATATGCTTCTCTTTGAAAGGATAAGGTTCAGAGGAAAGTAATACAATATCCGGTTGTTTTTCCTGCATTTGACCGGCTGAAATGCTGATATAGCGGGATTCATCGCCAAAAACATTTTGCATGCCGGCATGGCATAAGATATCGTGAATAAAAGTATCACCGCCTATTGTCATCCAGGGCTCACGCCATATCAGGTAAAGTACTTTAAGCGTACATTGGCGTTCGCCGATGCGGCTGAACCTCTGTTCTATTTTCCGGACAATTCTTCGGGCTGTGTTTAATTTATGGGTCATCCTGCCTACCGCTTTGATCATATCCAACGCATCACCGAGGTTTTTGATATCACTAACCCAAAGCGGGGCTATATCCTGCAGGGCTTCTATATCTTCTTTCCTGTTCTCTTCTTTGTTGGCCAGGATAAGATCGGGTTGCAGCATTTTTACCTTTTCAATGTTAACGGTTTTAGTGCCTCCGATACGTTGTTTGCTACGGAACCAATGACCGGGGTGAATACAGAATTTAGTTATGCCTGCGGTTTGCCGGTCTAATCCCAGGTGGTAGAGTAGCTCGGTTTGGGAAGGCACCAGGCTGACAATTCTTTCCGGGGCTTTTTCTATGTTTAGTATTTCATTTATTTTGATCATTTCTTCATTCGGTTCAATATTTTTTTAACGTAAAGGTCGCGAGGGAGGAGCAACGAACGCAACGATTGCCGGACTATATGGAAAAATGCCAGATATAAAGTTAGGATTATCTTCTGAAGATGATCCGGAACGTAGTTCCTTTACCGGGCTCTGAATGCTTTACAAAGATACTTCCGTTGTGGTATTCCTCAATAATACGTTTTGCGAGGGAAAGACCAAGCCCCCAGCCCCTTTGCTTGGTAGAATAGCCGGGTGCAAATACTTTTTTAAAATCTTTTTTGGGTATGCCTTTGCCGGTATCCGTTATATCGATCGTTACAATACGGGGTTGGTTGTGCAGCTCTATTAAAATATGACCTTCTCCGCCCATGGCATCTAAGGCATTCCGTATCAGGTTTTCAATTACCCAGTCAAAAAGGGGGCCGCTTAGCAGTACTTCCACATTATCTTCTTCATATTTGAAATCTATATTTACCTTTTGCGGTTTCCGGCTACGCATATAATTGACCATATTCTGTATACGGTCAATAAGATTTTCTTCCACCAGCAGCGGCACACTTCCTATTTTAGAAAACCGGTCGGCAATAAGCTGCAGCCTGGATACATCTTTCCCCATCTCATCTATCCATTCCGGGTTGGCGCCGCTTTCTTTTAACAGCTCCATCCAGGCTACTATAGAGGAAAGAGGCGTACCTAACTGGTGCGCGGTTTCTTTCGACATGCCTACCCAGACCTGGTTCTGTATACTGCGCTGGGCATTGCGTATAGCTACTACTACGATCAGCAGAAAGACCAGTGTTACCATCATCAGCAACACGGGGTAAAACTGCAGACGTGCCAGAAGTGCGGAATCGCCATACACTACATATCCTCTGCCGGGCATGCCGGGCGTACTATAATCAAAGAGGATAGGCTGGTGCAGCTTTTGAAATTCTTTGAACTTCCGGTTAAGATACTCCGGGTCTTTTTTCAGCCGTCCGGTATCCAGGTTCATCTGGTCGATCCACTGCATCTGGTCGTCCGTAATGAATAAAGGTATAGTTGTGTTTTCCGCTATTACTTTAGAGGCGAATGTGATATCGGTCTGCGAGCTGGACAGGTTAGGTGAAGTAGCAGGCGCCATAGCTATTGTTTTGAGCGCTTCCACTACTATTTTTACCTTTTTATGCTCTTCCACCGCCATGTCTTTGGCTACCTGGTTAAAATAGAAAAGCGCCATGCCCAGTATGACAAGGGCGATGCATACAAGATAGGTCCTCCAGTTCAGGTACTGTCGCATACGAGCCAAAAATAGGTAAAAAGCCCGAAGCGGATATCGAAACAAGGTCTTAACCTTATTTTTTTTATTGTTTTGAATATTAGTCCCTATTTTTGAAGCAATATGAATTTTCATTATCCCCTGTTCCTGCTGGCTGGCCTGGCATTAATAGTACCTGTATTAATACATCTTTTTAACCTGAGAAGGTATAAGAAAGCTTATTTCCCGGATACCCGTTTCCTTCGTAATATACAGTTATCTACCAAACGCCAGTCTAAGATCCGGAACTGGTGGCTATTGCTGTCGCGTATGATGTTTGTGGCGGCGCTTGTGCTGGCCTTTTCCCGGCCTTTTACGGGCAGCCGTCCGGGCGGAGGAAAAGAGGGATCTGTTACTGTTGTTTATATTGATAATTCCTATAGTATGACGGCCGGGCGGGGTGTGGTTTCTTTACTGGAATATGCCAAAAGCCAGGCAGCACAGTTGATCACCTCTTCGGGGAGTGAGGCCCGTTTCCTTATTCTGAGCAATGATAAGATGTCTGCCATGCGGCCTATGATGCGCGAAGAAGCACTGCAGCAGTTGGAGCATATACAGCCGGTAACCCGGGGCGTTACATTGAGACAGCTTGTTTCTGCCATTCAGGCGGCACAGGCTAATGAGAAGAATGAGCAATGGGATGTTTACCTGTTTTCCGACTTACAGAAGTCAACACTTGTCCGGTCAAACGAAACGCTGGCCAGGCTGGAAAATACAACATTATATTG
>JBEBVI010000166.1:0-8312 GCA_040392805.1 Taibaiella helva
TTAAACAGTGAAGATATACGTGTTTTTGCAACTACTTATTGTTTTAGTAAAGATAGTATAGGGTCGTTATCTCTTCCAGTAGGATATCAAACAAAACCCCTAAATAAATTAGACAGATTGGTCAACCTTAACGAAGTATGTATTTTTAGTATATATTGGTTGCAGTCGTGGTTTGTAATGAAAAGCAATGGTGAGATTTTTATAGTCAGAAACAGAAAATTATTAGAAGCCAATCAATACTTCCGAAAGAAATATTCTTTGGAGAAGTTTAAGCAAATGCTGAGGCCTTTAATAGGTAATTAACTATCTGGTAGTTATGGCTGGTATTGGCTATATTTGAGATTCTTACAGCTGAGAGAGGTATCACATAGGCGATCAGGTGTAAATGTTATTAATGATATAATTTTAGAATTTGCTACCTAATTAATTTATTCTAATCACAAATAAAAATATGCAAGTCATGAGGTACCTTTATTTTCTCCTTTTAATCCTGCTACCTATAGCATCGCTTCAGGCCCAAACCTGCACCATTAAAATCAGCTACGATGATAACGGCAACCGTATACTCCGCGAACTTGCCTGCCTCAGTCCGCGGCCTGGTGATGAGGATAACCCTGATGAACAACTGCCCCGTAGCCGCAAAACGTTGCTTTCGGATAGTAGTACGGTAGCGGGTAACTTTACGGTATATCCGAACCCCACATCTAATGAAGTATTTGTAGAGCTTGATGCCTTATCACTTTTGCAAAAGTGTACTATTTTGCTGGTAGACCAGTTGGGGCGCGAGCATTTTCGTAAGGAACGGCCGGGAGCCCGTACAGCTATAGAACTGTCGCATCTGCCGGATGGTTTATACTATATCCTGCTATGGCGGAATGAGCAGAAGAGTACGGTAAAAATTGTAAAAGAGGCTTACCAGGGTCGTTAGTTTATTGAGTAGGCCGGAGATATAGTCTAATTGTTTAAAGATATAGGTGTTTTTATGAGAAAATTACTATTTGTTGCTTTGTCCGGTTTATCTATTTCAGCGTTTGGGCAAGGTGAACAAGGATTTTGGTTGGGTATTAACGGGGCGGTAACAGGTGGATCGTTATTTTCCCATAATATTCATGTATCAAGTGTCGAGATGAAGCCGGATATATCTGTAAATTATAGCGGCGGTATTGAAGCCGGCTATATGTTTCATGAAAGGGTAGGCATATTCGTAGGAGCAGGTATTTCAATGTACCACTATATGATTAATCCTAAAGAACCCCCTTCTCTCGGTAGATTAATACAGATAGGAGGAGCTTCGACTTTTTTTGACTTGCCTGTGGGCATAAAATATATGTATTTTCAACGTAAGGGATTTTCTTTTTTTGTCGCGGCCGGAGCTAAAACCTCCTTGTTAGTGGACCATGAGATAGATTATCGCTTTAGGAATGCGAATTGGGATGACTATAGGGAGACATTGGGAAGTGCGGACAGTATAGAGGTATATAACAATCTTGCTGTAACTCCATTTGTCTTTTTAGGGATTCATATACCGGCAGGTCGCTTTAGCATTAATATCGGCCCCGAGATATCTTATCAGTTAACTAATTTATTTAAGCAGCCTTACGTACCCGCACAGGCAAGATCTTTTTTTCGTGAATTTAGATACTCTGATTGGCAGGCACATTACTTTAATGCCGGATTAAAGATATATATAGGATTCCGCCCCTAAAACGGTCTGTGCTTTATTTTTCAATTTGCCGTACTTCGGCAAGCTTGAGTGCGGTACTTTTGAAGGTCTGTGCCGTACTTCTTTGTTCCTTTGCTATAGTTCTTTGTCGCGTTTCCGTCCTTCTTTGCCATGTTTCGGTACTTCTTTTATTGCATTGCCGTAGCGCTATGTCACGTTTCCGTCCTTCTTTATTGCATTGCTGTATGGAAATGAGGTTAAACCGGGCGGCTTTGTTATATTTCCGCCGGGTTTAACAACACTTCCCTTCGGTTATACGATCAGACCATATGGAAATACCTTTAAACCTACCGGTTTTGTTGCTGTGCTGTCGGGAATGGCAGCATTTCCGGACAGTTATGCGGCAAAGCCGCCTGGTTATGGGTTCGTTCCGGCGGCGTCATTACATAACCGGCAGAAAGTATGCCGGAGCCGGACAGGTTTGTTGCGTATCTGCCGGGTGTCGACCCGTTTCTATCCGGCACAGGACTGAAGAAGTACGGCAGTACCGGCGATAAGTACGGGGGAACAGGTCAAAAATTAAATTCAAAATTGGGAAATGTTAGGGAAAGCATATTTACGCAGCATTACTATTTCTTAGCATAATCATAATAATCGCTGAAATTATACTTATTCTACTTGCCTATATACTCTAAATAAGGTACATTATCTATTGTATATTAGTGAAATAGTATTACTATACTAATCTTACGAATAATTATGGACATCACTATACATTCTTACCTACTACACAGTCTTCGTCCCATTGTCCTTCTTTACCCCTTCGTGTGAAACAATTTAATTACAAATATCAAATTTGCACATTCATTATTTGCCCGAATTTTTGACTTTCTAATTTTTATCAATACAAGTGTTTACACTCTAATATATCTCCCTTTGTTCTTTTAGGTTTGTGTAAACCTTTATTATTGATTCTTTACTTCCGGTCTGGTGAAAATAGGATAGTATGAATCATTTATTGAAATTTTTAGTTTAAATAAATTTTATTAACTGTTTAAAAACAATTGTTTATAAAAATTTAAATCAAATGAAAGTTTTATGAGGATAAGCCTTCTACTTACATCATTAGTGGCTGCGGCTGTAACAGGCACGAGTGTAAATGCCACTCCATCTCTCTATTTTATTGAAAACCGGGGCCAGGTAACAGACCAGTATTACAATACCCGGCCGGATGTCAATTACCGGCTTTCCGCAGGTTCTGATCTTCAGATATTTTTAGGAGAAAAAACAATTCATTATCAATGGAATAAACAAAGTATCCTAAATCCGGATGTAGGATCAGCTACCCCTGTGAACAGCTACAGGATGGATGTGCAGTTATTAGGGGCCAATCCTAAAGCACATCTACAGAAAGAGCAGCCTATACCGTATTATGAATTATACTATACCAGTAATTTAAAAGGTGTACGGGCTAATGCTTTCCGGTCGGTAACTTATAAGGACATTTACCCTAATATTGACTGGGTATTATATATTAACCCGGATGGAAAACTTGAATATGATTTTAAAGTGAAACCCGGAGGGAAAGTGTCAGACATACGAATCCAATTTACCGGGGCAACATCCCTTCAGGTAAATAAGGACGGCAGTCTTACTGCGGTTACCCCGATGGGTAGTATCACGGAAAAAGCCCCGGTAAGCTTTCAGGAAGATGGCCGGCCTGTTGCCTCCAGGTTCGTGCTGGAAGATAATATACTGCGCTTTGCCACGGATGCCTACGAAGGCACGCTAACCATCGACCCCGTGCTGGAATGGAGCACTTACTTCGGAGGTACCGGATCTGACATAGGAAGGTCTGCTGCTTGCGATACAAAAGGTGGTGTGTATATGACGGGAAGTGCATCTTCCGCCAGTAATATAGCAACAACCGGTGCGCACCAGGTGACTTACGGGGCTTCCGGTGATGCTTTCCTGGTAAAGTTTGACAGTTCCGGCTCCAGGATATGGGCTACTTACTATGGCGGTTCCGGAGATGACCAGGGATGGTCGGTGGCCTGTGATGAGGCGGATAATGTTTATACAGTCGGACAAACGGCAAGTGCGAGCGGTATTGCTTCCCAAGGAGTGCATCAGGGTACGAACGGAGGAGGGGCTTATGACGCCTATATTGCCAAATTTAACGGAAACGGGCAATTGCATTGGGCTACGTATTACGGTGGCAGCGGAAGTGATGAAGGTTGGGGCGTTACCTGTAATAAGAAGGGATATATTTATATAACGGGCCGTACCGGCAGCAGCACAGGAATAGCAACTGACGCAACCACATATAAAGCGAAAATGGATGCTTTCCTTGTTAAGATGGATACGGCTGGCCGCAGGCAGTGGGGCACTTACCTGGGTGGGGAAGGCGATGAGCTGACCTGGGCTATTTCCTGCGATACTTTCGATCATATTTATATTTCCGGTGAAACGGGAAGTGCTACCGGGATGGCTACGCCAGGTGCGCACCAGACCCAGATGACTGCAAACAACGGCTCGGAAGCCTTTCTTGCAGGGTATACCGGATCCGGTACTTTAAGATGGTGCACCTATTATGGTGGTAATCAATCCGGGCAAGTATTTGGAACCGGTATCGCCTGTGATCATTCCGGGGATGTGGTTGCTACCGGTTATACAGTCAGTACTGTGGATATTGCTACACCCGGCGCCCATCAGACCATAAAAGGATCGGGTTACGATAGCTACCTGGTAAAATTCGATAGCTTGGGCAAACGTATATGGGGCACTTATTATGGCGGCAACGGCATAGAAAACGGTTATGGTGTAGCTACGGACAGGAAAGGCAATATTTATATAGCGGGTTATACGACCAGTAAAGAGAATATCGCTACAGATGGTGCATTTCAGACTACGCCGTCTACAAATGCCAGCAACGACTTTTATGTGGCTAAATTCAGCGAAGCAGGCACTTTGCTCTGGGGAACTTATTATGGTCAAAACGGTTATGATGCTGCTTTTTCTGTTGCTCACGACCAGGTACAGAATATCTACGTTTCCGGTTTTGCAAATGGCAATGGTTTAGGAACAACGAATGCCTTTCAACCTAACCTGGGCGGCAGTTTTGATGGCCTGTTGATGCGTATTTCTGAATGTGTGGTGGGTAGCATAGGACAGATAGAGGGCCCGGATTCTGTTTGTGTCCAGACAACGGGGCATGTGTATAAGGTACCTCCGGTTTATGGCGCCTCCGGTTATTCCTGGAAGTTACCCGATGGCTGGACAGGTTCCGGCACATCCGACAGTATTATAGTAACCGTAGGTGCGGAAGGCGGTACGATAGAGGTATTTGCTTACAGCGAATGTGATACTACTCCCGCCACCAGTCTTACCATTACCATTAGTGCGCTGGAAAGACCTGTTATCTCCGTAGAGGAGTTTGATCTGAGCACCCATATGGCTTATGCTACCTATCAATGGTTATTGAATGGCCAGCCGATACAAGGTGCTGAGGACAGGACGTATCATGTGGAAGAAAACGGTGATTATCGCGTAATTGTTACTAATGAGGAAGGATGCGTGGATACTTCTGATGTTTATCATATATCTAATGTGGGTTCCGGTGTTGAAGATATACAATACCTGGGTAGGGTATTGAAAATTTATCCTAATCCAGCCGGAGATATTATCTATATACAGGGTGCGGCAGATATAAGAACAAAGATAATAAGCCTTGAAGGGAAGCTGATACGGGATGTCGGAAAAGCAAGACAGGTGTCATTAGAGGGGCTGGCAGAAGGTCTGTATTTTGTGTCCTTATATACAGATAGCGGCCGGTTGATCAGGACGGAGAAGTTGGTTATTGTGCGCTGATATTTGTTGAGAGTCTGATTGTTTCACGCAACGGGGCAACGGAGCGCAGCGATGCGAAGATTATAAGAATTCAGGGCAGTTTGATCATCAAATAACAAATAACATGCCGCCGGACCATTGTTCCGGCGGCATGTTTATCTTGTACTACCCGTTTTGGGCAGAAGCCTATGCTTCTGAATTATTTACTTCCAGTATGCGTAGTTTTTTCATACCTGCGGGTAATTTCCACATTACTTCATCCGATTTCCGGAAACCGATCAGGGCTGCGCCCATAGGGGTAAGCACGGAGATTTTATTTTGTTTTATGTCTGCCTGCGCAGGCATAACGATAATGAATTCCCTGACCTTTTGTGTTTCCAGGTCGAGCACAGATACTTTAGAATTCAGTTTGATCGTATCCGGGGGAAACTCATCCTTTTTCACCACGGTAGCGCGGTTCAATTCGTAGGCGAGTGTCATTTCGCTGCCCTCTGCAGCGGCTCCGCTTACCAGAGGTTTCAGTAAATTGTAGTCTTCTTCCGTTATTACAACCGGGTTTCTTTCCTTGTTTTCCATAAAAAATTCTTATTTCAATTTACAGTTAAACCAATACCCGGAACCTGTCACGCCGATTCCAGCTATTTTTGACCTGATTCTTAATTGAATAGTTTCACGCAACGGCGCAAAGAAGTTGCTACGACGCGAAGACAATTCGTAATTTTTAATTTTTAATTCTTAATTATCAATTAAGCACACTGGTCTTATTCCAGTTTTCATTTATTAATTCATGCTCTGCATGGAAGTATATTTCCTTAAAATTCTTGGTGCTAAGGTAATCTATCTTTCTAAAAAACTTATCAGGTTTTACATCAGATGTTTTTTCGAAGCCACAGGCTTCCATCATTTCTGCCAGCGCTTCTATCGTATTTTTATGGAAGTTGGCTACCCTGACCCTTTTATCGGTTACAGAAAGCCCTTTATATAAGCTTGGATCTTGCGTAGCTATACCAACCGGGCAGTGCCCGCTGTCACACTGCAATGCCTGTATGCATCCCAGGGCGAACATCATACCTCTGGCTGAATAGCAGGAATCTGCACCCAGGGACATTACTTTAAGAATATCAAATGCCGTTACAATTTTTCCCGCGGCAATGATCCGGATATCCTGCTTCAGGCCAAAATCCATTAAAGTTTGAGATACAAATGATAGTGCGTCATAAAGCGGCATGCCGATATTATCGGTAAACTCCAGCGGTGCAGCTCCGGTACCACCCTCGGCGCCGTCTATTGTGATGAAATCGGGAATAATGCCGGTTTCTTTAATGGCTTTACAAATATTGATAAACTCCGACTTATCGCCGATACAGAGCTTAAACCCTACGGGCTTACCTTTTGAGTAAGTACGCAGAGAGCCGATAAATTGAATCATTTCAACTTCATTGCGGAATGCATTATGTGCCGGTGGGGAAAAAACGGTAATTCCGGGCTCTACATGGCGTATAGCTGCAATTTCCGCTGTGTTTTTTCCGGCAGGCAGTATGCCTCCGTGCCCGGGCTTGGCTCCCTGCGACAGTTTGAGCTCGATCATCTTTACCTGTTCTCTGGCTGCATTCCGGCTGAACAGTTCCGGGTTAAACCGGCCTTTTTCATCCCGGCAACCAAAATAGCCTGTGCCGATCTGCCAGATCAGGTCGCCGCCCGACAAATGATAGTTGCTTATACCGCCTTCGCCTGTATTATGAGCAAAGTTGCCCAGCCCGGCTCCTTCATTTAAGGATTTGATCGCCGTTTTGCTCAGCGCGCCGTAGCTCATAGCGCCTATATTAAGTATGCTGCAGTCGTAAGGCGCCTGACATTGGCTGTTGCCGATCAAAGTCCTCAGGTTCTTATGATCTACCGGTGCCGGAAATACGGAGTGGGCTACCCATTCATAACCGGGGCGGGAAGAGTCTTCCTGCATACCGAAAGCAACCGTTTGCTTTGCGTTTTTAGCCCTTTGATAGACAATGGACCTCTGGCGCCTGCTGAAAGGTTTGCCATCCAGGTCGGATTCTCCGAAATACTGTCTTATTTCCGGCCTTATCGATTCCAGGAGATAGCGGAAATAGCCCAGTAACGGGAAATTGGTAAGCAGGGTATGCTTTTTCTGGTTCAGGTTGCTGATGGCTACCAATCCCAGTAGTGCTGTGACGGCTAATAAAATGCCCCAGCGATAATTATAAATAGTTGCAAACAGTGCAATAATATTCAGGAATAAAATGATCCATAATATTATGCCTTTTGCCGAAACCTTGTTGCGATTCCGTGACATGATGGATGAATTAATGAAATAAGTGGAAACAAGCAGATGAAGTCCCCCGGTACTAAAAAGGGATAATTTTAGCTGGCCGGGGCTTGAGTATAAAAGTCTTTATAAGAAGAAAAAAAGTAGACTTTATAACAAAAGCAATGAAATTGTATGGGACGGCAAACCGGCCTGCCTGCGCCCAGTTCAATAGGCGGACAGTAAACAGTTATCGCACGGTATATGCCGGTTTCGTTCATAACAGCGCAAAGTTATGTAAATATTATGGAACAGGAATGTTCGTTATATTATTCCTGAGCAGATTGTTTTATAGAGTTGGAAAAAAATATGTTAAAATTAATGTCATTAACTTTAGATGTTGGTGTTATCACCCGCAACTATACGAAGCCTTAAGTTAATGACTGACATTACGTAAAATTATCCCCATTAAACTTGCCGGCTGAAGCTAAGAAAATCTGAGGTATCAGATTTATATACAGACTATTTGACAGCGGC
>JBEBVI010000167.1:0-8255 GCA_040392805.1 Taibaiella helva
ATTGTACATTATAACCTAAAATCGTTCCCACATCGCCCCGCTCTATAGCCACGCGGTATAGGTTGATATAGAAAGGCAGACCACTGACCGGGGCCGGGAAAATAATCATATTCCATATCAACAGAAAAATGACAGCAGATATAATAATGCTTACCGAATCATGTAAATATTTGCGGAACAGGACAGACCTTCCGCCATATCGAAACAGGGTAAGGAGGATCATGGTCAGTTCCGAAAAAATAATAATTACAGACTGGGTCCTGATAAGCACCGTAAAGCTGAGTAAAAACCCAAGAGCCGCGAAAAAAAGCAGGCGCCGGTTTTCGGAACGTACGCGCAAGGCCAGGTAAAGCAATGTAAATGCTGTACAAGGTATATCGGATAATAAATGCCCTTTCAGATCAATAATCAGCGGCAGGTAAGCCAATACTACAGCCAAAGAAAAGGCTGCGGGCTTTTGCAGGTAACGGTTAAAGAAATAATAGCCCGCAAATAAAATGAGGCAACAAAATAAGATATTAAGATATACCTGGTGTATAATGGAGAATCCGAACCAATACGCTACAGGAGCCATTAGCAACGGGTAGCCGGGAGGCGTATTGGCAGGCGCATAGTCCGTATTCCAATTATTATAAATCCACAAAGAGGAATAAAAAGGTCTGCCTTGCGCTATATTAAGTCCCTCCTGCATATATTGCGCCCAATCATCGCCAAAAGAAAATGCATCATGCACATTCAAGAAAAACAACGGCACACAAGCCAATACAAGCAAAACCCGCTCCTTCTTCAAAAACATTATCCCAAAATCAAAAATTAAAAATCAAAATCCCTCCTCTACCCCCAAAGTCCTAAAACCTTAAAGCCTAAAAATCCTAAAGTCCTAAGATACCTACCCTCACTAACACACTCTCAACATAGCACAAAGATAATTTATAGCAATAAGCCGTACAAGCTCCATACAAAATCCTGTCTTTCCTGCAAATTGAATGTACATACCGTATATAGTTAATTAAAATCTTTGCTTCGTTACCCATTTCGGAAAACATTCGGAAAGTTTCAAAACGACACTTAGTAACTGCGTTAAAATAACTTCCCGCTTCAAAAGCCTGGGAGATGCCTCCACGCAGCCCGCCCTGAGCAGAGCCGAAGGGGTCGGTATGACGGTGCTTACTTCGACGCAGCTCAGTACAGGTACTTCGACCCAGCCCGCCCTGAGCTTGTCCGAATGGGCTCTGTACAGGTGGGTAAGTTATTTTGACGGTCATACTTACTATCTCATACCTATCCGCGGCAGCATCAGGAAAAGGAAGGACAGCAAGGTTACAGCTCCCCCGCAGATGATCAGCAATTGGTATGTGGAAACCGCTGAAGATACAAACCCTACGATACTATAACTCAGGGGCATTACCGCAAATACAATTGTATACAGTACGGCAAAAAACCGGCCTTTGATCTCCTGGGGCACTTCCGCCTGGAAGAGCGACATAGCAATCGTATTGGTTAAAGCCAGCATGAGTCCTACCACGGTCAGGAAGATCATACCACTGCCGATACCGGGGAATATACCCAGAAGGGCCACATGTATGCCCAGAAGTAATGCAGACGCAAATAAAAAGGGATAAATATATTTCCGTACCGGCTTATAGCTCAGGTATACGGACATTGCCAGAGAGCCGGCAGCCAGCGCTGCTTCTAAAAGTGCCAGGGAGGCCGCATTCTTATGCAGATCATCTTTTACAAGTATAGGGAGCAACAGCAATAACGGCGCCACAAATAAATTAAGCAACCCAAACAGGGAAAGTAAGGTATATACCGGGCGGTTGGAGGCCAGGTAGTTCAGCCCGCTTTTAAATTCTTTAAGCACCGACTTGGGCGTTACCGAAGCACGGAGCGAGGTACCTATGCGGGATATAAAAACAGCAGAGACGATATAAGAACAGGCATTAAAGAGGAAAGCTCCCGCAATACCGGTTTTATGTATTAATATACTTCCCAGGAGCGCACCGAGCACTGCCGATACCTGGTTGACCGATGCATTGAGCGATACTGCCTGGGGAGTATGTTCCTGGTTGGTAAGGAGCGAAAGGGAAGACTGAACGGAAGTGTCGAACAAAGGGACGCATAACGCCTGCAAAAAGGACAGGATATACAGAAGGGGCATGGAAAGCTGTCCGCTCCACATAAAAAAGGTAAGCAGGCCTACCAGCAGCGCCCGGGTCAGGTCCGAAACGATCATACACGTTTTCTTATTCCAGCGGTCGGTAAAAGTGCCGATAACCGGGCCGAAGAGGATCACGGGTATCAAGTTCACCGCCATAAGGAGGCCTAAGTGTATACGGTCGTCTGTTTCACCATCCAGGCTCAGTACATACCATGCCAGTGCAATGGTATAAAATTTATCCCCGATGCTGGATACCAGTCTTGCCCAGAACAGGTTCCTGAAGTCGCGGTACAGGTATAATACGTGCTTACCCAATTCGATTTATCTTTTTAGCATTTCAGAGGCTGCTATAGCGCAGCTTTTATTCTTGGATGTACCGGCACGGCCCAATATCTCCATCCATGGAGCAGGCCTGCCGCAAGAACAGCTTCCCGCCGGATGCATCACAATCAGATCGCCCATTAAGATAGAATGGGAAGGCATTGACGTGATCACCGGCGAGATGAGTTGTGCAAAGCCGGGCTCGCCGTAAGGCAAGGGTTTCAGCGTAGTCACATCCCTGACAATTACCCGCTCGTATGCCGGTATATGCAAATGATGTTCGCTACATTCCACATAGGAAATAGGATGCTCTACTGATCCGTATTTATCTCTTATATTTTCCAAAGGGATGCCGAAAAATTCGTTTATCTTCCGGTAGAAATCACTTTTAGGCAATTCCTTGTCTTTGTGGTTTTTCCAGCCTCCTCCAAAAAGGCATCTCGAACCGGGGTTTAAAGGCAGGCTGTCGTATCCGAGATCTTTCAGCTTATCGATAGTAAAGTTGAGAAATGCCGCAAAGCCCAGCATACGTACAGGCAAACCTTCCTGCTGAAACTGTAGCAATTTGTCCACCATACCGAAACTGTCGAATTCGTGGCCGGCCGTACCATTATAGCGCAGGGCATAAGCTATGTCTTTGCCCGGCGCATACTGCATCATCTTCTGGTTGGTTGTTGCCGTACCGGTCTTAAAGCCGGAAAAAGGCTCGTAATTAAAGACAAGGTAATTGCACAGCTCATCCGAAACGAATCCGTTATGCTCCTGGCTGACATCAGAAATATAAAAAACGGCATGGTTCGTCCATTTATCCACGAAATGCTGCGATTTCTGCCCGGTTGTTCCAGAAGAGGTAGCATGCATAACAATCTGGTCTTCCTTAGCCGTACTGACCACATTGGTTTTAAAATAATTGGCGTGAAGGAAAGGGATCTTCTCCAGGTCCTCTATTGACTGTATTTTTTCATCATTATAATCATAATAGTCAAGATATTTCCGGTAAAAGTCATTGTGCTTCCGGTGCCACGCAATGATTTCTTTAAGCGCTTTCACATAGACCTCATCCGTTTCCTGCGGGGTGGCATACGGTTCTTTTTGTAACAGCGCCCAGATATGCTGCATATTCTCCTGGTCGGGCAGGTAGTTTTCCAAAACAAATCTTGTTTCCATATCAGTTATCTAATTTTCTGAGATCAACAATAGGCCTGACTTTCCCGCTCGCTTTAGCGATTTCCAGGTCGGCACGGTCGACAACCGTGATTTCAAGTCCGGCATTTTTATGGTCTACTGCATATTTTAAATCTTTCATTTTTTCCAGTAAAACCGCTCTTACCTCATTTTCCTTCCCGGCCAGGGCAGGCAATACTTTTATCGTTATCTTATCTGCAGAGGCAGCGTCGGAAGCAATCAGCATCTGTATATCATCCGTATACCCGAAAGTCTCTGTAATGAAACGGCAAATTTCCCGGTAGTTTATAAATTTCGCACCGCAACGTACCAGATCGCCGAACCGGCCCATCAATTTGAATTTGGGTGTTGTATGCCCGCAGGGGCACTCCTCCCCGATCCACCGCCCCAGATCTCCGATCTCGTAGCGGAGCAGCTCGGGATCTTTTATACTTTTTTTCGTTATCAATATCCTACCTGTTTCCCCACCTTCTACAGGTTCATTCGATTCCTTTTTCAGTATCTCCAGGTCCATCACTTTTACAGGCACATGAAACTCTCCGTTACCGCAATAGCCACAGGCATATCCATTCATCAATGCATCGTTGCTGGCATAAGCCGGTGAGAAAATATTGCTGAACCCGAATTCATTACGGAACCAGCTTTTTTGTTCTTCTGTCATCAGTTCGCCTCCGTATACCAGCTTTTCAAAACCATTATACCCTTTTAAGATATTATATTCTTCCCTGAATAATTTCCGGAGGAAGGAAGGCATGCCCAGCACCACATTGGCTCCTGTGGAAATAATTGTTTCTGCAATTGTTTGGGTATCCAGGTTGGAACTCAGGGTTATGGCGGTACAATTTACTTTCTCAAAAGCCTTGAGCGTAGCTATAAAGCCTCCGTACATATTTCCGGCGGAGTATAAAATAGCACACTTATCTGCCGGCACAATTCCCCCGATCATATAAGATTCGGCCATTACCTCCATCTGCAAATTCCAGTCTTCCCAGGAATACCCGGCTATCTTGGTTTCGCCGCTGCTTCCGCCACTTTTCAGGTAGAGCTTGGCTGCCGGGTTATGCTCATTCTGCCTTAAAGTCTTGTCCGTTATCGGGAACAGGTCAAGATGACGCTTACTCCTGTCTCTCCGTAAATATTCAAAGCCGGGTACTGCTTTTACCAAGTCCTCCTGAAACCGCACCCCTACTCTTTTTGTATATCTCTGTAAAGCATAAACACCATCATGAGGCTCACCTACATAGGATTCGTGCTGGCCGCCTACTTTTGTTATACGCTGTACGCCTGCGCGAAGCAACAGTTCTGTAAGCTCATACATTTCTTTAACGTTGGTACAGGAAAGGCCGCAGGTTTGCAGGTACATATTGAATGGCCGCAGAGTAGCTACCAGTTTAGCACGCTGCACCGGCTTCACCCATATCGTACGGAACAGCGGCGAGGGCTGCAGACCGGGCCGGTAATCAATAAGCACACGATAGCTGTATACCGGTGATTCTATAACCTGGCCATATCCCATGGCGGCTTCGGCGCGCTGCAAATGGGTTATTGTTGCTATTTCGGCCTGCTCCTGCATAGAAGGTTGCAGCGAAACGAAACCGGCCTCTACCGCATCAAGACTTTTTGCCAGGCGGCGGGCAAAATCATCCAGCTCACTGTTATCCTCTGTTTCTACCAATACGCATTGCGGGCTGGTGCATGCCTGCTGGTTTCTCCTGCAGATATCGCGTGCCAGCTCTTCTATTTCCTTCTCGTTGTTTTTGGCAGATGAGGAGAAGTAGGCAAAGCTTATTTTATGCCCCCAATCCACAAAACGGATATTGGAAGGGGTCATGGCACGTACCGACTGTACGGCTTCTTCTCCGCCCCACACGCATACCACATCAGCCTGGTTAATGATAGCCTGGATCTGTTCTGTATTGCCGGAAGAGATCTCCAGTATATATACGAAGTGTTTTAAAATACCGGTAGCATCCAGCTCTGCAAGTCTCTTAAAGAAATGCTGCGTAAATAAACCGTTGCGGCTTGTGTTCTTCAATATATTGATATTACCGGCCATCAGCCCTTCTAAGGTACTGAGCACCGGAACGTTCAGGGCATTTCCCGGAACAATATGTACCTGCACGCCTAAGGGCTTCCAGGCTTCGAAAACAGGCTTGTCGTAATCTGTCCTGCTCAGGTCGAAAGGATGGTAAGAGCCGAGATCGGACTTTAAGCGTTTCCGTATATTATCTTTCTGCATAAAACGGCAGATACCTTCCACCAGGTTTTCCGCCTGTTCTTTCGTTTGCCCGCAATCTTCAAGTAAATGAAAAAGCTGCTCTTCCTTTCCTCTCCCGATCGATTGAATCAGCCGCTCACAAGCGTCGGTAAGCACTACAGTATCCAGTCTTAATTGCAGATCGTCGGCCAGTGTCTGCGGCAATGACTCCAGCCTTTCACCCAACATCTGGTCGTTGATCAGCTCATCTTTCCATAAGTGTATCCATTCTTTGTTCATATCTTTTCATATTGGCTTTTTACAAATTCCAGTAAACGTTCTCCTTCGGGCAGCACCTTTACCTTACTTAAATTCGGGTTTATACCGTTAAGGTACTGCATCATGCACATATCACCTTCTCCGGCTCCCGGCAGAAAGCCTACAAATACAAAACCCAGACGCTCCAGCGCCGGGATGATAAGAAGGGCATCCGGTCTGCTGATATTGATGAAGGCTTCTGCCATCTGTATCTTTTCCTGCTTGATCTGTTGCAGGATACGGCGGATATGGCGCTCAAAGTTGTTTCCATAATGATGTATAAATAACTTACCCATTTTCAGGTTAGGGTTCAGCACCAGGTTGGATAAAGAGTCTGCTCCTGTTTCCATATCCTTATCCGTATCATGCACCCATTCTGCCTCTATGGCCAGCGACCGGCAGACTGTACCGGCAATATCCATGTATTCGCGGGGAAGGTATAGCCGCCGTGCCACCGGTTTATTAAAAAGGCGCACCACCAGGAGAATAGCTGTCCGCTCAGTGTTGCCGTCCGCAATTTTGCGGAATGAAACGTCATCCGGAACATAGCTGGGCAACAGGCCAGAGGGCAACATACCCAGCTTCAGGGGTTTGGATTGCGAGTAAGTGTGTGTCGTTACACATTGGGCATACAGGGTATTCAGGTTCATAGAAGCAGCTACCTCCATACCATAGTCCATCAGCCTGGAAAAGATATTGCCGCCCCTGTATTTCTGCTTGGTCATAGCCAGGCCTATTTCATAGACCCCGGTCAGTCCCTCCAGGCGGGTGAGGCCGATATGTCCTGCCAGCTCCCCGTCGTCCGCTTCGGCCACTATTGATATCAGGTCGCCGGACGCGTTAAAGGCCACAATTCTTTCGGGGTAATAAATATGTTCAAACGCATAGGTGTAGCCATAGCATTCGTAAGCGCACCGGGCCACTTCCAGCGCATCTTCGGGCTCAAATTTCCGGAAGACAAATTCATAATTTTTTCCCCTGTCCGGGCCAGGCGCCTGCTCTTCCTGTGGAGTGGCCGTATCTGGCGGGAGCACATCCCCGGTATTGGGGAAATATTTATGCAGCACCAGCTTTTTCCCTTCCTTACCTAAGTTCTGAAAGGATACCTTATCCATTATCTTCCCGATGAGATAGCTTCCGAAACCTTTGAATGTGGTTTCATCCAAAGTTATGGAGCCCGGATCATAAGGCAGACCTTTGTCTGCTATGGCAATCTCCATACCCGCAGGTAATTTACTGATTGCAATATCAAGCGATCCTTCTTCTTCAGCCGGGAAGGCATGACGGATCACATTGGCCACGGCTTCTTCGCTCGCCATGACTATTGTCTGTGCTACTTCGCGACTAAAGCCGTAATGCAGGGACATGGACTCTACTGTCTGGTTAATTACCGTAAGCAGGCCGGGGTTATTGGGAATGGTTATCCGTATGCTTTCCTGTTGTGCGATCAATGGCATATTCTTTTCTTATGTTTGTTTGTAGGCTAATAATGTTATATCATCAAATTGTTCTACATTATTGGAAAAATTGCTGATCGCAGAAGCAATCTCGGCGATCAGCTTACCCGGTGTATCTTCATTTTGCAAGGCGGATTCTAAGTTGTGGCAATCAAAGGTCTGACCTTCCTCATTTACGGCATCGGTTACGCCATCGGTATAACAAAATAAAGTTTCCCCTGCCTGCAACCGGAAGCGCGTCACGCCGACCTGTATATCGTCCAGTATTCCTATAGCCGGTGTATTATTGGATGGCACCGGTTCGGAGCGCCCGTTGTTACGTACTATGTAAGGCAGCTCATGCCCGGCATTGGCCAGTGTCACCTCTCCGGCAGCTGTTGATATAACGGCACAGATCAGTGTAACAAACATACACATTTCATTGTTCTGCACAAGCTCTCTGTTCAGCAACTGCAGTATCTTATCGGGGGGATTTTTTCCCAGGGCCAGCGCCCTGATATAGGATCTTATGGAAGCCATAAGCAAGGCAGCCGGAATTCCTTTTCCTGAAACATCGCCTATAAATAAAAAGATCTCCTCTTCCCCGGTATAGAAAAAGTCGTAGAGATCGCCGCCT
>JBEBVI010000168.1:0-8249 GCA_040392805.1 Taibaiella helva
CGATATTACAGGGGATGAGCTGGTCGGAACCTTACTGGAAGATTTCCCGGATCTCCGCATTCTTGTTTTAACCAGCATGAGTAGCGCTTTATACCTGGAGCACATGTTGCGTCAGGGTGTTTTAGGTTATCTCTTAAAAAATTCCGATTCCAATATAGTCATCGCAGCAATAGAATCGGTATACAATAAGCAGGCATTTATTGATCCGGCACTTAAAGAAAAACAACATCACTTCACTACTAAAATACAACAGAAAGCAGTTCAAAAACCTGCGCTGACATCCCGGGAGAAAGAAGTACTGAAGCTGACAATAAAGGGGGAGAGTACACAGGAAATCTCTGAGAAACTTTTTGTTGGTGTACGGACGGTAGAGTATTATCGCTCCAACCTTTTATTGAAACTGGATGCACGTAATACTGCAGAACTGGTCAGGAAAGCGCTGGAGCAAGGTGTGGTATGACAAGTTAGAGTGCCTTTGCTGATGGCGATTGTTCTTATGATGTCTTATATCATCTTTATATGTAGAATTGTTGTCTGAATAAGAACTGTTACTCTGTTGTAAAAAATGCATTGCTAAGCAATGAAGAAAAAAGAAGTGCCACAATAAGTGACACTTCAAAATCCAAAAAAATAAAATTACTCAACAATATCCAGTCCCGGCATCGGAGCTTTGGCATTCCCTGTTTTCAGATAGGTATCGAACCATTGCATCATCCTTATATTGTAATCGTATCTCGAAGCAGAGCGGGCATTTCCATGACCTTCGCCCGGATAATATACCAGCCTTACCGGCACTTCCGGCTTACGCACTTTAATATGCCGGTATAATTCCATACTTTGGGCAGGATGAACGCGCGGATCATCTGCACCATGCATAATAAGGATAGGTGTCTGCGCGCGGTCTACATAATAAATAGGGCTTCTTTCCAGCTGCCACTTCCAGTCATCCCATATTCTTTTGCGGGAATGTACCAGGTACATTTCGGAAGGGATATCGCTTGTGCCAAACTTGGATATATTATTACTGATGCCCACAAACATAACTGCGGCGGCAAACCGGTCGGAATAATAAGTGCTCATCCAGGCGGAGGCGTAACCACCATAAGAGCCTCCTGTTACACCAACACGGGCTTTGTCAACAATCCTCTGATCTACCAGGTGATCCACACCATCGACAATATCATCGAATTCAGCCCCGGCCAGGTCACCCTGGCTGCTGTATGTAAAATCGACGCCACGTCCTGTACTGCCGCGATAGTTAGGATAGAAGACAGCATAACCTTTGGCAGCAGCCATTTGTCCCGGCATAGAATATGCCGTCAGCCATCCGTTACTGTAATGCGATTCCGGCCCTCCATGTACTACGGTTATCAGCGGGACACGCGTTCCTTTTACATAACCAACCGGGTAGATCAGCATACCCTGTATGTCATACTTTCCGTCTCTTGCTTTGTATACCACTACTTCCTGTTTGCCTAACTGAAGCCCTTCCAGCCAGGGATTGCTATGTGTACGTCTTAATACCTCATTACGTTTGCCCGTGGTTACCAGTGTAAACAATTCTGTGGGATGGTCCGGGGTATTGGCTGTAAAAGAGATCATACCCGTATTGGAAAGAGAAAAGGACGTGATGTGCTGAGTGTCCGTACGGGTTATATACTGTTTATTGTTACCATCGGGCTGTATGGTACCCATAGCGCTGCCAACACCTTCACTCGACAGGAAGTGGATATGACGGTTATCCTGCCAGGATATCGAAGTATATTTACCCTTATATTCTGCATCTATCACTTGTGGCTTACCACCATCAGCGCTTACCATCAATAAGGAACCATCAGTAGGATCATGAAGATCGAAAGCGCCCACAAGAGCAATACGTTTCCCATCCGGGCTCCAGGCTATCTGCCCTAACTTTCCTTCATTGTCAATATGTGCTATAATATTACGGGTTGCGGCATCTGCTACTTTTACTTTTTGTTTCATGTACGAATCATCTACAGAGGAGGTAGGAGCAACAGACACTGCCAGGCGCTTACCATCCGGGCTCCATTCTATCATATAAGCTGAGCCTTCTATATTGATCTTTTGAGAAACCGGGGCAGTTGAGGAGATATCTGCTATGTAGGCATTTCTTGTCCCATAGTCTTTTTCAAAAAATTTAGGTGCATAGGGCAGGGGTGTCTTTGGCTTTTCTGCCTTTTCTATGCTGATAAAAGCCAACCGGCTTCCATCTTTGCTCCATGAATAAGACAGGATATTGGAAGGGTAGGAAAATATTTTCCGCGCTTCTCCGCCATTGATATTTACTTCATACAACGCATTTGTTTCTTCATTTTTATTTTTACTGAGGAAGGTAATAGTCCCTTTGGAGGGGCGAAAGCCTACCTGGCCTGCACTGGAGCTGGTATAATACGGAGTGCTTTGATTCGTAGCGGTATGAAGCACGTATAAATGGGCTTCGCTTAATGCATTTTCCTTTTTCGGATCAGCAGGGTTTAACAGGGTATAAGCTATATGCTTTCCATCATCGGAAGCTACGCTACTGATTACCATTTTGGCCTGCGCAATGTGATCAGGCGTGACCTGGGCAGACAGTTTCGTCGAGAATAATGTTGTAAGCAGGGCTATACTTGCCATGCCCGTGTAAACCAGATGTTTTGTCATGTCTTTTCTGAAAAGTTTAATTTCAATTAACTTAGATGAACAAATAGCGCGGAAGATAGCACTTTTTGTGGAAACAGTTTTAGGACTGCACGTTTTAAATACCGGTCAGTAGTACTTTTCCAGATCCGCATCTCTTAAAGCATTATCAATCCCACGCTGTATTTTTAAATTATTTCTTTTATTTTCACGGCGGCTTACATGAATTTTCCGTACTCATATTCTATACATGGCCTTGGCGATAACGCGGTGCTGATTGATTTCGGCAATGTGATCGACAGGGAGCTGAACCTTTTTATAGCCCGATTTCAAAAGAAGATCAGGTCAGCCGGGATTCATTCCGTTACGGAAACGGTAGCAGCCTATGCTTCTGTCGCGGTATACTATGATGTGATAAAAGCCTTTCGTAATAAAGGTATGTTTTCAAGTGCACAGGATTTTATCATTCATGAGCTGGAGTACCTTTTACAGTCATCAGCATTCCATGAAGAAACGGTAGCCGGCGACCCGGTAGGTATACCGGTATGCTACGAGCTGCCTTATGCGCCTGACCTGTCAGCACTGGCAAGGTCCCGGGGTATAAGTACCGATAAAGTGATCGAGGTGCATACAAGGAATATTTACCATGTTTACATGACCGGTTTTCTTCCCGGTTTCCCCTATATGGGAGAGGTAAGCGACAGCATAGCATTCCCGCGAAAGCAACAGCCTGTCCGGGTGACAGCAGGAAGTGTGGGTATTGCCGGAAGGCAAACAGGTATCTACCCTGTAGATGCTCCGGGAGGATGGAATATCATAGGCCGTACCCCTTTGCCTATATTTGAGCCTGAAAAAGAAAACCCATGCCGGTATAATACCGGAGACCGTGTACAATTTTTTGCAATTACTGCCGATGAGTTTAAGCGTTATAAAAGCAGGCCTTTTTGATACCCTGCAGGACGACGGAAGGTACGGATACCGGCATTGGGGCGTAAACACCGGTGGCGCTATGGATCAGGTTGCGGCCCGGATGGCTAATAGTATTGCCGGCAATAAAAATTTTGAAACAGTACTTGAAATGCATTATCCTGCACCGGTATTGCGATGTAACCATGCGGCTGTCATTTCGGTTACGGGGGCGGACTTTATGCCTGCTGTAAATCAAAATAAAATACCCCTGAATACCCCTGTTATCCTGTGCCCCGGCGATCTGCTTTCTTTTGAGAAGCCCCGTACAGGCCGGATAAGCTATCTGGCTGTACAGGGTGGGTTTATGAGCGACAACTGGCTGGGTAGTGGCAGTACACATATAAAGTTAGGTATGGGCGGCTTTAAAGGCCGGGCATTAAAAGCGGGAGACGAATTGCTCTTTAACAATGAATATGAAACGATATTGTCCCCGGATAAGGGACGAGTATTACCCTGGCACATACCGCATGATCATTCTGATAATGAAAAAATATCCATACTACCGGGTAAGGAATGGGAATACCTGGCCGATACAGCCCGGTCTGCCTTTCTGGAAAGCAGCTTTACAATATCTACACATTCGGACCGAATGGGCTTTTTGCTGAATGGTGAAAAACTGAGCTTAAAAGCAGACATTGAGCTTTTATCCTCGCCGGTCCGGTATGGTACTTTACAACTTTTACCTAACGGACAGATAATAGTCCTCATGGCTGATCATCAGACTACAGGAGGATATCCGCGACTGGGACATATAATTACTGCTCACCTGGGCCGTCTGGCACAGTGTATATCCGGCAAACACATTCAGTTTGCATTTATGGATATAGCTACTGCAGAGCATTTAATGCTGGAGCAGGAAAACTATTTACAGCAAATTCATATGTCCTGTAGTTTAAAATGGAAAATACTTTATGCTCAAAAAACAGCTTAAGATCGACTTTAATTGCGATATGGGCGAAGGTATGGCCGGTGAAGCAATCATCATGCCTTTTATCAGCTCTGCAAATATCTCGTGCGGCCTGCATGCCGGAGATGGGAATGTAATAAGGAATACTATTGCGCTTGCCTTATCTCATAACGTAAGTATTGGTGCCCATCCTTCATTTGATGACCGGGCTCATTTCGGAAGGACCGAGATGAAGCTGGGCCGGGATGAGTTATACCGGTTAATTATCCGGCAGTTAGAATCCTTTCAGACGATTGCGGCAAGCCTGGGTGCAGATGTACATCATGTTAAACCCCACGGTGCGTTATATAATTTATCGGCCCGTGATGAAACAACTGCCCGTTGTATTGCCGAAGCGGTTAAAGATTTTAATCCAGGCTGCATACTGATGGGATTGAGTGGAAGTGCTTCGGTCCGTGCTGCTAAGATTGCCGGACTGACAGCATGGAATGAAGTATTTGCGGACCGGACATATACGGGGCGGGGAACGCTTACACCCCGCCACCATCCCGGTGCGCTCATTGATAGCCTGGAAGCATTAACTACGCAAGTCAAGCAAATGATTCATAAGGGAACGGTTACGGCTACCGACGGCACTGTTATTCCCGTAGAGGCGGATACGATCTGTATACATGGCGATGGAGCTCAGGCACCTGTATTTGCCAAAGCCATATTTGAAATTGTTCAATCCTGTAAAATATGAAGAAAAACTCTGCCTTATTAGGTGCGGCATTCCTGATGGCTACATCCGCTATTGGTCCCGGTTTCCTGACCCAGACCTCTTTGTTTACCGAAAAGCTGATGGCCAGCTTCGGATTTGTTATATTGGTGTCTGTGCTGCTGGATATTGGTGCGCAGTTAAACAACTGGCGGGTGATCACCATGAGCCGCTTATATGCGCAGGATGTTTCCAACCGTTTATTGCCGGGCGCAGGCTATGTGCTTGCATTATTGATCGCATTTGGAGGGATGGTATTTAACGTAGGGAATATTGCCGGAACCGGCTTAGGTCTTTCCATGCTTACCGGCTTGTCACCGCAATGGGGGGCGGTGATCAGCTCTCTGGTAGCCTTATTATTGTTCTGGGCTAAGGAAGCAGGCCGTGTAATGGATTTGTTTGTAAAAATACTTGGTATACTGATGATTCTGCTGACAACTTATGTAGCGATTGTTTCCCGTCCACCTGTAGGTGAGGCATTGTACCAGACCATGCTTCCGGAAAAAATAGATTTCCTGACTATTGTTACTATAGTAGGCGGTACCGTAGGAGGATATATTTCTTTTGCAGGAGCGCACCGGCTTTTAGATGCCGGTGTATGCAGAAGGGAGCAATTGCCCCAGATCTCCAAAAGTGCGGTAAGCGGAATCCTTGTCACTTCATTTATGCGGTATGTATTATTTCTCGCAGCATTGGGAGTGGTGGCAAAAGGTATTACATTAAACGCTGACAACCCCGCAGCAAGTGTATTTGAACATGCGGCCGGAAAGATCGGATATCTCTTTTTTGGTGTTGTGCTGTGGGTAGCCGCTATTACATCGGTGGTAGGCGCTTCTTATACATCTGTAAGCTTCTGGAAAACGTTGTCGCCTGCAATAGCCCGGAATGAAAAGATAGCGGTAAGTCTGTTTATAATAGTCGCCTGTATCCTTTTCCTGATCAATCCCCAGCCTGTCCGTTTACTGGTTATGGCCGGGGCGGTAAACGGTCTGATCTTACCGGTTGCCTTAGCTCTAATATTGATTGCGGCCAACAAAAAGGAACTGATGCATGGATACCGGCACCCATTTATGTTACAAATTGCCGGATGGGTTGTTGTAGCATTAATGAGCTGGATGGGCTGGCATGTAATTGTCGGGCAGTGGTCGAAACTGTTT
This sequence comes from Taibaiella helva, assembly GCA_040392805.1. GTDB lineage: Bacteria > Bacteroidota > Bacteroidia > Chitinophagales > Chitinophagaceae > Taibaiella > Taibaiella helvus_B. The sequence continues at coordinate 6,431 of JBEBVI010000168.1, forward strand.
TAAAAGGTTACCCCGGGTATACTACCTATAAAATTATACCCTGTTTTACTACTTTGAGTATTAGTATTATGATAATTCATTTTGAACTTTTATTTTTACACTCAATATATAATATATAACAGCATACTCTTATGAAAAGACTTTTTTATGCAGTAACCATTACTGCTGTATTTACTTCTTTATTTTTTTCCTGTAAGAAAAAAGATGATGAATCAGGAAAAGGTAGCCAAGCCATAAAAATAGGCGCTTTGCTAAGTGAGACCGGCAACTGGTCTTCATTAGGCGCAACCTCAAAAGCGGCTATTGAAATAGCGACGGAAGAAGTGAATGCTTATATGGCCCGTATCGGATCGGAGAAACGCTTCGAGTTTATCGTATATGATACAAAGTTAGAACCGGATAACGCTTCCCGTTATATCGAGGAAGCCGGAAAGGCTGGTTGCCGGTTTGTACTTGGTCCTCAATCCAGCGCAGAAGCTGCCGGGATAAGGGAGTATGCCAATACGAACGATATACTTGTGGTGAGTCATGCCAGCACTGCCGGAACATTAAGCGTTGAAGGCGATAATCTTTTTCGTTTTTGTCCTGACGATCATATTGAAGGTAAGGCTATGGCTAATACCATTTATAAAGATGGTATACGTGCATTGATCACAGCAGCGCGTGACGATGCGGGTAATGTGGGTTTGCAGACATCAACCGGTGATGCTTTCGGTAAGCTGGGAGCTGCTTATATTGCCACATCACCTTACAGCAGCACAGCAGAGCCAGATTTCACTTCTTTGCTGGCAGATATAAAAGAAAAAATAAATAGTTATACAGGTACGCATCCTCTTTCGGAAATAGCAGTTTACCTTGCCTCTTTCGATGAATGTGTGGAGCTGTTCAGACAGGCAGCTAACGATCCCGTTCTATCTTCAGTACGGTGGTATGGGGGTGATGGAACTGCATTAAGTGCCTGGTTGACGGACAATGCTGAGGCAGCTGCCTTTGCTGTAATAACACGATATTTTGCTCCTGCTTTCGGACTGCCCACCCAGGCGGAACCTAAATGGAAGCCTTTGTCGGAGGAAATAACGAAGAGAACGGGTATTGCACCTGATGCTTTTGCACTGGCTGTGTACGATGCTTTATGGGTTATTGCCTTGAGCTATGATGCACTTTCCCAAAATAATCCGGCTTTCGATGCTTTGAAAACAGAGTTTACTTATCAGGCTGGAAAATACTATGGCGCTACCGGTACAACAATGCTTAATGCAGCAGGTGACAGAGCTACCGGTTCTTATGATTATTGGGGTATCGTCAAAGAAGGAAGTGCTTATAAATGGACCCTGGTCGGAAAGTCTGAATAGATCTGCATTGAATAAGGGCATAAGCAAAAAGTAAATCCAGGCTTATGCCCTTATCACTTATGATTTATCGCTTGATAAATCTCTGGCTGGATATTAAATGCTCCTTATTGAACAATTGAAGATAGTATAAACCGGGAAGCATATCAGCAAGCCGGATACTTCTTCCTTTAGTGAAAGCTCCCTGTATTATAGTTTGGCCTGTTATATTGATTACCCGGTAAATGGTTATCGGTATATCCGCTTTAATGACCAGTTCATCTTCCACCGGATTAGGATACAGGTATATGCTGCTTTTTTCCACATCCACATTTTCAATAGCAGACCCGGGAGAAAATGATGTGGTATAAAAATTATAGCTCCAGGATGATGCTCCTATGGATTTTTTCATACTGGCCAGGTATCCTATATCTTTAGCAAACCAGTAATAGGCAGTGTCCGGGTTTTGTATATCTAACACATAGCTATGC
>JBEBVI010000169.1:0-8234 GCA_040392805.1 Taibaiella helva
GTTATGCTGTTGGCTAATACGGAAAACTCGTGGCTGAGCATTTTCAGTAACCGGGAAGACAGCAGGGCCGAATGTTCTAATACGGTTATGAAATCTTCTTTAGGAATAGAGAGCAGCACGGAGTCTTCTAATGCAGCAGCCGAATCCGGGTAGCGTTCTCCTGACAGAACGGCGTGATAACCGATAAGTTCGCCTTCTGCAGCGATATAGATAATTTGTTCTTTGTCAAAATTGTCTACTTTATATTTTTTTACCCGGCCTTTTACAATATAGTAAATGCCGGTTGGGATACCCCCTTCCCGGAATATTTTTTGACCTTTTTTATAGCGATCCTCTTTTGCGTGATGTGTCATCAGCTCATAATCCTCTTCCGGCAGACTGCTGAAAACGGAATCCGAGTTAAAATTCCAACGGTTTATGGGAAAAATATCCTTTAAATTCATTGTTATATATGACCGTCAAAATAACTTACCCAAGTACCGTCATGCCGACCGTAGTGGAGGCATCTCCCAAGCTTTGAAACCGGGAAGTTATTTTGACGCAGTTACTATATTGAAAATATGAAGATGAAAAATTGATTTTTATCACCTTTTATCCTGAACCAATGTAAAGACCTGCGAGATAACATTCGTTAATTTTGCAGCCACAATTTACAATAAGTTTATGCAAGTATCAACAGTCCTTTCGGAACAGTTGCGGGAATGTCTGCAATCTGATGAAGAATTTGATCAACTCTATTCCGTAAGTATGAGAAGTTTTTCTCAACGCCACTGGACCCCTTTGCGTATTGCCCGGTTAGCCGGCGAATACCTTGGCTGCGACCCCGGTAAAAAGATACTCGACATCGGTAGCGGGATCGGGAAGTTCTGCCTGGCAGCTGCGGGTTACATACCATCCTGTCACTTCTATGGTATAGAGCAGCGTGCCTATATGGTGGAACAAGCGGAGACTGCCGGACGTGATCTCGGAATTTCTAATGTCACTTTCCTTAAGGGGAATTTCACAGAACTTGATTTCAGGGTTTACGATCATTTCTATTTTTATAATTCTTTTTACGAACATTTGGTGGCGGGCGGAAGGATAGATAACGAAATAAGTTATTCTGAAGATTTTTACAGCAGCTATGTAGCGCAATTGCGTGAGAGGTTAAACGCCATGCCTGCAGGTACCCGAATTGCCACCTATCATTCTTCGCAGGAGGAAATTCCCTTATACTACCGTCTTGTAGATACCTTAGAAGGAGGTAACCTTAATTTCTGGATCAAGGTAAAAAGATGAAAAAGCTGAATTCTGTATTTCGACCTGTTATTTTAGATTGCTTCAAGGGCTATGACAGGGCCACCTTTTTTAAAGACCTTAGCGCCGGGCTGGTGGTGGGAGTGGTGGCGCTTCCTCTGGCTATTGCTTTTGCCGTTGCTTCAGGAGTGTCTCCGGAGAAAGGCATTTATACTGCAATAATTGCCGGTTTTATCATATCGGTATTGGGGGGCAGCAAAGTGCAGATCGGCGGGCCTACCGGTGCATTTATCGTAATTGTATACGGCATTGTGCTCCAGTATGGTATAAACGGGTTACTTATTGCTACATTCATGGCCGGAGTATTGTTAATCCTAATGGGGCTGGCGCGTATGGGCAACCTTATACAGTTTATACCTTTTCCCCTGATCGTAGGTTTTACAACGGGTATTGCTCTGGTCATTCTCTCCTCACAGGTAAAAGATTTTCTGGGCCTGGAAATGGGCGCCGTACCCGCAGATTTTCTGCATAAATGTATGGCCTATGGCCAGCATATCAGGTCTGTCAACTATTACGCATTAGCAATAGCCTTAAGCACTTTGTTTATACTGGCAACCTGGCCCCGTATCAGTAAGCGCATTCCCGGTTCATTGGTTGCTTTGATTACAACTACCGTTTTTACACAATTGTTGCAATTGCCCGTAGAGACGATAGGTAGCCGGTTTGGTACAATACAGGGATCGTGGCCCGGGTGGGTATTCCCTGATTTAACACTGGCAACGGTGCAGAAACTTATTGGTCCTGCATTTACTATTGCGCTGCTTGGAGGGATAGAATCTTTATTGTCGGCTGTTGTTGCTGACGGTCTCACGGGAGGGCGGCACCGTTCCAATACAGAGTTAGTGGCACAGGGAGCGGCAAATATCTTTTCTGCGCTTTTTGGCGGTATACCGGCTACCGGAGCTATTGCTCGTACGGCAACGAACATCCAGAATGGTGGCAAAACCCCCTTGGCAGGCATTATTCATGCAGTTACCCTCCTGGTGATAGTACTAGCGGCCAGTCGGTGGGCAGCCCTCATTCCTATGGCTACACTTGCGGGTATATTGGTGGTAGTTGCTTATAAAATGAGTGAACTGGGCAACTTTGTTACCATACTTAGGGGTACACGGAGCGATGCTGCCGTACTGTTGATCACATTTTTTCTTACGGTGCTGGTGGATCTTACCGTAGCTATAGAAATAGGAATGATATTAGCCGCTTTTCTATTCATGCGTAGTATAATGAAAATAACTTCAGTCAGAAAGATTACCAAAGAAAATACAGGAAGCCGGCACGCTACCGGTACGGAAACTGACGAGCAGGAGGAAGAAGAAATAAACGGCTATAGCCTGCCCGAAGGAGTACATGTATTTGAGATAAACGGACCACTATTTTTTGGGGCTGCTTACAAGTTCCAAAATGCGATGCATGAAATGGCCGGTCCGGCCAGGGTACTGATCCTGCGTATGGGACATGTGCCCGTTATTGACGCGACAGGTATAAGGAGTTTGCAAAAGGTATGTGCCGATGCTGTGGCAGGCAATACCAAGATTATCCTTTCCGAAGTACGATCCCAGCAGGTTATAGACGAACTCAAAAGTTCCCGGTTGCAGTTTGAAATTGGAAAGGCTAATATTACACCCACTTTCCATCAAGCTTTAGAAAGGACACAACAGGTATTGCAGGATTATGACGGGTGCCGGTTGAGATAAAAGAGTGGGCCCGCTTTTATGGCCGGCAGTGCTATACATCTTCCTCAGCCGGAAAGGAGGAGGGCAATCTATAGATGGCGATATGATTTAACGTGTAGCCGGGCAGGCTCTGTGGATACAGCCCTTCAGTCGCCTGGCCTGAGCTTGTGGAATAGACTGTGGAAGAAACGCTCCTTTACCCTGGAGATAGGGCGTCAAATACTTTGACGCAGCTCGGTACAAGTGGGGAGTAATTTCGACAGGGTTACTTACCGTGTATAGAATAAGAAATTTCAACTTTGCCTGCTAAGTAATGCCGACGAAATAACTTCCCGAATTGCCGTCACACCGACCCCTTCGGCTGTGCTCAGGGCGAGCTTAGTGGAGGTATCTCCCAAGTATAGCAACGCTTCTACCCCGGTAAATGAGGATATGTCTCCACGTCGCCAGCGCTGCGGTACAATGACTCCAAGGAATATATTTCGAATCCGGATCTTTAAACCGGGAACATATTTTGACACGATCCCTAAGGCCAGTAGTTTATATTTATACCTACAGTAAGTATAGCCAGCTGCACATTATAACCTTCATAAGGTTTTATTGCAGAGCCGTTCCTGTTCCCGGTATAATCAGGATTTAAAAAATTTCCCGGGTAGTATTGCAACTTTATAGAGAGAACAGGCCTTAAATGCGCCCCTATAAAAACATAAGGCATTGCTGCTGGTGTACGGTTACTGAACCATTCGTTGAACTTCGCTTTCTTATTTCGTTCAATAAAACCTTTTTCTTTATAGTTGAACGGAAAATCAATACCGCCTCCAAGCATTACATAACTGCCATATTGTACATCTCCCCATTTAATCCCTAACGGAATACCAAATGTATAAGCCCGCCGTTTAATCGTAGAATCCGGGTTATCCATCTTTTCTATAAAGCCGATATTTTTGACATTTAACCCTGTAAATAAACCCACCCGCTTATTGAAGTCGTAGTGAAGCAGGACACCCAGATGCAGGAATCCTGTAAACCTTGGTGTCGAAAATTTTATAAACTCCCCGTCTTTCTGCTGTACTGTGGTACTTAACAAATAGCCGTCAATGCCCGTGCTGATATATGGCCGGTTCGGTTTCCGTTGCGCATTTGCTGAAACGCAGGTATGAGATAAAAGGAAAGTTAATATCAGGAAGCGATAAAAATAAGGAAAAAACATAATATTAAGTCGGGATTCTAAAAAATTCATAACACGCGGTATGAAATGCAAAGGTTAAAAAATCCGGCCAGATTAAAGACCCGGGATAAATACATTAAATAATATAATAAAAGGAGATAGAGCGGCAAAACCCAGCCAAATAACAGGGTTATATATAGACATCAAAAATGCAATAATGTTCTTAACGGACCTTTATTCACTGCTATTATTTCCGATATAAGTAGTTGGCATGTTAATTGAATATTACTTCAGCTCGGAAAACCGGCGTATATTTCGCGGCGGATTGTCAAAATGTCCTGATTGATGAATTTAAGAGAACTTTTATTGAATAGCAACGATATGGAATTTTTGCCCATAGTGCCCTTGGGTGAAGTAGAGATGGAAGAGCAGGAGAAAAAGAACCTGCCCGGGGAAATACCGTTGATTGCTTTGAGAAATACCGTACTGTTTCCTAATGTGGTTTTACCTATCACGGTTTCGAGGGAGAAATCACTTAAAGCTATTGCTGATGCAGCCAAAAGCGGAGGACTGATCGGCGTTTTGGCGCAAAAAGATCAGGGAAACGAAGATCCGGATATAGAGGATATATATCCCGTGGGAACCATCGCCAAAATTGTAAAGCAGATAAAAATGCCTGATGGAAATGCAACCATTTTCATCATGGGCCGTATGCGGTTTAAGATAGACAGCTATGTGCAACAGGAACCCTACCTGAAAGCCCGGGTAAGTTATCTTGATGATGTTTTCCCCAAAAGCGATAAGGAATTCGACGCGATGATATCATCGGTAAAAGATCTTTCGGAGCGCATTATTGCCTTATCTCCCAATATACCGATTGAAACGGGGATGATGCTGCGCAATATCGAGAACTATTCTTTCCTGGTACACTTTATCGCCTCCAACCTTGATGCAAGATTAGCCGACAAGCAGGGGCTATTGGAAGAAAATGATGTGAAAGCCCGGACACACCGGCTGATTGAGCTGTTGCAAACGGACCTGCAGATGGCGGAGCTCAAAAATGAAATTACTTCCAAGACAAGAGGAGAGATAGATAAGCAGCAGCGCGAATACTTTTTGCAGCAGCAGCTTAAAAGTATTAATGAAGAGCTGGGCGGAGAGGGTAATGAGCGGGAAATAAAAGAACTGCAGAAAAGAGCTGAAACAAAAAAATGGAATGAAGCGGCGCAGGAAGCTTTTAAGAAGGGGATAGGGCGCCTGGAGCGGATGCACCCGCACTCACCGGATTATTCGGTGGTGTACAATCATCTCGACCTGATGCTCGACCTGCCCTGGGGTGAGTATACGGAGGATAAATATGACCTGAAAAGAGCAAGAAAAGTCCTGGATGCGGATCATTATAGTATGGAGCGGATTAAAGACCGTATACTGGAATATCTTGCCGTACTGAAGCTGAAAGGCGATATGAAATCGCCTATCCTGTGCTTTGTAGGCCCTCCGGGCATTGGTAAAACATCGCTGGGGCAAAGTATAGCACATGCTGTAAACCGGAAATACGCCCGTCTCAGCTTAGGAGGCCTGCATGATGAAAGTGAGCTGCGCGGGCACCGTAAAACATATATCGGCGCCATGCCCGGACGTATTATCCAGTCGCTGAGGAAAGTGAAGAGCGCGAACCCTGTATTTATATTAGATGAGATAGATAAGATCGGTAAAGATTTCAGGGGCGATCCCAGTTCGGCTTTGCTGGAAATACTGGACCCTGAGCAAAATAATACCTTTTATGATAACTACCTGGAAATGGAGTTTGACCTGTCCAAGGTGTTGTTTATTGCTACTGCCAATAACCTGGGCGATATCCAGCCCGCATTGAGAGACCGCCTGGAAATTATTCAGCTAAGCGGCTACAGTGTGGAGGAAAAGGTGGAGATCGCTAAAAGGCATTTAATACCGAAACAGAAGGCAGCGCATGGATTGGACAGTGTCCGTATAAAATATACGCCCTCTGTTTTGCAGCAGATGATCAAGAGCTATACACGGGAGTCGGGCGTCAGAGAGCTGGATCGGCAGATTGCTTCCGTAATGCGTTCTATTGCCATGAAGGTGGCTATGGAAGATATTAAATCCATACAGATTGATGCGGAACTGCTGGAAAAGGTACTGGGCAAACCCCGCTATTCCAATGAGCTGTACAAGCGTGCCCACCCGCCGGGAGTAGCGGTGGGACTGGCCTGGACTTCGGTAGGTGGCGAGATACTCTTTATTGAAAGTAGCCTGAGTAAAGGAAAGGGTAACCTGGCACTTACAGGTAACTTAGGTAACGTGATGAAAGAGTCGGCTACCACGGCTTTGTCGTACCTCAAAGCCCATGGGGAAGCTTATCATATCAGCTCCGGTAAATTTGATGAGTACAATATTCACATCCATGTGCCGGAAGGTGCAGTGCCTAAAGACGGGCCAAGCGCAGGTATTACCATACTTACAGCGCTTACTTCCGTATTTACCGGTAAAAAAGTAAAGCCGTTTCTCGCGATGACAGGTGAGATCACCCTGAGGGGACAGGTGCTGCCGGTAGGAGGGATCAAGGAAAAGGTACTTGCTGCCAAACGTGCCGGTATGAAAGAAATCCTGCTGTGTGAGCAAAACAGGAAGGATGTGGAAGAAATTAACCCGGATTTTATAAAGGGCCTGAAATTTACTTATGTCCATATTATGGACGAAGTGCTGGCATATGCCCTGGCACGCAGATAGTGCCTGCTTTATTATATTCTGATAGCGCCTTATCCGCCGGGGGATGGAGGGTGACTTCGGGGACGGTTACCGGTTGGGAAATGTCCCCCATGCCCCGTTGTCCCCGGAAAATACAGTTTTACTTCTGGCTTATCATCAAAGCCTTCGCGTAGGTTTTACCAAGGGTCCTGATAATAATTTTTTTCGGAACAAACGCAGAGATATATACGCCAAAGCGGTTAGATAAGCCCGGAACACAAACATTTTTTCTTTTCCGGAAAGCTTCCAGTCCGATAGTTGCAGCCTGCGATACCGGCATGAGCCAGCGCTTTAAAGGAGCGAACTTTTCATTATCCGTCATTTCGGTGGCCATACCTCCGGGTAAAAAAACGGTCATTGAGAATTTTTTGCTCTTTAATTCCTGGGATAGTGCCCTGATGAAGTTCAGCATAAACCCTTTAGTGCCGGAATAGGCGGCCTGGTAAGGAGTGGGTAAAATGGCAGCCATGCTGGAAACGACCAGCAAACCGCCTTCCCTGTTATTTTCCTCGAAATAGGCGCTGAATTGCTGACACATGCGTACCGTACCAGCTACATTGGTTTGCAGGAGCTGATTAAACTGTGCCCAGTCCATATCCAGGTGCTTCCCGAAATAGGTTATGCCCGCATTCAGTATCACACCATATAAATTATTATCTTCCAGGGCGATGGAGACGGTACGGTCAATATCATTAATATCGGAAAGATCGGCTGCTATGGTCTTTACGGCGACATGACCTTGTTCTTCGATTTGTTGTTTAAGCTGGCGTAACTTATCTTCACGGCGGGCTACGAGGATAAGGTTGGCACGGTGCACTTTAGCCATCTGAAGAGCCATTTCGTATCCTAAGCCTGAAGATGCCCCTGTGATCAACACCCATTTATTTTCAAAATGTAAAGCGCGCATTTTATTATAAATTTGAAATAATAAGTAATGGGCAAAAGTAAGCAACCTGATGGGGAAGTGGAAACCCTATATGATTAAATAAAAAAATCAGTCAGACGGTAAGTATAATAGTTAAAATAACTTCCACGTTTCCAAGCCTCATGAGATAGTACACCCCGTGAGATAACAAGCATCTCACAAGGTAAACATCTCATGGGGTAAATCTGGGAGATAGGACGTTCAAACGGGTATAATAACATTCCCCTATAAATTTCCTGTCGTACTGTTTGAACAACCATGCTTATAATCGTTCTTGTCATGCTGATACTTTCCTTCGACAAGGCTCAGGATAAACTGCTCAGTACAGGCGCAAGGAAGCATCTATTGAGCGCTCTGAGATTTTGCTTCGCAAGAGAAAAGTTCCTCCGTAGCCTGTGTTGAG
>JBEBVI010000170.1:0-8216 GCA_040392805.1 Taibaiella helva
ACAGGCTCGAAACCGGCAGCACGCATATCTTTCATATGTACATACTCCATATCCCGGTCTACACGTAGTTCGATACGTACAATAACCTTATCGCCCGTTTTAATTCTAGTATCATTGGTCAGCGGGGTAAGCACGGGGCCATTGCTACTATTACGCTGGATAAACAGCTGCTTCTTAATGTCAAGAGGAGTACTTGCAAAGGTTACCTTATCCATATCCTCAAAATACTGCCAGTACACGGCGCCCCAGCTCACAAAGTGCTCTGGCAGTTCTTTCCGGTTTTGTATGTCTACTTTTATATTCCCCATCTCGTTTTTTACCTCCGGCGCATCAAAGCGTTTTTTAAAGTAACCGGTACCGGCTTCTGTTTGCTGTGTGCCGGAAGAGACCACTTCTTTACCTAATTCAATATGTACCTGCGGCTCTGCCGACAGCCACTGGCTGCCATTCAGTAATAATGCGTAGCAGGCATCGGCTGTAGCTTTGGTTGTTTTCCAGTTTTGGGTTTGCTTTTGCTTCAGCAACCATATCTTCATGGCGTCGACCGATGAAATATCTTTTGCCACTTCTGTGAAGGTCTCGATCAATAATGCCTGTGCTTCTACCGGAGCCTGGTACCAGTAATACCCCGGCTCCATTGTTTTCCAGTACATGCCCATCTCTTCATGCTGGATAGCACGCTCCTTAAGTGAGGCGACTATCCTGGCAGGAAGCGTTTTATCGCCGAGGCGGTGCAAGGCTAAGGCTATCTGCCCCTGCATGAACGGGTTAAATTTAGTCCAGTAGCCGGCAGCCTGCCCGCGGTAATAGGCAAATGCTTTCTGTGTCCCGGCAGGTACAGGTACTTCAGGAAAGTAGCTTCTCATATAGAGATACTGAACCTGGGCGGGGCCAATGTGCTGCGACTCGAGCTTGGACTTGTTTTTCTGCAGCTCATTATAATCTTCCAGCAGCTTATGGTCAAGATATTGCAGTGCATTGGCAACTATATCTTTTACCTCCCGGTTTCCTGCCCCGGCAACCTGGAGCTGCTTTAGCCTGCCTATGCCCGTAATAATGTATTGAGTTGTGAAGCGGTCCCCGGGCATACCATTGAACCAGGGGAAGCTGCCGTCGCTGAGCTGTATACGTTTCAGTTTTGATAAAGTATTTTGCAGCTCGCGGGAAAGCTTATGAGTATCAAACAATATAGCTATGCGCTTTTTCTGCTCGCTTTCGTTCTTTGCCTCCAGTACCCAGGGTGTTTCTTCCAGCAGAGCAGACTTCAGCTCTTCATTCTTTTCTAAGTTGGATAACAGGGCAGCAGTGTCCTTTGTCTTCCATGTGTCGAATATGCGGGCTATTTTCGGCGACAGGGATACGATATGCCCCGCCAGGGCATTAGCATAAAACCTGTTGAATGTTTGCTCTGCACATTCGTACGGATATTCCATGATATAAGGAAGCGCCTGTACGGCATACCATGCCGGGTTACCGGTAAATTCTACGGTGAGAGAATGATTGCTGAGCGTATTGCTCTGGTTTTGCAACAGCTTTTCCAGACGGAAATTTTTGGCGCTTTCCCTTATCGGCAAAGGCATTGTTTCGGTAACTAATATGCGGTTGGTGACCACCGGTATTATATTTTCTTCTCCGTCTGTAAAGTTCCCGGCTTTGGCTGTAATACGGATCACGACAGGGGTATACCTGCTTTCCGGCACGGAGATGCTCCAGCTTGCCGTAGTGCTTTGTGCCTGTGCAGCGGTAAAATGATAAGCATTGTCGCTTATCTTAAAAGGCAGGTTGGCCGGCTGAAGTGTAGCAGCATCCAAAATTTCCAGAGTAGCCGTCCCGTCAAGCAGCCGGTCGCTGAGGTTGGTTATTTTAGCGGTGATGACGAGACTGTCTTTTTGCCTCAGGAAGCGGGGCAGGTTGGGCTGAATCATAAGATCCTTTTGTGTCTTTACCTTGCCTTCCAGGTAGCCGGTTTTCCAGTCTTTTGTATGAGCAAAAGCCATCATTTTCCATTCTGTAAGCGCTTCCGGTATAGTAAATTTTATACGGATATTTCCTTCCGGGTCTGTGGCCAGCATGGGGAAGAAGAAGGCTGTTTCCTGCAGGTTTTTACGGGGCACAACAGGTTCCGCTCCGGGCATACTTTCTTCCTTAACTGAGTCCGGCTCGCTTAAAGAGATTTCTCCTATTTCTTCCTGTGTAACTGCATCCTCACTTTTCTTTGCCCGGGATTCCGCGACCATGTTCATTGATCTGGCCATAGGGGCAGCGATACCATCCCCATACCTGGGAAATTGTCGTGATTCGTATTGTGCAGGTATAAGGGAAGGATTAAGTACGTCGTATTGTTTTTCGTAGTTGCTGTAAGGATAAGAAATATCATTGCGCAGCAACTGATGAAAAGATAAACCAAATGCGAGATGAGACGTCCAGGGTCTCTGCAGGTACACGTTCGGGAATATTTTTCCCGGGTTCCAGCTATGCATTTTAAATGCATCGAGTGAGGCATCATACATTCCGGCTATTATTTCAGCAGCTACTTTTTCTTTTTTATCTCCTTTTATGGTGAGCGTCCATGCTTCCTCCTGTCCGGGCAGCAGCTTGTCGCGATGCGAAGCCCATTCTATGGTTAATTCCTTATTGCTCCAGGGTATACCGATTGTTTTATTGCAGGTATAAACCCGGTTATTATATACATACAGCCAGTAAAACGCAATGCCGCCACGGTGCTGTTCTTCCAGCTTTATTTTGAACGGATAGCTTCCAGGAGTGAGCGATGGAACAGAAGACCGGGTTAACGGATACGGTTTCTGTACGTTTGTTGCCAGCCATAGATTTAAATCGTCTCCCGGTTGGTACACTTCTTTATCCGTGTATACGGCACAATCTTTCTGATCTTCTCCTTTTAAACCCGGTTCCCATATATACACATATTGTTTTTCCACTACTTCACTACCATAGGGATCTTTTGCAGAAAATTCTATTACATGCCAGCCTTTCTTTTTCCAGGTGTTTTCCGGGATATTTATTTTGCCATCTGCGTTAGTGGTTATGCTTTTCTGATATATGGCTTCTTCTTTTTCCCAGTTGAGATAAGTACTTTCTTCTTTATATTCATCATTCGGGAAGGCCTTCCGGAATTCTGTTTCGCTAAGCGTGAAAACATCAGGTGCTTCCCAGAGCCGTTTCCTGAAATGGCCCGGGAAACGAAGCGGTGATATCGTCATGTTGACCTGTGCAGGCGTAAAAATGCCATTCAGGTTTTGTGTCCGCACGCTGATCGACTCCAGTTGCCTGCGGCTGCCTTCCGAAGGCAGCGTGGCCGTGATCTGCATAGACTGATAGCCACAGGGAACCTGTAGTTTACCGCTGCGGGTTTCCCCGTTGATATCGGTTACATCGGCATATACCGTGTAGGTAAATACGGGCTTGCTGTCTTCGCTTATGGAAGGGTCGGGTATGGTTTTAAATGTTATTTCAAACGAACCGTTCTCATCGGTAGTGGCCGTGCCGTTTGCAATTTCCATGGCCGGCGACTGTGGCATACCCCAGCGATAATACAGCCAGAAGTAGGGAAACTTTGCTTCACGTACAACCCTGTAGGAAACGGAAGCCCCATCGACTACATTACCTGCGTATGCTTTGGCATAGCTTTTTATCCGGACGTCCTGGTTGAGCCTGTAATTTTCCCTTATGGTATCAAAGGCAACGAAGAATTTAGGCCTTTTATATTCTTCAACGGATATAAATGCGTTACCCGAATTATTACCGATGCTCATTTGTCCGGTTAATAGCCCTTCCGGTGCGGTGAACTGCCCCTGGAAGGATCCGTATTCATTGGTGACCAGCTCGGCTGTTGTTACTTTCTGGTGGTTTACATCGTAGAGTGTTACGGTTGTTTTTGTGCCGGCTATTACGTTGTTATCCCTTCCGTTGCCTGCACTTTGCAGCATGATGCCTTTAAAGTAGATCGTCTGCCCGGGGCGGTATATGGACCGGTCTGTAAAGAAGAATGTTCTTGTCTGGTTCTGCACCGGGTATTCCCGGTTATAATTGTCGAAGTAACCGTTGACCTGTAACGTGTCTTTACCGGCTATCAGCGAAACGGCTCTCAGGCTGTTATCATAGCTGCTACCCCTGACTGGTACGGACACCAGGCCGTCTTTTGAGCTGGTAGCCTTACCGATGCTTTGCGGTTCATATTTCTGGGTGTTATTATTGTATTGGCTTGTCCAGTAGGTAACAGATACGTCTTTTAGCGGTTGCCCGGTTTTACGGTTCAGTAAGTATAAATTATTCTTGTTGTCCTGTATAAGTGATAAGTAAGATACCTGGAAGCGCAATAGGGTTACAATATTATTAGGATCATCTATGCCCGGTTTCACGGAGGCGACCAGCATATAAGCGCCATACGATAAGTTTCCCGTATTGATTTCCGTGCTATGTTGCCTCATGTCTGCCGATCCGTTAAGCGCCTGCTGCCAGGTTCTGAGTGGGGGCATGCTCCTGACCTGTGCGAGTAGCTCCTGGTCAGACCTGTTGTTGTTTATGGTGACATTGTTTTTGACCTGATACAGCCGGAAGTAGACCTGGTCGATGTTCTGGTAAGTGACCAGCGCTTTTATGTTTTCATCCGGAAGGTTAACTTCTTCTATCTTGACGGCCAGGCTTTTTTGCTCTAAAGATTGTAGCAGGTTGTGCGCATTAGCAGCCCCTTCGCTGCCGGGAAACTGTTTTATAATGCCTTTTAGTTTCTGTACGGCCGCAGGTATATTGGCTTTGTTTGTTCCTGTAGTAGTCCGGGTGCCTTTGTTTACCGGTGCTGTTTCTTCCAGCTCTGCATTTATGGCAAGAAACATTGCCTGGGCAGAGGCGGGTGTACCTGCATATTTTTCCTGAAGCTTATTCAGGGCATTAATATAATCCTGTTTTTTTTCGGGATGAACCGACTTATTATAAACAAAAGAAAGCCTGTTGAGGTCTGCATCAATGAGCGCATCCGGTTGGGCATCATTAAGATGTGCGGTGAGGAGCTGTTGATATAGTCTTAAAGCTTTTAGTTGTGCCGGTTCGTTACCCTGGCTATGTATCGTTTTGCCTGTAAACTCAGGCGCCGGCGCAAACCAGGAACTGTTGTCTATAACAAATGTTCCTGCAGGTTTGATGATGTCTTTTTCGTCGTTCTCAAAAAAGGAAAGAGCCCGAAAGGCCAGGAAATCATATAAAGTCGGCCTTAATTTTTCCGTATTTTTTCCGCTTATGATAAGGGATGCGAATTTTGTAACCGGTGTATTTTTCAACAGCCCGCTTTGTTCTAAAGAGGCTTCATAAAGTGCGCCGGTTTTCCGGATAAAGAGACTTGCATCCCAGGTGGCTATATCTGCCGGCTCCGATTCCCCGGCCACAGGGGTACGGTTATGTAATTTCCAGCGGTTATTCTGGTAATAGTTCCAGTATAATTCTGCAGCTATGCTTTGCCATATTGCTTTTTCGGCACCGGACGATATTGTAATAAAGCTGTCCGTCTTCCGGATATTTTCTATGCTGCTTCCTTCCTCTGTCTGTGCTGCCATGGACATTAATGAAAGCTGGGCTTTTATCATTTCAGGACGATTATCGGTGGCTGTGGCCTTTTTCAATATGCCTTCAATAACCTGCCCGGCAGATTTAGGCAGTCCCTGGGCCTTGAGGGAATCGGCTGTAGCCCATTCTTTTTTATACATATCCGTGTTGTGGTTAATTTGTGCAAACAAAACAGAGGTATGTATTGTTAGCAACAACAGTGCAATAAATGAGGATGCGCGACAAACCATAGCTTTAAATTTATATATTAATGTTGCAAAGTAAACTAATGACTGCGAATAAGAGATGCAGCATAGTTATAAAATGCATAAGGAGGTGAATATATTTTTAAATTTATACGGTATTTGGGGTGGGATTCATAGATGATTTTGTTTCACGCAACGGGCGCAAAGAAGTCGCAACGGGGCAACGTGAAGTGAAAAGTTGATTCGTAAATGGCTTATTTCACGCGACGGGCGCAAAGAAGTCGCGACGGCACAACGTGGAGTGAAAAGTTGATTCGTAAATGAACTGTTTCACGAAAAGGTAGCAAAGAAAGGCGACGGACGCAATGATTGTAGAGTGGGATTGATTCGTAATTCGTAATTGAATATTCGTAATTGACATGAAATGGTGGCTGAATATAAAAGGAATGGTGGCTCCTGTGCTGGATTTTTTTTATCCGCTTTATTGTGAGACTTGTGGCAGGCGTTTCAAAGGGGATGAGAAAGTGCTTTGTCTGCATTGTCTTACGGCTTTACCACTTACCGGTTTTCATCAGGTAGAGGACAACCCTGCTCTGCGGATCTTTACGGGAAGGGTCCGGATAGCACGTGCCTGTTCTTTTTTGTATTTTTCTAAAAAGGGCATGGTGCAGCATCTGTTACACCGTTTTAAGTATAAAGGGCGGCAGGAGATCGGGAGATATCTCGGGCAGTTGTTTGCTGCGGAGTTAAAAGAGAGCGGCTGGCTGGATGGTATAAATGGTATTGTAGCTGTACCGCTGCACAGGAGGAAGAAGATCGCGAGGGGATATAACCAGGCCGATCTGCTGGCGGAAGGCTTATCGGAAATATCGGGAATACCTGTGCTCAGGGGGATGATACAGCGAACCCGGCATACGCAGACTCAGACTTATAAAAACAGGGTAGAGCGCCTGCAAAATGTAGAAGATGCCTTCCGGTTAACAGGCAGGGTAGAGGGTATGCATGTATTGATTGTCGATGATGTGATTACTACCGGTGCGACACTGGAAGCAGTGGCAAAAGCTTTAATGGGTGGAAAGGCAGCTGCGCTGAGTGTCGCGACTATAGCAATGGCTACGGATTAGGGTTTCCCGCAATGTACATAAAGGAGGTGTAAAGGGTAAGTTGTGGGAGTGGAATAGTGGTTTGATTAAAGTTGTACACGCTGAAAGTAGTAAAAGAAGAAAAGAATAAATTATAAAAAGGTATTGTATGTGAAGGTGTTTTGAATTATATTTACCCTTAATTACTCTCCCACCTTAAAAGGTTTTAAAATTTACCAGCTATGAAAAATTACATTCTTTCTTTATTATTCTGCGTACTTACGGCAATCACTTCAACTTACGGACAAACTGAATTTGCACCCATTGGTGCGGAGTGGTATTATAGTTGGGATAACGGCTTGCGTCCTACAAGATTACATTATGCTCATTACCGTTCAGAGAAGGATTCGATATTTAAAGGGAAATCGTGCCGCCAGATAGAGGTAGAGAATGTAAGATACGATGGGGTGAGAAGCAAATACTGGCTTTATACCTATACTTCAGGAGATACTGTATTTCACTTTAATTGGTGGTTTGATAAATTTACTCCTTTATTTATCTTTAATGTGCAAGCTGGTGATACGCTTCAATTTCATATTCCGGAGTATAGGGCTTTTACCGATTCACCTCCCGGTGGTATCTCGGGAGACAGCATTATTCATGTAATAGTGGAAAAAGTGGATACGCTCATAATTAATGACATACCATTACGCAGGGTATGGCTTAATCGTTATATAGATGGATATGCAGATGTCGGTATTTTCAGCCCTTATATAGAGCGAATAGGCTCAATTTTTAATTTTTGGCCTTACTATCTAACAATACAACCTTATTTACGTGATATACCTGAATATAGAAGTGGTGCTTTTCGCTGTTATACCGATAGTTTGATAAGCTATCACACTATTCTGCCCTGCGATACACTGATACCTGGGCCTGTAGGAATAATAGGTCCGGACAAGGCTCTATATACAGATTTGTTGGTGTACCCCAATCCGTCTAAAGGTAATTTCACTATTCACACCAAATCCGGTTACCCCGATCAGGGACAGATTAATATAACAGACCTGTCCGGCAGAGTGATACATCAGTTGCTTATACCTAAAGAGAAACAAGAAACGTATGAGTTTTCCCTGAAGCTGCCTGCTGGTATTTATATACTCCAATGGGAACAAAATAACAACGCTTATACACAGAAATTAGTGATACAACCTTAAAGAATTATTTAAGATTATATACTATCTGTACCTGTTTTGTATAATGAGAAAAATAATTAACAAAAAAATTGCATTTTGAAATATTTAAATTATATTTACACTTAATTATTCACCAACCTTAAAAGGTTTAAAATTTACCAGCTATGAAAAATTAC
>JBEBVI010000171.1:0-8188 GCA_040392805.1 Taibaiella helva
ATGATTTGCTGTGGGTAAAACAAGAGGATTGATCTGTTTCAGCCCCGCATCCTGCTTGTACGGGGGGAGCTTTTTTGATCCTGCCTAAATATAAGAACTACACTTGCTAAGCCCGGCAAAGTAAAAAAAATCCAGAGATGAGAATATGGTCATTGCACCCAAAATATCTTGACGCCAAGGGCTTGGTTGCCTTATGGAGGGAGACGCTTTTGGCCAGGCATGTACTGGAGGGTAAAACGAAAGGCTACATAAACCACCCTCAGTTAATCCGTTTTAAGCAGGTCGACCACCCGGTAGATGCTGTGGACCAGTACCTG
Source organism: Taibaiella helva (assembly GCA_040392805.1). GTDB lineage: Bacteria > Bacteroidota > Bacteroidia > Chitinophagales > Chitinophagaceae > Taibaiella > Taibaiella helvus_B. The sequence continues at coordinate 318 of JBEBVI010000171.1, forward strand.
GCGGAAGTGTATAGAGAAGCTGAGCGTCGTGATTACCGTTTTGACAATAAGAAAATAAACTGGCAATTCAGGAAACAGCGTATCCCGGTAACAGACGGGCAAATAGCTTACGAAGCCGTACATTTATTAAACAAGCTGCAGCACAGAGATCCGGAACGCCATAGACTTTACGACAAACCGGAACCATTTATACCGCATCCTATATTCCGGTTGAATAGGGGAGAAATAGCAGATTGGGAGAAAATAGTACAGTGAAGGGACAGTTTTGATCGTCAAAGTCACTTTCCTGAAGAGCCGTTATGTCTGGAATGGTGGCGCCCTTGGGCTTTGAAAGCAGAAAGTAATCTTAATAGGGGTGTCAACACGATTTAAGATCCGGCTTTTGGAATAAACAGCCGATATAATAAAGCCTGCCTGATAAAAGGAAGGCTTTATTATGAAATTTTTAGAAACGTTCGGTCATACTGAAGAAAAAGTCACCTTCTACTTTTGCATTCTCATCACTGTCCGAACCATGAACGGCATTTTCACCGATAGATTTTGCATACACTTTACGTATAGTACCTTCTGCTGCCTCAGCAGGATTGGTAGCGCCGATCAGTGTGCGGAAGTCTGCTACAGCATTTTCTTTCTCTAAGATAGCTGCTACAATAGGGCCACTGCTCATGAAAGTTACCAGTTCCCCATAAAAAGGGCGCTCTTTATGCACTTCATAAAACTTACCGGCCTGCTCAGGAGTCAGACGGGTATATTTCATAGCTATTATTTTGAAACCACCGGCATTGATCTTGTCTAAGATGCCGCCGATATTATTTGCTGCCACTGCATCGGGCTTAATCATTGTGAATGTTCTGTTCGACATTTTGCTTTTTAATTTGAATTTTGCCGCGCAAAGATAAGTATATATTTTTTGAAAATACGGCTCCGGCAAAAGCAGAAACGGGGTGCTGCCACTTAGTGCCGAATAAAAGGCGACTGTGAAGGCTATGAGGGAAAAATCAAAGTACCTTTGCAGCAGAAAAATAGCGTAACCGGATGTGTTTTAGCAACGGTGTGAAAATAAATTCCGGGTTAAAAATTTTGAATGATTATGCTTTTCAATGCTCCTAATACCGGCTTTATAACTGTGCCAAAATAACTTTCCGGTTTCAAAGTCTGGGAGATACCTCCCCGAAGCTCGCCCTGAGCATAGCCGAAGGGTCGGCATGACGGTATTTGGATAAGTTATTTTGACGGTCATACTTTGACATCATGTCCGTAGCAATAGCAGTGGAGATATCCCCTCAACCGCCTACCTGAGCCCGGTTCCTAAGCTTGTCAGCGTCACTTACTTTTAAAAACAATATTTTGTATGCTTAAACAAATTCAGCTATTCCTCGTAAAAATGGAGCAATCTGTTAAGAAGGCCTTTCGTTTCCCCGGAAAAATCTTTTATATCCTCTTCCGAGATGACCTTTTCCCCAAGCAGTGCAGCAACTGTTACCAGGTATCTTGATCCGCCTAAGTCATTGTACCTTTTGGCAATGGCTCTATCGTGGTGTTCAATAATCTTAAAAAGCTTCATGTAGGCCTGTCGGGTATCTGTTTTATCGGTATGCCAGTCCTGCATCAGGCTGCTTACCTCATTAAGGGCATTGGTATATGCTATATTTAGCCCTTTGTCGATGCAGATCCTTGCAATTTTCTTATCCTGTTTTGAAAGGTTATGATACATAAGATTGATTTAAAATTTCTGACCGTGACCTTAAAAGAACCGCTCCGGCTATGAGGGTAGTGTCAAAACATAGTCTTGTTATCTTTTCTATTTATTAAATGGTTAATCCCTCGATGTCCATATCTTTTACATACCAATATTCACCGTCAGGTGTTTCCAGTAAGATTTTAAAATTACCGGAGATCAGCGTTTCATTGTCATCAAGTGTTGCTATTGCTTTATAGCTGCCCCCTACGAAACAAGCCGGGTCTTCCATCCTGCATTCCGTAACAGTACACTCTTCCAGTTCCATTGCATCAAACAGCAATTGGAAACGATGAACAGCTTCTTCGAATTCGTGCGTATGCCTGTATTCTTTTCCGTTAACGGTAAAGCCTTCTTTTAAGTAGTGTATTTCATCAAGTGTGTTATCCGTAGTGAATATATCTCTTACTACATTTTCCTGCACCAGCCGGGAATTATCATAGATGTGATCCGGATAAAATTCATCATATATAAAATTGGTTGTCATTCCGGGGATGTTGAAGTCATCTATTTCAAGCTTAAACAGCTCTTCAATGGCGAAGCGGTATAATTCCCTTGTAGATACATTAGGGCTGCATGCCGAAAGCCCGATGCCTTTTTCAGAAAGGTACATGCTTAGCTCTTCCCAGGCCTGCTCCATATTTTCATCAGGAATGTCTGCCGGTGATATAAAATGTGTGGGGCAGCCGATTTTGTCAAATAGTTTAATAGTCTTACCCTTTTCAAACTCCCGCTCAAAAGCGATAATATAATTCAGAAATTCATTCTCTATTTCGGGTGGCAGATCGCTGTTCTCACTGTTCCCGGATCCGAAAAACTGTGCTCCCTGTTCCAGCATCAGTTTCATTTTTAAGAATTCGTTTTCGGCCCTTACCCTTTCTTCTTCATTGAGATGATCAAAGCTATTGTCCATAACCAACAGATTTTAAGGAAAGGTACTTAAAAGAAATATTTGCCGTTCAAAATTTCATAAAAAATATTGTTTTTTATGAAACTTATAGCGTTAGCATACGGTGTTGGGTGGGGGAGTTCAGGGAGTGTGATGGTTTCACGCCACGAGCCAACGAAGGGCAACGGCGCAACGGGTTTATTGTGACTTTCATTCAATTATGGTTAGTAGTATTGTGGCAGGATACGGTGCTACAGGTCGAAGTCGATGTTGATAGCGGTAATACCGGGAGCGGGCGAAGTATATTCTATATGGCCGCCAATGCTTTCCGTTCGTACTGTCACTTGTTGCCAGACGTGGTTCAGTTGGTTATTTTGCTCCGGTAAAAATGCCTCGCCCTTTATATCTATCGTAATAAACAGGGCATTCTCATGCCAGTTTAGCTGTAGCAGGTAAGACCGGCCTATCTGATGGTATACTAAAGTTTCTATAATAAGCTGTATGATCCTGAAAATATGTTTTTCCTTATCGGGCGGAAGTGGTAGGGGATCGCCATAATCCTGGAAGGTCAGGGTTGTTTTTTTGTAATTGCGTTTACAATACAGATGGAGTGCTTTTGTCAGCCCCTCGTGCAGCAGTATATCCGGCAGCAGGCTATGCGAAGTGTTGCGTACGTCCTCCACGGTAGTATCCAGTAGCCTTATAGCTTCTTCGAAGTGTTCATTTTGTGCCATGGCATATTTGCGCCCGATAGTGTTCAGGTTCAACTTTACTACCGACAACATACTGCTGATGCCGTCGTGTAGCTCCATGGCTATACGTTTGCGTTCCTCTTCTTCGCTTTGTATGACAGACTGTAGCAGGGATGTACCTTTTTCTCTTTCCAGGTTTTCAAGGTCTTTCTGGCGTAGCCTGATCTTTTGCTTTACGTTCTTCCTGTATACAATGAAAAATGCAAATAACCCGGTAGTGAACAGAAGGATAAAGAAGATGCTTGCTTTCTGTTGAAAGGTTTGCTTTTCAACGGAGAGGGTTTCCAGTTTTTGCTGTGCAAGCTCCATCTCTTTTTGCATAAGCTGGTGCTTCTGCTCCTGGAACATGATTTCTTTTGCTTTCTCTTCCGACAAAACTGTTGCTTTCATTGTTTCAGAAAGGACTTGGTATTGATAGGCTTTGTCAAAATCTTTAAGATCTGCATAAAGATCACTCGCATATTTATAAGCCTCCCCTTCGAGGTAGGGTGAATTGAGCTTCTTTACTAATCTTACAGCACGTAATATGTCCGCTTCTGCTTCAGGATATCTTTTCAGCACCCGCTTCATGAATCCCATTTTTAAAAGATACCGGACTTCCCCTTCAATGGAAGGGGGTATTTTCAGAAATGTAGCATGTAGGCGCTCCATGTAAATGCCTGCATTCTTTATGTCTTTTTTCGAGATATAATAATGAGCCATCAGGACATTAACTGTTTTATTAAACCGAACCTCATCCATTAAATTCTTTTTCCGGCTGATATCTTGTGCCACCAATAGAAGTTTCTTCGCTTTTTCGCGATCCCTTTCATGATAAAGTGCTTTTGTTACATATATCTCCGGCAGGTAACTGCTGTCGTTATGTATGGCATGCTGTTCCGCTTCATTCAAATAAAAATCGCTTTTTTCTTTGTTACCTATCTTTTTCCATAGTTCGTACAAATTCATATAGGTAGGTACCAGTTGAAAATTGGCATGCTTGTTCTTTTGGGCGCTTTCAATGGCTTTATAATAATTGATAGCAGCTTCGGAATAATTATTCATATTCAAATAATTACTGCCCATTTGGCTATACAATAAGGGCGCAAACCTTTCATAACGCCCCTTGCATAGCTGTATGGCATGCCGGGAGCTGCGTAAGCTATTGATGTACTCTTCCCTGTCGTCATAAATAAAGCTCAGAGCAATCAATGCTTGGACAATACCTAAAGTAAAGCTACTTTTCCTGCTTTCCCATAGTGCCTGCTTCACCATGATCAGGGCACTGTCGGAATTCTTTTTTCTAAAACTATAACCCTGATTGATCAGTTTACTGATGAGTGGCGTGTCTATACCGGTTGAAAAGATAGCCGTTAGCTCCCTACTGCCTGAAGAGTCTGCTGCATCTACTTTGGGCTGGCAAAGCAGGCCAATGATACATAAGTATAATACAGACTTGTACAAGATGTGCAGCATGAAAGTGTAAACCCGTTTTTGATGTAGCAAATTTAAGCAGAGCACTGCCTATGTAAACATAGTGTTTTTACTGCATTTTATTTGGAGTAAAAACACTCCTCTTTTGTATCGATCTATCACATAGTTTTGTTTTTGTAAAAATAATCACTGGTAATAAGTTGTAATGATGCTTTTTCTTTTTCTGTAAATGGGAAGTCATTGAAAGAAAGCATAGTACGGTAAACCGGTTTTTACATTATAGTCATTATACAAATTATATTGCATTAAAACAAATGTCTATGGGTTCAAAATCAACTATCTATGTTTATTTTAGCACTTTAGTTCAAAATGCTAAACAATTCTTATTAATGCTCCTGTTATGCGGTAGTTTTTTTAGTTATGCACAAACACCTTATTATAATCAGCTACCGGAGTTTTTAAAAGCCAATAGTGTATGGGCTTGGGGATCATACGCTGGTTTGGATTTCAATAATGGCGGACCGGCACCCATAAGGACAGCTATACAAACTTTAGAAGGCAGTGCTTCAGTGGCAGATCGGGTTACCGGCAAATTACTTTTTTACTCAAACGGAGGCCAGGTATGGAATGTAAACCACCGGATAATGCCTAATGGAGATAGCCTGTTGGGAAATGCAAAAAATGTTGGTGGTAAGGGCTATGGTAATTATTCAACACGTCAGGGTGTTTGTATTGTTCCTGTAATTGGAGATCCGGACAAATACTATTTATTTTCTTTAAGAGGAGAGTCATCAGGTGGCTCGTTGCCGGAAGGCACTTTATTTTATAATATTGTTGATATGAAGCTGGATAATGGCCTTGGAGATATTGTTCCGGGGAAAAAGAATATCGCATTAGACCGGGACTACCTGAGTGAAAGTATAGTTACTGTTCCCGGCGATAATTGTGATATATGGTTGATTGTACATACTGCCGGTACAAATGAATTCAAATCTTACCATATCACAAAAGATGGTATTGACACTACTCCTGTAGTGTCAAGCACAAATAAAGGCCTATACAATTATATGTTTGGAGCTATGGCCATCTCACCTGACCGTTCAAAAATAGTTGTGACAGCGTTTACTGCACCCAGAACGGCACCACCGGCGGGAGCTTTAATAGCGCCATTTGATCCTGCTACAGGGACTATTGCTAATGAGGGCATCATATATGGCCGCCATTATAGAATACAGGATGTTTGTTTTTCACCGGATAATTCCAAATTATACATTAGCGGAGCGGCATTTCCGGGGAGCGGAGCTGTTGCTGGCATAGGGCAATTGGATTTGGCCGTATTTGATTCTGCAGCTATTGCAAATTCCCTGGTAAGTATTTCCACAAAAGCATCATCAACTCCATTTAAAATATACAATGACACAATATATTTTTGCACATCTAATTATGTGAGTCGGATTAATAAACCTAACCTGCCTGGCATTGCCTGTAATATTCAGGAGCAGGCAATTACTTTTAATATATCCTCTTCCGACTCTCTCTATTTACACAGTGCATTAAATACAGACGTTGTTTTTCCATTGCCTCCAGATACGATACATGCTTTAGCTTTAGATACTTTAGTCTGCCCAACAGAATTTACATTAAGCGCTCCGAAAGAATTTGAAGGATACGTCTGGGACGATGGAAGTACTTCATTAAACAGGAATATTACCGGGCCTGGCACTTACTGGGTACTGTACAAAGATTATTGTCATTACAGAATGGATACTTTCATCATTTCCGGTATGGACCTTACACCACCGGTAATCACTGTCAATATACGCACATTGGGGGCTGTGGCTTCTTATACTTCTTATCAGTGGATGCTTGATGGCGATATTATTCCAGGCGCTACCGATAGCACTTATACAGCTATCGAAGATGGTGAATACCAGGTGATTGTTACCAATGAAATAGGTTGTACCGACACTTCAGAGATATACCTGATCACCAATACAGGGTTGAGCGATAGGTTTACGCTTCGTGAGCAGATCTTTATTTATCCTAACCCGGCTACTCATCAATTTTATATTGATGCACCTGTTGCTGTAAATATCAGGCTTACCGACCTTGCCGGTAAATTGGTAAAAGAGACGGTAAGTGCCAAAGTTATGACTGTTAGTGAATTGCCTAATGGCATTTATTTGCTGCATATTTCAGATAAAAAAGGGGTGTTGCTTAAAACGGAGAAATTGGTGAAAGCAGAGTAAGGTAACTGTATTATATTTATACTATAAAATAAGGATTTCAAATGGATACTCTTTAATATTATTATGAAGAGTATTCATTTGAAATGTGTTTTTTCTCTGATTCATACTTTGATTGTGGTTTGGGAATAGCTATGCTTTTTATCACATTACAAAATCTGAAAAAAGCTACTATGGAGTGATATGGATTTGTAGGATAGTAGACAAAATAATTTCCCTCAAAGATTTGACAACTTTTCAAAAGTTGTCAAATCTAAGCCAGAAGAAGTAAAGCATGTATAAAGCATAGAATGTGACTATCACTGATGAAGTGGGGAAGTTATTCCGAAGTAATTAGGTGATAAAGAATTTAGTGTAGCGAGAGTAAGTGTAATTTTGATGTTTAGAAAAGATTTATCTGCAAAATTTTGGAATAACATCAATCTGTTTGTTGAACTTTGACTTAACTCTATGAAGTATTCCATATTGTCCTTCTGTTTTATTACGGCGCTACTATTAAGTAGCGTTTGTATGTCTTATAGCCAATATGGTAATGTCTGGACGTTTGGCGACTCTGCGGGTATTGACTTCAACGTGTCACCTCCCGTGTCGATACCAACAAAGATATTAACCAATGAGGGTTGTGCGTCTATATGTGATGTAGCAGGCAGGTTGTTGTTTTATACGGATGGCACTACGGTATGGGACGCCAATCATAATGTAATGCCCAATGGAGATGATCTGCCCCGCCACCCGAACAATATAACGAATAGTACCAGCCAGGGCGCCTTAATTGTACCTATACCAGGGCATCCCTATCGTTATTATATTTTCTCGTTATCTTCTTGGGAAAG
>JBEBVI010000172.1:0-8172 GCA_040392805.1 Taibaiella helva
CCAGCCACATTTTTAAAGTAGAGAGATTGCCGCCTATATTATCGTGCAGTTCTTTGGCCAGCCGGCGTCTTTCTTTTTCTTCTCCATCCATTGATGCACGCCAGGCAGCTATTTCCAGGGCTTGCTTTTCCGTTTGCTTTTGAAGGCGGCGACGGTATCTTAGGTAAAGCCCTATTGATAATGCCGTTAATAAAGTAATCAGGATTGAAGACAGAAACATAACCCGGTTGCGATCGATGACCGCCTTTTGTTGGGAAATTTTTAAGCGGCTATTTAAAATTTCATTATCCTTTTGTGCGGTTTCATACTGGTATTGGAGGCCATAGACAGCGTTTTTTATGTTGCTCCTATCTATACTGTCTTTTGATACAACATACAGGTTATAATACGCAGCAGCTTTTTTATATGCTCCCATAGCTTCGTAAGTCTTAGCAAGCATAACATAAAAATTGCCTACTTCCGTACTCACGTTATATTGATGAGCCTCGTTTATTGCTTGTTCCAAAAGTGCGGCTGCCTTTCTATAATCCTTAAGTAGGAAATAGCACTCACCAAGTTTTGCATATTGAAAGCCATAATTATTCCCTGCAGGTGCTTTTAGGGATATCGCCTTTTCAAAATATGGAATAGCTTTATCGTATTGGTTTTTATCCATGTGATAAACAGCGATAGAAGTGTATATGCCTTCTTCTAAACCGGGTATATTGTATTCGCGGGACAATTTTAAGGCCTTGGAAAGGTATAATTTACCTTTCGCAATACTATCTTCATTATCCATAAGGAGATATTTGTCACCTAAATTTCTATAAATATTGCCCCTTAATTCCAGTATTTTGAATTTGCTTTTGGGGATGCGTTTCTGCTGGTTAATAACATGCCAGCCTTCTGTATATTCATCATTCGTTACATCTTCATTGTTTAATGCCAGGTTAATAGCCAGCGCTTTATAGAGATAATCTATTGATTTTTCGGGCATATTTAATAATCGAAATACCTCGCTGACATTATTATAGTTCACGGCTTCCGAATGCTTGTTCCCTTCTTTATTTGAAATCGCCGCGGCTTTCAAAAAATACCAAGCTGCGGAATCCAGTTTGTTTGCCTGTAGCTGAACAACAGCAAAGTTACCGTATAGAGGCGCCAGCCCCGGCTGCTGTTCTTTGCTTTTATGAACTATTTGTACGGCTTCCCGGAGCAGGGCAGAGGCTTTGTTCCATTCTCCTTTATTTCCATAAGCGTCCCCTAAACGTCTTAACGCAATTAATATAGCTCTTTTGTAATTAGCTTTCCTGGAAATGGTCAGTAAGTTTTGATAAGCTTTAATACTACTGTCAAGATCTATAATATCTTTACTTATATTTTCTTCTGTTTCCCGGAATTTATTGTATATTTCAATCGTATCATTATATTGGATAGCATCTGTATGGTCAGATTGAGCCGTAGCAGTAAGGCAAAAAGGAGAAAGGCATAGGAGGAGTCCTGATAATATCACAGAGCAAAGGTCAGAGCGCTTTACAGTGCCGGGACAGCAGTGCAGTTTCGGGGCAATAAACGCCATGCTGTTCAACTTCCAAAGGCGTCGCATTATACTTTTACAATAAATATTTTTTGTCGAAATCAATTCCATTGCCTGTAATTCTTGATATTCTTTTATTGTCAGCTATTCAGACCTTTTCCGGTTTGTGCTGTGCGATTCTGCTCATTGGCCGTTTTTCTCCTTCGCCGAGGCTGTACAAAGGTATCTCATTCTAAATGGGGCTGATATAAGCATAATGATTTTTTATGTATGCTATATGAAACATAAAGAATGATATATCCGGATACTACACGGAATGAACGTATATACCTGTTATAAAAACACTTAGGAAACCTGCTTTTTATGACGCTATAAAGATACCTGTTTAGAGCAAATCAAAATTGAAATGTATGGCCAAATTAGGTGTTTTCCCTAAAAATAATTATGAAAATACCCAACTGCACTATTGTTGATAGGCATAAATTTGTTTACATATTATCACTGCAACAGTATGGACATTTAAAAATTTAAACAATCTATGAAATCAACACATGTACAAAGTATGCTGAAAACCAAAGAACGTTGGCGATTGTGGTACTTCAACGGATAGGGCAACAGCGGATCCTGATTAAATTATATTTTCTTCCTCTTAAAAATTTAAATGAATGAAAAACAAACTCTTACTTATCTTACTACTTTGCTGTAATGGAATTATCCTTAATGCGCAGAACAATTATAATAAAAGCAGCCGTTTTTTAAAAGCCAACAGTAACTGGATTTTTGGAGATAAAGCGGGCATCAATTTCAATGTTAGCCCCCCGGCAGCTATTACCAGCAGTATCTCCGGTCCCGGTTTTGAAGGTTCCGCTGCTGCTTCAGACCCGGTAACGGGTAAGCTCTTGTTTTATTCCAACGGTGCAAAATGCTGGAAAGCAAACGGGCAGATCATGGCGCATGGGGACAGCCTGCTGGGTAACAATGAAGGAGGCTTAACGGCAACCCAGGGCGTTTGTATTGTTCCCTTCATTAATGATACCAGTAAATATTACCTCTTCTCTTTAAGCGATTATTCAAATCCCAACTCTTTATACTATTCCGTAGTGGATATGAGCCTGGATAATGGCCTGGGTGATATTGACCCTGCCAACAAAAATATTTTACTTAACGCCACATCGCTTAGTGAAGCTATGGTTGCCATTCCCGGCGAATGTAATGATATATGGCTGATGGTACATAGTTATCGGGACCCTGAATTTATAGCTTATCATATCACGGCTAAAGGCATAGATACTACCCCGGTCATCACTAGACTGGGAGATCCCGTAACCGGTGGTGTATTGGCTACTTATGGCCGGATGGCTGCCTCTCCCGATCGTCAGAAAATTGCCATAAATGGACAATACCTAACTAATCACCTCACCTATATTGTTAAATTTGACCCGGCAACAGGTACGGTATCTAACCGGATTGATATAAAGAACGTTACAAGCAATGAAGCGGGCCATGGTATTTGCTTCTCTCCCGATAATACTAAACTTTATGTTGTCACGGTGGGTATTATTATTTTTGCGCCCAATCCCTACCGGCTTTACCAGTTTGATGTCAGTAACTACGATTCTGCGGCTATTGCCCAATCCCGGTATTCTGTTTATGAAACGGCCGAAGACATGTATAGTACACGAGCTGACTTAAAGCTCTATAACGACACCGTTTACATTTGTGTGCAAGCAACAGGAGGTAGTGTGCAAGATCAGATTGACCGCATTAATAGTCCCAATGTATCGGGCGCCGGTTGTAAGTATGAAAAGAAGGCGCTCAATCCGCTCTCCGGCACCCGTTTTTATAATACATTTGGAAGTGATGTGGTCTATCCCATGGCTGTAGATACCATTTATCAACATTTGTCCCAGACGGATACGGCATTTTGTACCGGTAGTTCCGTGACCTTAAAAGCGCCGCCGTCATACGACAATTACTTATGGAGTGACGGTTCAGCCGGTTCTACAATTGAGGTAACTGAAGCCGGCACTTACTGGGCATCTTATAGAGACAGTTGCTATAATCTTTATATCGACACCTATGTTGTAAAAGAACTGTCCTTCACTCCTCCCGTTGTCCAGGCGGACGATTTGACCTTAAGCACGACAACGTCTTATCAGACCTATCAATGGCTATTCAACGGAAACATTATCCCGGGCGCTACGGACGGCGCTTATACTGTAACAGAAAACGGGAATTACCAGGTAATTGTAAGCAATGAATTTGGTTGTTCGGATACTTCAGCCGTTTATCCCGTAAACATTACCAGTATCGGATCGGTAGCCGGTACGGCTCATTCCATAACTTTGTATCCTAACCCGGCCAAAGAGCAGGTCTGGATTAAATCGCCCTTCCCGGTAAATGTGCAGATAAGTACATTGTCCGGCAGGGCAATTCAGGAATATAAAAAGGTAACCTCTTTTCACACAAAGTATTTAGCTCCGGGTATGTACTTTGTTACCCTGAGCGATGAGGCAGGCAGGACGCTTAAGGTAGAAAAGCTAATTAAGGCCGGTAATTAATAAATATCCCTGCTTGTTTTCAGCTCTGTGGAAGCAGACTTTCACAGGGCTGAAAACTTTTAAATTTGTATCATCATAAACCCGTTGTGGAAAACAACATATTCAAGGACACTGCAAAAATTTATTGTATGAGCACAAGAAAAAGATTTTTAGTTATATCCTTATTCCTGGCAGGCATCCTGATGGTTCATTTCCCTGTTCTGGCGCAGAATTATTTCTTTGAGTGGGCTAAAGGCATTGGTGGTAAAGGCGCCTTCGGCTTAGCGCAGGCAAGCAGCCTGGCTACGGATAACAAGGGGAATGTATATACGACAGGGTTGTACCATTGTGATTCTGCCGATTTTGACCCTGGGCCGGGAACAGATTATTTGTATGGCGCCGGAGGCTACGCATCATTTATCAGTAAGTTGGATGCCGCTGGTAATCATATTTGGGCCAGAGGCATACCCAATACACTGAAAGCGTTGGATATTGCAACAGACACGGCAGAGAATGTATATATAACGGGCTGGTTTACCGGAACGGCTGATTTTGATCCCGGGTCCAATACGGCTAATCTTACGACTAACGGCGGTGAAGATATATTTGTCTGCAAGTTCGACAAAGAGGGTAATTATGTATGGGCGCGTAAGCTGGGTGGCCTTGGCACAGACAATAGCAGGGGTATTGCCGTAGATGCATCCGGAAATGTATATGTAGCAGGGTATTTTAATGGAACGGCTGATTTTGATCCCGGCCCCGATACCGCCAACCTTACGGCTAATTGGGATTATGATGCCTTTATTTGCAAGCTGGATAAGGACGGCCGGTATGTATGGGCTAAATCATGGGGCGGATCGGGTTGGGACTGGAGTAAAGTTGCTGTGGATGCCGCCGGGAATGTATATACCACGGGGGTATTTTGGTTCACTGTGGATTTCGATCCCGGGCCGAATGTAGCTAATCTTTCTGCCGGTACCTTTGCAGCCTTTGTTTCCAAGTTGGATGCATCCGGTAATTATGTATGGGCGAAGGCCATGCGGGGAAATGCAAACGCCGGGTATGACCTGGTGATCGCGAATACCGGCGTTTATATTACCGGCACTTTTGAAGGCACGGTCGATTTTGATCCCGGCCCTAATACAGCCAATCTTACCGCTAATGGTGGAAGCTGGGATATTTTCGTTTGTAAGCTGGATACTGGCGGCAATTACCTCTGGGCTAAAACTGTTGGTGGACCGGCGGGTAGTGATTGGGGAATGGATATTGCTGTAGATGCTGTAGATAATGTATATATTTTATCGATGTTCTATGGTACGGTAGATTTTGATCCCGGACCCGGAACGGCTAATCTTATATCCAAGGGGAGTAGTGATGTTGCTATTTTAAAATTAGGCCCTTCCGGTAACTATCTGTGGTCAGGTAGTATGGGATGCCCGGATGATGATTATACGGGAGGCATCGGGGTTTCTTCAGGAAATATCTATGCCGCGGGAACTTATTACAGAGCCACTATAGAGGCCGATCCTACTTCCGGGATTTTCGAGATAGCGCCGATTAGTGTCGGGCAATATCCCGGTAACATGTTTATCAGTAAGGTGTTCTGCGGCGATACCTCCTCTTCGGAATTAACTGTTGATACCTGCGGCGATTATACGCTCGGCGCTCAAACCTATACGATGAGTGGCACCTATGTTCAGGCATTGTCCGGCATTTTGGGATGTGACAGCACGATTACCCTTCATTTAACCATAACAAAACTGGACCCCAGGATCACAACTAACGAATTTGTATTGGGTACGGTAGAAACCTACGATAGTTATCAATGGCTATTGGATGATCAGATCATACCGGGCGCTACGGACAGTACTTATACCGTGAGCGCCAACGGAAATTACCGGGTTATTGTGCGGCGTAATAATTGTACCGATACTTCTGCCGTTTACGAAGTAACCAATTATACGGGTATTCAATCTATTGATAAAATAGTGCAGCAAACCCGTGTTTATCCTAATCCTGCTCAGGATGTCGTTTATATCCAGTCAATTGTTCCGGTAAATATTGCGCTTAGCAGCATAGAGGGGAAAGTTATCCGGGAAACGGAGCATATAAGTCATCTTTCACTTGGGCAACTGGCAGAGGGGATCTATTTTCTACGGATAACAGATCAATATGGCAATTTGATTAAAGTAGAGAAGATAGTTAAGCAGGAGTAATACAACGGTTAACCGTACGTACATCCGGAAAAGAATTATGGCAAAGACACAATATACGGGTACATTGGGGAAGGCGCCTGGTTATCCAAATTAATATGCGAATATTAGATACACTTGTTCTGTTTTTATTGCTTATAGGACAGCCTGCAGGCGGAGTAGTCTGGGGACAGCTTCCCGCATGTGGGAGCGACAATAAGCTTATATATGAAGTACAGGGAAGCAGGATCTATAATTTCAATCCTTTTCTCCCTTTGTCTGCAACAAACCCGGTATTAAATACCATAACACTACCGTCAGGAGCAGTTGGCGCTCTTGCCGTAAGCGAGAATCTTAATGACCCCAATGGCCCTTCACCTACGTTTTATACGGTCTCTGGTGGCTCTTATTACTATTATAACGGTAATGGCTGGGTAAATACGGGCCATAAAGCATCTGCACCTAATCCCGGCGGCGCAGGGCCTTATATATACAATATCCTGGGTGGAGATATTTATCAATATAACGGGAAAGGGAATGATGTGCTTTTGTTTCAACTACCGGGGTATAACCCTGAACGGGCGCCGGTGGCCGATGTCACAGGAGATTGCGAGGGTAATGTATATATCCTGAAATGTACCAACCCCGATCCCTGGCTTCGTAAATATGATCCTTCCGGCAAGCTGCTGCAGGAATGGCTCATTACTAATCCCCCCAATCCTAATATCGGTGGCGGCGGTGGATGGGCTATTATCGGGAATATGCTTTTCGTTCAGGATTTAATAGGTACTTATTCCGGCACTATCGGTGCCACCTCTGTTACGCTGTCTCCGGCCGCAAATGGTGTTAGTGCCGGCGATATGGGGTCCTGCCCTATAGACAGGCTTTACCGGAATATTAACGATACAGTCTTTTCGTGTAGCCCGATAGGCATCACCCTTAAGGCGCAGGGTGAGGCGCCTTATAGCTATACTGTGGTTGACGGCATAGCGTCTGTTACTAACAATGGCCCGGATTTTACAATAGTGCCGAACACAACTGCGTCTATAATCCTGCATTCAACTATTTATTCACCATGTAGCGGCGCCCATACACAAGCCGATACTTACCTGGTGGTTCCGCCACCGGTAGTAAACGCCGGCCCTGATGATACTCTTTTAGGTTGTGGCGCCTGGCAGGGCACGCTACACGGCTCGCTTACCCGTAAGATCCCCTGGGTTAATTATATGATCAACTGGCAGCCTTCGGCAAATGTATTAGCTGAAGGTAATACTTTAGCGCCGACGATAGCCCCGGTGCAGAATACTACTTTTATCCTGGAGGTGACTACGGATAGTCACCAGGGCGGATGCTATATAACAGACTCCGTTACAATATCTGTACAAGATGAATCAGCAACGGCAGATTTTTCTTTTCATACAGGCTATGGCTGCGATGGGGATACCGTTCGCTTTACAGATGCTTCTTTTAACCATACTTCTGTCTTCTGGGATTTTGGTGACGGGCATACGGATACGGTTTTCAACCCGGTGCATATTTATCCGGTTCCCGGTGTATATGATGTTGTACTGACAGTAGCGAACAGTTATTGCACGGATACGATGCATAAAAGCATAGATACACGGCATCCTTTAATTGCCGGGTTTAGGCCAAGTAAGGATTCTGTTTGCCAGACCGATGGCATACCCATTCAGTTTACCGATACCTCTACAGGCGGTATGGCTTATTTCTGGGATTTTGGCGACGGGCATGTTTCCGGCTTACAAAACCCCATACATACTTACACCGCTGCCGGAACGCATCGCATCATGCAGGTGATTAATGATGCTATTCCCTGCTACGATACATTCACCCACTTCATTTATGTGGATTCCACGCCTTTCCTGCATTTGATAACGGATAGAACGGAAATCTGCAAAGGCGA
>JBEBVI010000173.1:0-8144 GCA_040392805.1 Taibaiella helva
TGCCATATTTATTTTGAAGTCCTTGCTGAAAAGCAGGGACTTTTTTTATGCGGGGACTTGAGCGGGGGGAGCGTGTGTTTGTTTGTCTCATGCAAAGAGGCTACGATAACAACGGGCGCAATGAGGCAGCGATGGTGAGGTCTGGGTACTCGCAAAGGGACAAAGAGAGCAACAAACGCAATGAAAAAGAAGGATTTGATATCCCAAACAAGTCCGGCATCATCAGATCGATAGCAGATTGCCCTAAAATAAAAAAGGAAAAGGATTTTTCAATCGCTTTTCCTGCTCTGGTACCACGTACGGGAATCGAACCCGTGATTCCTCCGTGAAAGGGAGGCGTCTTAACCCCTTGACCAACGCGGCTTTTTGTTCGGAGTGCAAAGGTAGGAAAAATATTTTACAGGAGATTAATCGTGGTGTATTTATTTTTATATAATTTCAAGGTATCCAACAGCATGGTTTATGATGTGTTAGAAGATGTTTCAATTATCTCAGAGATACCTTACTTCACTATATGTCTTTAGCTTTAGTGCAACATGAAGTCCCTTTTCATGGTTTTTGAAGAGTATAATAATTCAGATTTTTAGATCCGGAGGTTATTTTGATAATGTTACTATGTCTTCATATTTATATTTATATTTGAACTTTGATCCGGTGCTTATTATCCAGAGAGGTCAGCAAGACCGCGTGCATATTCAGGCATATTATCAGATTCATTATACACCTTGTTTAGAAATTAATGATGAAACTTTTCTTTACTATATTTTATACAATAGGATTGTGCCTTTTTTATACGGTGTTACACGGACAATACGGGAATATCTGGACGTTCGGGAGGAATGCCGGGGTAGATTTTAATGTACGGCCACCGCAGATATTCAAGTCGAGCATCAGTACTAACGAGGGTACAGCATCAATATGTGATGCTGACGGTAAATTGCTTTTTTATACGGATGGTACTTCTGTTTGGGATGCCAATGGAAATGTTATGCCTAATGGGAATAATTTACCCGGAATGGCCAATAATGTAACTGCCAGTACAACACAGGGTGCTTTAATCGTTCCTATACCGGGTAAATCGAGCCAATATTATGTATTCTCTTTAGGAGCTTACGAAACAGGTGGCAGAGGCCGGTTATACTATGCATTGGTAGACATGTCACTGAATGGGGGTCTAGGCGATGTTATAGCCAGTTCCAAGGCCAAGCTTCTGGCAACAGGAATGACGGAACAAATGACGGCCGTATCGGGAAATAGATGTAATATATGGTTAATAGCCGCCTCAAGGCCGGATCAGCAAATACAGGCTTATAATGTAGGGTTTGATGGCATTGATACCGTACCGGTTACTTCTCCTAAGATTGCCGGGGGAGGTGTTTACGCCGGTGATATAGGCAGTGTGGATGTTTCTCCTGATCGTACCAGGATTGCATTTGCCCATGGAAATGTAGTATTGTACGATTTCGATGTTAATACCGGTAAAGCCTCGAGCCCGGTTATCCTGGAGAAGAGCTTTAACCCTTACTTTTACGGGATATCTTTTTCGCACGGCAATTCAAAATTATATGCAGCAACCGGCTCGTCCATCTTCCAGTTTGACCTGAGCCTGGCAGATACTCAAAAAATAATACAATCTAAATACAGCCTTGGGAGTAACAGTGCCTGGGCCATAAAGCGGGGGCCGGATGGTAAAATGTATATTGCGACAGGAGGTACGGCTATGTCAGTTATAGAAGATCCGGATCTGGCGGGTAGCGCCTGTAACTATAAATTCAATGGATTTCCCCTGGAAACAGGTATGTCCAGCAATTTAGGCTTACCTAACGCTGCGACAATTGTGCAGAATAAAAAAAACTACACCTCTAAAACCGATACCATATATTGCGCTGATACGGTATTACTGGCTGCCCGTAATCTCAATGCTATGAACTATCAATGGCAGGATGGTAGCCTGGGTAAAACCTTTAGTGCCGAGGTTTCTGGAACCTATTTTGTTACTTACCAGGATTATTACCAGGAATGCGAGGATTATGTGGACACCTTCCATATTGTATTATATAAGAATAACTACGACTACTCTACAACAACTTTGCAGGCTATGTGCCTGGCCGATACTTTCCTGGTAGAGGGCAGAAATGTAGCTACAACCGACTATGTATGGAATGATAATACTGTTGGCCGGAACAGAGTAGTAAGAGCTCCCGGCACCTATTGGGTAAACTATAATTATAATATAACCACGGAATGCCTGGTATACTCCGATACATTTAAGGTACATTATCCCCCGCGTGATTATGAATTATCATTCCTGGTGGATACACTTTTCTGTGTAGGGACGCCTATTACTTTCAAAAATCAATCTGAA
The DNA here is from genome assembly GCA_040392805.1 of Taibaiella helva. Lineage (GTDB taxonomy): Bacteria > Bacteroidota > Bacteroidia > Chitinophagales > Chitinophagaceae > Taibaiella > Taibaiella helvus_B. The sequence continues at coordinate 2,366 of JBEBVI010000173.1, forward strand.
GCGCCTTTTAACCGATTTTACTGGAGCTATGGAGATGGATCAAGCAGTACCTTTTCCAGCCCTGTGCACGAGTATCTTAACGCCGGTTATTATGAAGTACAGATGGTAGGCTGGATTGACGGCAAGTGTGCAGATTCCGTAACGAAGTATATAACGATTGACTCTGTTTATCCTGTTCGTTTTCTTACCGACAGGGATATGATCTGCCAGGGAGAAAGCGTGCAATTTTATCCTTCTACTGACGATAATGTAATGGCATTATTCTGGTATTATGAAGATGGTGCCGGAATGGTCACATACGATAAATCACCGGTAGAACATGCTTTTGCCCGGTCAGGAGCCTTCCCGGTTCAGCTTGTTGCCCGCAACAGGATATGTCCGGATACCTATTTTGCCGATACAATCAATGTGCACCCCATACCACTTATCGATCTTGGTGCAGACAAAGACCTGTGCTGGCAGGGACAACCTATAATACTTCGGAATGAGGCTTATCTGGCAGAATCACAATATCGTTATTTATGGAGCACCGGAGATATTACTGCAACGCTAAAGGCAGTTCATGAAGGCGTATATACACTAACGGTTACGGAGATCACTTCGGAATGCAGCAACACAGAAACAATAACCATTGCTAAAGATTGTTATATAGATATTCCGAATGCCTTCACACCGAATGGCGATGGGCATAATGATTATTTTTTCCCCCGAAAGCTTTTATCCTCCAGCGTAGATATGTTCAAGATGGAAATCTTCAACAGGTGGGGGCAATTAGTATTCAGGTCATTTAACGTGGATGGGATTGGATGGGACGGCAAGCAGAATGGTAAAGATCTGGACGCCGGTGTGTATATCTACAATATAGAAGTCGGCTCTGAAGGAAGACCATTACAGCACTATACCGGTAATATAACCCTGATGCGCTAAACGCCGGAGCATAGGAAGCAATAACAGTGATTTTATATTTTAGTGCTATATTATAAAGTATTAAGCATTTAAAATAGCCTGTTCATACCCCGTAAGGCGAGCTAAATCACATTAGCTTCGATGCCAATTACTATTTTTCCTACTTTAGCAACATTGTTTTTCGTTTTCCCGTTTATAGATGTTTCGTTATTATGCGTTTTCCTCCTTTTGCTTATCGATTCTTCTTACTGGTATTGTTATATCTTGGCACAGTTATCAACAGTGCGTCTTCTAAAGAAGGTACTTATAACAGCCTGTTATGGGAGATAAGCGGTAATGGCTTATCCAGGCCATCCTATCTTTTCGGCACCATGCATATCAGCAATAAAATGGTCTTCCATTTAAGCGACAGCTTTTATGCCGCAATCCGTAATTCCGATATAGTAGCCATAGAGATCAATCCCGAAACCTGGCAATATGAAATACCGAGAGTGAACCGTCAGACTTTGGCGTTCCAGTATTATCTGGCTACCTATTATACCGACTATCTCAGGGAGAATTCCTTTACCGGCAGCAATTTCACAGAGCAGCTCCAGCAGGCATTGCGATTTGAACCTGTATTAAACGACCAGCTACTGTATCGCAGCGAACGTGGTATGGATAATTTCCAGGAAGATACGTACCTCGACCTTTATATTTATCAAACCGGCAAAAAGCTGGGAAAAGAAGCCGCGGGTGTGGAAACCTTTATAGGCTCGCAACGCATGATGATCGAGGCGTATATGGATATGGCAAAGGATAACAGTAAGACCGTCCGTTCGGATAATACATATACGGATGTGATCAGGGATATGCAGGATGCTTACCGTAGGGGGAACCTGGATATGCTGGATTCACTGAACAAGGCTACAGAGCAGTCACCATTGTTTACTGAAAAATTCCTTTACCAGCGTAACCGTATCCAGGCTGATGCAATGGACAGCCTGATGAAGAAGAAAAGCCTATTTGCCGCCGTTGGCGCGGCGCACCTGCCGGGACCAAGAGGGGTGATAGAGCTGTTGCGAAAAAAAGGATATACCCTGCGCCCGATATATATGCAGGACAGGGATGCCATACAGAAAGCTGCTATAGATACCCTGTCGGTGCCGGTGCAGTTTATTACGCAATATGCGGCAGACAGCTTTTTCAAAGTAGATGTGCCCGGCCGTCTGAATGATGTGGAGAGTGACCAGGTGGCAATAAAGCACTATGCCGATATGGCTAATGGCTCCTATTACCTGGTTACGCGTATCGGTACAGACAATATCTATAATGGCCGGAGTGAACAGAATATGCTCCAGTTGATAGACAGCCTGCTTTACGAAAATATTCCCGGTCGGATCTTATCCAAAAAACAGGTAAGCAAGTCGGGATACAAAGGTTGGGACATCATTAACCGCACCCGTAACAATAATATCCAGCGCTACCAGATATGGGTGACGCCTTTTGAGATCATTATTTTTAAGATGGGAGGGCAGGGAAGTTATGTATATGGTAAAGAAAGTGAGTCGTTTTTTGGCTCCATCACCTTCAGGGACCGGGATACGGATGCTGAATGGTATACATTCACCCCATCTTCCGGAGGCTTTAGCCTGCGCATGCCATCTATACCCGGTACCCGCTATACGTTAACGGCTAATGATAACCTGCCTGAATGGAGGTACGAAGCTGTTGATCCGTCTACAGGAGATCGCTATGCCGTGTTCCGGAAAAGTATGTATAGCTTTGACTTCATTGGTGCTGATACTTTTGACCTGGACCTGATGATCAAAAGCTTTTGTAGCAATAAAGACTTTGAGCTGAAAGAGCCTGCCGCGTTATCCTACAGGAACGGATTACCGGTAGCAGATGCCTTCCTGAAAGCAAAAAATGGCGATTACCTGGGCATAAGAGCTATACTCTCCGGCGGCCAGTACTACTTATTGGTATGCAGGTCAGCGACAAAAGAAAAGAAGTATAAGCCGTTTTTTGACTCTTTTAAATTTACGGATTATACCTATCCAACCGCGGACTGGTACACAGACAGTTTACTGAACTTTACCGTTCGTACACCCGTTCAGCCCGCTCTGGACGCAGATGTGGCAGATATGATTTCGTATATGAAAAAAGGAGAAGCCGAATTGCGTAATACTATGGGATACAATAATAAACCCCTTACTAATTACGCCAACTTCATCTCTGAAGAAACGGGGGAAGTTATTGTAGTGAATACTTATGCCTATCCTGAATATTATTACGTACGCGACAATGCGCGTTTCTGGACAAGTGAATGTACTGTCGACAGCTCGTTGGTATTGCACAGGAAACTTCCGGTAAGTCATAGCGCAGGAGAGCGGGGTTTTTTGCTGGAATTTTCGGATACGGCAACCCGCCGGTTAATTAAAAAACTGGTTCTTCTGAAAGGACATACCCTTTTAACTGCTCATACCATGGTTGATTCCGGCCAGGCAGAAAGTTCATTTATACGCGACTTTTATACTAGCCTTCGTATTCATTCGGAAAAAGCAGTCGATATCTTTACACCCAAGGCACAGCAATTTATCGAAGACTATAACAGTACCGACAGCACGATACGGAAAAGGGCAAAATCGGCGCTGAGCTCCGTATATTTTGGTGGAGAAGGTTATCCCTGTATTAAAGAAGCGCTCGTTAACCTGCCGGCTGGCGCTCCTGATTATATCGAGCAGAAAAATGCTTTGATACTTGAGCTCGGATTTATTAACGATACGGCCGTTGCAGAAGAAATAGCCGTAATGCTCCGTGATCTTTATCAGAAATCGGGTGATACCGTATTATTCACTAACAGTATTATCAAATCGCTTTCCCGTCTGATGGGTACAGAAGCCGGTAATATCTTCAAAACCCTCCTGTTGCAGGACCCGCCGGTGTTTGAAGAGCTTTATGAATACCATACACTTTTTGCAAAATACCATGATTCGCTTAAATACGCCGTAAACCTCTACCCTGAATTACTCAACCTGGCCTCCATACCTGAATTTAAAGAACCGGTAAGAGCATTGCTACTGGCCCTGGTGGATAGCGGGCTTTTGGATGCCGGTTTGTATGAAGATTATGCCGGTAATATACTTTTTGATGCCAAAGTTTCACTGAAAAAAATACAACGCCAATTAGAAAGCGACCGTATAACAGAGGCGGCCGACAACAGGAATATGGACAGCCGGCAGGGAGCCAGAATATGGACGCCCCGGAACATGACAGATAACGAAGTGATGAAGCTGAATCGCTATATCAATCTGCTTATACCTTATTACACCACAAACCCGTCTATAAAGCCTTTTTTTGATAAGCTGTTGACATCCGAGCAGAATGATGTCAGCATAAGTGCGGCAACTGCCCTTTTGAAAGCAGGGCAGAGTGTGCCTCCGGATATATGGCAACGGCTGGCACAGAAGAAGATATCGAGAGTACAGCTATGGAGCGCATTAAAAGAAATAAACAGAACAGACCTTTTCCCGTCCGCATACCGGCAGCCGGATATTGTGGCCGAAGATGCCCTGTATGCCAGTATGTCTGCTGCGCCCGATACCATGACCTTGGCCTGGACAAAATCATTAGGAAAAGGAAATCAGAAAACGAAAGTTTACTTTTTTAAATACCGCTGGAAGAAGGAAGATGAGTGGAAGCTTGCCTTTAGTACCTTGCACGATACCGGGAAAGGCAATATGGAAGCAGTTGAACCGCTGGTGATGTATACCACCGAGAAATGGGACGGGGATCAGAAGCTTGCTGAACGTCTGTACCGCCAGGCAGAGATCGGAGAGCAGCCTTCCGGCCGGTTTTTTTATGATAATATCCGTTTTAACCCGGATAACTCCGGTATATTGTAAGTAGTGGTTATGAATCCTCGTAAGTCTTCAAGACCTACGAGGATTTTTATATCAATTCTTTATTATTTTCTCCATTTTAATAAGCCTTCCATTTCTGTCTGTGATACGCAGCAGGTACATACCTTCAGACAGGCTTTCTAAAGACAGGCTACCAGCACCGGCTTTACTTGTACGAATTATTCGACCGGCTATATCGGTAAGTTCTATACCCACTTTTACCGGCGACTGGATATGTACGACATTTCCAACAGGATTGGGATAAACCTTTATCTGCTCCCTGAGGATACTACGTTCATCAATAGCGTTTTCATCAACATTGGTTACTTTATAAACTTCTGATGTATCTATACAACCCGCATCATTACTGACTACTATACGGTAATCGCCATTTTCAGCAACGGTATAAGTGCTTTGATCAGCTCCGGGTATGATCTCACCGTTCAGAAGCCATTGATAGCTGCTATAGCTATGGTTTCCTGCCAGCCCTAATTCCAATACATTTATATTAATAATCGGTTCCGGGAAATTAAAAATTCTTATAACAAAGGTGTCAACATAAGTATGGCAGCCGTCATTTTGGGTTACCCAATAGGTGCCAGCTTTGCTAATAATTTTACTAGTTGTTGTAGTGCCATCATTCCAGACATAGAGAAAATTATGTTTATTTTCAGGCTTTAATATTAAACCTGACGGGCAAGTAGTAGTATCTAAGACAAGAGAACCAAATGTGTCATATAAAGGGAGGACAACATTATTGTGGAGATCTGTTAAAGAAGAATCTCCAGGGAGCAAGCGTATCCCGGTGTCATGGAAATTGCAAGCTGTGCCCGCAAGGTTAGGTTGGTTGATACGACTGATATAATCACTATATCCCCTATAAGTCTGTACACAGTAAATAGTATCATTATAGAGATTCAATATTCCGATACCTAAGGGTCCTATCTCTGTTATAGAATTAAGAATTGAAGTTGAATCATAAACACTTA
>JBEBVI010000174.1:0-8040 GCA_040392805.1 Taibaiella helva
CCCTGTTATTTGCCTTTGTACATTTCCCCGGCTGGTTTCCTTTTCCTTGGCATGGTTGCGGGATTACTGGATTTGCTTGGGTTCCCTTTTTAAACCATGTTCCCCTTTTCCTTATCCCTTGGTTACCCATTCCCATTATTATCCTGTTGAGTGGTATCTTAAGTAAAAAGACAGCTATGGTGGCGGTATTCAGTGCCCTTGCCGGTCTTCTGTATATTTCTCTACCCATGAGCTTCCTTGTAACACTCCGGGGCGGCAGCGGCAGCTTTCATCTTGCTATCCCCTTAGCGCTGATATTAATGATATGGATGAATGATACCATGGCCTACCTGGTCGGTTCTTTTATAGGGAAAACGCCTTTTTCTCCCATTTCACCTAAAAAGACATGGGAAGGTACTTTGGGAGGTGTCCTGTTAACCATAGCCGGGGCCGCGATATGGGGATACTATTCCCCCTTAACCCAATATAAAATGATCGACTGGATCGCCCTTTCACTTTGCGCGTCTATTGCCGGTACGGCAGGCGATCTGTTGGAATCTAAAATGAAAAGAATGGCAGGAGTAAAAGATTCCGGTAATATCATGCCCGGCCACGGAGGTGCACTGGACCGGTTTGATTCTTTACTGGTTGCTCTGCCCTTTGCGTTTTGTTATGCGGCATTGTTCATGAAATAGAATTGGGCAACTTATATTTGCATCCCGGAAAGAGAACCGGATTATTTTTACACACGTACAAAAACATAAAAAATGTATATTCATAAAGAAGGCTATGTCCATATTTTGATTGCTACTGTATTATGGATCATTATCAGCTGGCTCAACTATCATTTTCTTTATGAAGCTGTCCCTCTGTTATATTGGTTGATACAGGTTGTGTTTTTCCTTTTATGGTTCTGGGTGCTTTGGTTTTTCCGTATTCCGATACGCCGGTTCACTACCGGCCCCGATTTAATAATTGCCCCGGCTGATGGGAAAGTTGTTGTTATCGAAGAAACTTTCGAGCCCGAATATTTTAAAGAAAAAAGATTACAGGTTTCTATTTTTATGTCACCTTTAAATGTGCATGTAAACCGTAGTCCCATAACCGGGCATGTTGATTACGTTAAATACCATCCCGGTAAATATTTAGTGGCCTGGCATCCTAAGTCTTCTACCGAGAACGAACGGACAACTGTGGTGGTAAGCAATAAAAACGTAACTTTACTGATGAGGCAGATTGCCGGAGCTATGGCCAGAAGGATCCGGTATTATGTTAAAGGAGGTGAAAAGATTGAACAAAATGCCGAGTTTGGTTTTATTCGTTTTGGTTCCCGGGTAGATGTGTTTTTACCCCTGGGAACGAAAGTAGAAGTAACTATCGGGCAGGCGGTGAAAGGGGGGCAGACCATATTGGCAAGCATATAAGAGCTGCCATACTATTGCCCGGTTTTGATAATATAATATTAATCAGGAAATGGCCATAAAGAACCTACATGGTAAACCCAAGCGGAATCGTGTTGTAGAGCGGTTGAAGAACAGAATATTACCCATGACATTAGACGAGCGTAAGGAAAAAGATGTGAAGATAATAGATGTGGCGTTGAAATCCCTTTATAATGATGGAGGCAAGGTTGCCAGATCATTAAAACAGGAGATATTAGAGCCCAGCCGGATTAAAATCTCGGAAAAAGAGGCAGAAAGGATCTGGAATATTATGCTGAGCACCGGCCTCATCAACCCTGTTATCGGGTTTGGTAATTCTGGAAAATTGACCCTGACCAACGAAGGATACCAGTTAATGACACAGTATGGCAGCTACAGCGCCTTTTTAGAAGAAAGAGAGCAGCAAAGACAGGATAATGCTCAGGGTATTATGTTCCCGCAATTTGTTATAGGTACGGAAGAAAAAGATCCGGGGGAAGGCGGCGGCCAAAAGGCCGTAGGAAAGAAAAAAGGCGAAAAATGATAATGAAAAAGCCAGGTCTGATAAATTTTAACTTAACCAGTAAAGTATATTTATAACAATGAGTACGAATGAAGCTACAACTTCCGTTACCTTTACGGAAGGTGCTTTAAAAGAGTTGGTCCGCTTATTGGAACAACCCGAGATCAAAGAAGGTATGTATCTGCGTGTAGGCGTGAAGGGTGGGGGGTGTTCCGGATTGAGCTATGTGCTGGGCTTCGACAATAAGGAGGAAGATGACGTTGAAAACGTCATACAGGGCATCCCCGTCATAATGAAAAAATCGCACAGTATATACCTTCTGGGTATGCAGATCGATTATGCTAATGGTCTGAATGCTCGTGGTTTTATTTTTAACAATCCGAATGCCAGCAGCTCCTGCGGTTGTGGCAGCTCGTTTGCTGTTTAAAGAAAAATAAAGAACCTGTAATAAGATGTCCGGATGTTTTTGATCCACGAAACATTTAACTATCTGACACGGCGATCTTTTGACTTCTTATTTTTGACTTCTTTAACATGATACGTTTTATCTCTTTTATAATATGGATGGCAGTCCTGACAGGCGGCACAGATACCTTTGCTCAGGCCCGTTCCGCCGATAAAAGAGCGAAACAGGGAACAGATAACCTTAATAAAACAGATCAACACCGAAGAAAGCAAGGTATGTGGTTCCTGCGCCATGAAGCCAGGATGGGAGAGCCGGCCTATTCTGAATTTGGCAACTACAAGGATGATAGGAAACAAGGCACCTGGTATACAGTAGATGCCGAAGGGGGCATACAATCGATAGAGGAATACAGCCGAAATGTATTAAACGGCAGCGTACAGTATTATAAAAAAGGCAAACTGGTCTGCACCGGCAATTACCGGGGGCTGAATCCCGATAAGAAATTTGACTCTGTGGAGGTAGTGGATATCAATACCTACGAGGAGAAGCTGGTAGCCGTGCCTTCGGAGTGGGGTTCTGTGAAGCATGGTATATGGCGTTATTACGATCCTGTAAGCGGTAAGTTGATGAGAGAAGAAGAATACCAGGTAGACGACCTGATCTTTCAAAAGAACTTTACTCCTTTAACCTACGCAGACAGTATACAATTGCAACAAAGTTATGAGCAACGACCGCATAACCTGAAAAAAATGGTCCGAACCCGTTCAGGCAGAGCTACCAGCTATACGGACTGACACCACTTTATTGAGCTGATCAATAAATCTTTCTCTTGTCTCTACAGAAGGTCCCTTTGGTTATCGATGATAGTATAACTGATGAAGCCGGAACCTTCTTCCCTTTATTAAAAAATAATTGCTTGTTTATTAGTTTCTTCCTTATCTTTGCACCCGTTTTAGAAAAATGTATATGCCAATAAAGCAAATAAAGAAGACTAAGCTTTGCCCCAATGGGTGAGCCGGTGTTTTATTGTTTGTCTGATTCAATAATACAAAGCTTACCCGGTGAGGTAAGCTTTTTTTAATCTTAAAATCTGAGTAATGGATACCTCGATTAACCACACACGTCTGTTAACCATATCGGAAGAATATGGTGCACCGGTTTATGTGTATGACGCAGAAGTAATGCGCCGGCAATACCATAAGCTTGTCGATGCTTTTAACGAATGCAATGTGAAAATTCATTATGCCGCTAAGGCGCTGACCAATATTCATGTGTTAAAGCTGTTTAAAGAGCTGGGAGCAGGTTTGGATGTGGTTTCTATAGAGGAAGCGCAGCTGGGCTTAATGGCCGGATTTACCCCGGAGGATATCCTTTATACGCCTAATTGTGTTTCTTTCCGCGAAATAGAGGAAGCCGTGAAGCTGGGCGTTAAGATCAATATAGACAATATATCCGTACTGGAGCAGTTTGGTAATAAATATGGTAATACGGTACCTATATGTATACGTGTCAACCCACATATTATGGCCGGCGGGCACTATAAAATATCCACCGGACATATAGACAGCAAATTCGGTATCTCTATCCATCAGATGAGGCATGTGGAACGCCTGATTAAATCCCTGAAGATGAAAATAGAAGGCATCCATATGCATACCGGTAGTGATATCCTGGATGTGGACGTTTTCCTGAATGGTGCCGAGCTGTTGTTTGAGCTTGCACTCGATTTCCCGGATCTGCAATATATAGATTTTGGCAGCGGGTTTAAAGTAGGCTATAAACCTGACGACGTCACTTCTGATGTTCGGTTGCTGGGCGAGCGGCTGACCGGCAGGTATAAAAAATTCTGCAGCGACTACGGAAGGGATATTCAGATCCATTTTGAACCCGGTAAATTCCTGGTAAGCGAATCAGGTTATTTCCTTGCCAGGGTAAATGTGGTAAAACAAACTACCGCAACCGTATTTGCCGGACTGGATACAGGCTTCAATCATCTTATCCGTCCTATGCTATACGAATCATACCACCATATCACCAATCTATCCAATCCTGAAGGGCGCCAGCGGGTATATACTGTAGTTGGTTATATATGTGAAACAGATACCTTTGCCTGGGATCGCCCCCTGGCCGAGATAAGAGAAGGAGACGTATTGTGTTTTCACAATGCCGGGGCTTATGGATTTATGATGGCCTCAAACTATAATTCCCGCTTACGTCCGCCGGAAGTTTTGGTTGATGGAGAAAAAGTATCACTGATACGCAGGCGGGAAACCCTTGAAGACCTACTGGCTACGCAGACAGGCATCTGACCGGTTACAAACAGGCACATCCGGTAAGGGGAAAACATTTCTCCCTTACCGGATTTTTTCTGAAATGTAATCCCGCTAAAATCGTCGTTTCGTTGTCCTCCGTCGTTTCTTTTCGTGGAACAATTCTCCCCATCCACTCTTCATTGACAATATTTTCACCCTAAAGGCGTTAAGTTTACTATTCATACCTTAACTACTTTTGACCAAACAAACAGAATGAAAAATCCTTTCCTGTTTATATTCCTGTTGTTCGTAGCGGGACCGGCTATTGCCCAGAATCACGACTCAACGGAGGTGAATGTACATCAGCAAATTACACATGGTATCCGAATATCCGGAATTGTTAAAGACTCCGTTTTAGATCTGCCCCTTGAATACAGTTCCCTTCTATTACAAAGAACAGACCGGCAACAAGGAGAAGGCATTAACTCCGATAGTGTCGGGTATTTTGAATTTACAAACGTTCCGTCCGGTAGCTATATATTGAATATATATTATGTAGGATATGATAAGCTGGCCCTTCCGGTAATTGTTGATTCGTCCAGTACCAATATAGACATGGGAATCATCAATATGAGCGCCAAAGCGGCCACCCTCAGGGAAGTAAATATCGTCGACTACAAACAACTGATTGAACAACGTCCGGACGGACTGGTATATAATGCGGAAAAAGACATAACAAGCAAAGGCACCACGGCCGAACAGCTACTGCGTAAAGTACCTATGCTTACCGTTGACCTGGAGGGTAACGTGCAAATGCGCGGCAACGGAAATATACGTGTACTGATAGATGGCAGGCCGTCAACTATTATTGCTGCCTCAGTTAAAGATGCCTTAAAACAGATACCCTCTGATAACATCAAATCCGTTGAAGTGATTACAAGCCCGGGTGCGAAATATGATGGAGAAGGTGCTGCAGGTGTTATTAACATTATAACTAAAAAAAGCCTTATAAAAGGAATAAGCGGAAATATAAACGGACAGTTCAGCTATAATGCCCCGAGGGAGTTTTTTACCGGTAACGGAGGTTTTAACCTTAACTATAGGAATAAGAACCTGGGTGTATCAATGAATGCCGGATATGGCAGCTGGCAAATGTACCAGGAGTCGGATACACGCAGGGTGGATTTCCCGGGAGAACAGCGTGAATCCCGGTTATCACAGCAGAGCAGTTTAGCCATGAGGGGGAATTATTTCTGGAGCAATCTTAGCGCAGACTACCAGATAGATTCTTTACAGACGGTACAGGCAGGTATTAGTTACAATCCTTCCCAGCGTGACCAGGATATGACTATGCACACCCGGTTTATGCCTTTGCAGCCAGGGGCGCCTGATTTCCAAAGAACAAATCATTCCACTTCACCTACCGGCAATGTAGGGCTTAATGCCTCCTATAGCCGGAAATTTAAAAATAATCCGCTTCGTACACTGGATATTCTTTCACAATATTCGGTAAATGCTACAACTTCAGAATACGAACTATATAGTAAGCCGGAGGCTACGGACGTGGTTAATTACAGGGAAAAGAACACGAATGATAGCCGGAATAAAGAATTTACCATACAGGCAGACTATGTGCAGCCGCTGAAACATAAGGGGCAGAAAATTGAAACCGGCCTTAAGTTCATTAACAGGGACATACATAGTTCTTACCAACTCAAATACTGGACAATAGGAGAAGACGATTATGTAATTGATCCTAAACGTACCAACAGCTTAGACTATGTACAGCAGGTGGGGGCCGCATACGGACAGTTCTCCACGAACCTGTTCGCTCAACTGAGCATGGTAGCCGGACTACGTTACGAATTTACAAATATTGACGGTCGCCAGGAAGAAGAGAACAGTAAGTTCAACTCGCAATTTAATAATCTGTTACCCAACCTGAGCTTCTCTTACCAGATGAAGAACTACAGCAGGGTTAAGCTGGCTTATAACCAGAGAATAGAACGTCCTTCTATTTTTTATGTCAACCCCTATATTAATTACAGCGATCAATATAACATCTCGCAGGGTAACCCTATGCTGGTACCGGAACGTACACACAATATAGAATTGGGATACAGCACCTTCTTTAAAAATACCAGCCTTAACTTTTCCTCATTTTACCGTCATACCGGTAATGCTATAGAACGTATTACCGAGGTGGGTGACGATAATATAAGCCGGACTACCTTTGAAAATATAGCTAAGAATAATATCATAGGTCTTGACTTCTTTGGTAATACCAATATTTGGGGACGATGGATGATTAATCTTAATGGGAGCGTTTACTACAAAATGTTGAAAAGCCCTTCTCTTAATATTTCTAACTCCGGATGGCAATATTCCACTAATATCTATACAAGCTTTAAACTATCAGAAAGATTTTCTATTGCCGGGTTTGGAATGTATAATGCCGCACAAGTTCAGCTACAAGGATCACAGACAGGTTGGTTTTACTATAATTTGGGGTTGCAAACTACTTTTCTTAAAGGCAAGGCTACTATCACGCTCTCAGGAGAAAATTTCTTCCATCCGATAGTGAAATTGAAAACCCACTACCAATACCAGAATGCTGATTATACTACAGAAGCCAACTACTACGGCAGAGGCGTAAGATTGGCCTTTAACTGGAGTTTCGGTAAAATGAACTTTATCCAAAAGAAAGGCATCAAAAATGATGATTTGAAATCAGGTAGCAGTGGCCAGCAGGGTATGGGTGGGCAATAATAGTGTCAGGTTGTGATCCTTCTCCTCGATTTTTGATGGTTGCTTACAGGCTTAACTTCCCGGTATAAGACTGTTAATATTTTTTCTTTTATTTCTTTTACAAAAAATAATGTAAAACGCTACCTTTATACCATAAAGCCGGTGTACCCATGATTCCTGAATACACGGACATAACTGTTGCTGATGCACGGTTAATACAAAATCAATTAAGGAGCCGCCTGGATATTGCCGAACGGGAATTGTCCGTTTCTGTAATAGCAGGTGCCGATATATCGTTAAACCTGTATAGTCCCGTAGTGTATGCTGGTATTATATTACTTTCCTTTCCCTCTCTGCAACCCATTGCTTATGCATTGGTGAAGGCGGAGGTTCATTTCCCTTATATTCCCGGCTACCTTGCCTTTCGTGAAGTGCCCCCTTTAGCCGAAGCCTGGGAAATGATACCACATAAACCTGATGTACTTATTGTAGACGGCCATGGAATAGCGCATCCGCGTAGAATGGGGATAGCAGCACATATTGGTGTATTGCTGGAGCAAACTACTATGGGCTGTGCAAAAAAGATACTTTGCGGTTCTTATGAAGGACTGCCGGATACCTTACATAGTTATGTTCCTATAACCGAATCGGGTGAAACGATAGGTTATGCCTTTCGTAGTAAAGCCCGGACTGCCCCTGTTTTTGTATCGC
>JBEBVI010000175.1:0-8023 GCA_040392805.1 Taibaiella helva
ACTAAACTGCCATTAAGTCGTACAGGATAACCCTAATGCAAAATCTGGGTTGAAAAAAGCGTCGCCGGAGCTAATGTTTTCCGGTGGCGCTTTTTTTGTCGACCTTGTAAATTGAGTACTGTGGCAAAGCATAATTTGGCCTGGATACTAATGCTTAAAATGCCTCATGTCTGTCAGCACCAATACCATACTGTTTTCTTTGCAAAAAGCTATTGTATCTTTATCCCTTATAGAGCCGCCAGGCTGGATTACGGCGTCAATACCGGCATCTTTAGCCATACGGACACAGTCGTCAAATGGGAAAAAGGCATCTGAGGCCATAACCGCCCCATTCAGATCGAAGCCGGAATTTTTTGCTTTGTCCAGTGCATGTCTGAGAGCGTCCACGCGGCTTGTCTGTCCGCATCCTTTCCCAAGAAGTTGGTTGTCCTTAACTAAGGCAATAGCGTTTGACTTTAAATGCTTGCATATAATATTGGCGAAAAGCAGGTCCGCCCGTTGCTTATCAGTAGCCTGCACGGCCCCTTCCTCTTTCCAGCTGGCATAGGTACCTGTATCGGCGCTCTGGGTAAGGATGCCGTTCAGGACATTACGGAATATCGTTTTTGTTTCGGGTACTTGTTTCAGCTTTAGCAATATCCTGTTCTTTTTGGTTTGCAGTATATCAAGCGCTTCCTTTGTAAAATCCGGGGCAATCAGTATTTCAAAGAACAATTCATTGACCTTCCCAGCAGTGATTTCGTCGATAGCTGTATTGCTTACCAGGACACCTCCGAAAGCGCTTTCCGGATCGCCGGCCAATGCTTTGTCCCAAGCGTCTGAAAGTGAAGGCTGGCGTGCAATACCACAAACATTAGTATGTTTGATGATAGCAAATACAGGCTGGGCATCCTGTGTAAACTCACCGATCAGCTGAACGGCAGCATCGACGTCTGCAAGGTTATTATAAGAAAGCTCTTTTCCGTGCAGCTGATCAAAACTGTCCGACAGTTTGCCATAGAATATGCCCTGCTGATGCGGATTCTCTCCGTAGCGCAAAATTTGCTTGTCCTGGAGCGAAGGTATTACCGTGCCGTTAAAATAATTATTAATAGCTATGTCATAGTTCATAACCACATAAAAAGCTTTTGCTGCAAAATTCCTTCTTTGCTCTAAGGTGGTTACACCGTCCTGCTGCTGTAAGATAGCGGTCAATGCCTCATAGTCTTCTTTAGCTGCGATTACAGTGAGATCTTTATGATTTTTTGCCGCAGCACGAATCATCGAAGGCCCACCGATATCAATTTTTTCTATAATTTAAGATTCGTCTGTTGTATTTCTAAGCGTTTCTTCAAAAGGATACAAGTCTACGATCACCAGATCGATTTCCGGTATGGAGTAGGTACTCATTTCTTCTATATCCGTAGCTACATCACGTCGGCCCAGGATGCCGCCGAAAAGGGCGGGGTGGAGTGTCTTAACACGGCCTCCCAATATAGCCGGATAAGTGGTGATCTGCTCTACGGGTACACATGCAACACCTGATTGTTCAATAAACTTCTGTGTGCCGCCGGTTGAGTAAATAGTTGCTCCGATCCGCTCCAGCTCTTTAACCACCGGTTCTAACCCGTCTTTATAAAAAACAGAGATCAGCGCCGACTTTATTTTTTTCTGAGACATGAATATTCTTAATTAAGATTTAGAAATGAGGTGCAAAATTCCGAAATGTATATAACATGAGCAATTAATTCTATCAATATTGACCGTTGTTTCTTGTTTAAGGATCAAAGCCCGGGCCTGGTATAATGAAAATTATTTGCCCTCCGGATGATAACCCGAGGTTTAACGCGGAAGTATACCGTATGTGGGTTACTTTTGCAGCTCTTAATACATTTATTTCTAAACGCCTGATATGCGCGGAAAAATAATAAACGACCCTGTTTACGGCTTCATCAGGTTTCCTGAGGAGGAGGTAATGCAGATTATAGAACATAGATGGTTCCAGCGGCTCAGGAATATAAAGCAAATGGGGCTGGCTTCCCTGGTGTATCCCGGTGCGGTGCATACCCGCTTTCATCACTCACTGGGCGCTACCTATCTTATGGGCATAGCATTAAATGAGCTAAGAGGAAAAGGAATTGATATAGATCATACGGAATATATTTCGGCAAGGCAGGCTATATTGTTGCACGACATAGGGCATGGACCTTTTTCTCATGGGCTGGAGAACTGTATTGTGCATAATATCACGCATGAGGAAATATCCCGGTTGATCATGATGCGTCTGAACGACCGGTTTGGGGGCGGGCTGACAAAGGCGATCTCTATTTTTGAGCATCACCACCCTAAATATTTCCTGAAGCAGCTGGTTTCGAGCCAGCTTGACATGGATCGCCTGGACTATCTGAACCGGGATAGCTTTTATACCGGCGTATCGGAAGGTGTGATAGGCTACGACCGCATTCTGCAGATGCTTAGTGTAAAAGACGATAATCTGGTAATTGAAGAAAAGGGTATTCATTCCGTAGAGAAATTTATTGTTGCCCGCCGTTTAATGTATTGGCAGGTTTACCTGCACAAAACGGTTTTAGGAGCCGATCAGCTCATTGTCAATATACTGAGAAGAGCTAAATATCTTGCCCGAAAAGGCTATGACCTTTTTGCAACGCCGGCATTACGTTTTTTTCTGTATGAGCAGATCGATAAAGACGATTTCCTGTCAAGGCCGGAAGTGCTGGATAAGTTTTGTCTGCTGGATGATGCAGACATTATTGCCCCGGCAAAGGTATGGGCGGATCACGGTGATAAGGTACTCTCCCAGTTATGTATGATGATGCTGGAGCGCAAACTTTATAAAGTAAAGCTGAGTACAAAACCCATGGAAGAAGCTTTTGAAAACCTTAAAAAGAAAACGTTACAAGCGGGTTATGCCGGGGAAGAAGATATTCCCTATTATTTATTTTACGGTAGCACAAGTAACAGTACTTATAACCAGGAAGATGATAAGATCAATATACTGATGAAATCGGGGGAAGTGGTTAATATCTCGCAGGTGAATAACGCATTGATTCATGCAGATCTGGCGCTGCCTGTGCAAAAATATTATATGTGCGTTCATCCGGATCTGCAGGAGCTGAATCAAAAATAAAAATTCAGAGCTGCCTGGTTGAGCAGGCAATTAAATAGACAGAAGAACGTTAAACAATTAAATTTTCGAAAAAAATTTGTTATATGCAATTAACCGCAGCACAAATTGCCGGCATGATTGATGCCCGTATAGAAGGTGATCCCGATACTTCAGTTTCCGGCTTTGCCAAAATTGAAGAAGGACGGCCGGGTTGCCTGAGCTTTATGGCTAACCCTAAATATGAGCATTACTTATATGAAACTAAAGCCTCCGTTATTATTATTAACGATAACCTGAAACTCAGTCATCCGGTAGAGGCTACTTTGCTCCGGGTTAAGGATGCTTATATGGCCTTTGCCACTTTATTAGATTTTTACCAGAAACATACGGATTCTGTCCTTACTAAAACAGGAATAGAGCAACCCTCTTTTATCCACGAATCTGTATCGTTAGGTAAGGATCCGTATATTGGCGCTTTTGCCTATATTGGTGCAGGTAGCCGTATAGGTAATAATGTAAAAATATATCCCGGCGCTTATGTGGGCGAGCAGGTAACTATTGGTGATGATACTGTACTCTATGCAGGTGTGAAAATATACCAGGGCTGTACTATTGGCAGCAAGGTCATACTCCATGCAGGTGTAGTGATCGGCGGAGACGGGTTCGGTTTCGCCCCCGCATCGGACGGAAGTTATAAAAAAGTGCCTCAGATGGGTACGGTCATTATTGAAGACCAGGTAGAAATAGGTCCCAATTCCACCGTAGACCGCGCCACCTTAGGCGCAACACGGATACGAAAAGGAGTTAAGATAGACAATTTAGTGCAGGTAGCACATAATGTAGAGATCGGCGAAGGTACGGTAATAGCGGCACAGGCAGGAATATCGGGTAGTACAAAGATCGGGAAGCATTGTATGATAGGCGGGCAGGCAGGTATAGTAGGCCATATTACACTTGCCGACGGTACCCGTATCAATGCACAAAGCGGCGTATCCAAATCGGTAAAGCAAAGAAATATGGCGCTTACCGGCTCGCCGGCATACGAGTATAAAAGCTCATTGAAAAGTCAGGCAATTTCCAGAAATTTGCCCGAAATATTGCAAAGGCTTCAGTTACTGGAGCATAAATTGAATGACGTGAAAGTTAAAGAAAGTTAATACTAAAATAATATTAGCTTTTGGTTTATCTTTGGCAACTTGAAGATGTTTTGCGGGATCATTTTCCCGCAAAGTTTTTATTGAATAAAACATCTGTTTGTAAACGTTAACAAGAATTGTGATGGAGCTTATTGCAAAGGATAGTAAAGAAAAAAAGAAATCAGAAAAATCTGAAATGAATAAAGAATACCAACAAACCTTAAAAAGTTCTGTGTCTGTGAGTGGAGTGGGGTTGCACACCGGTGAGCCGGTAACACTGACAATGAAACCGGCTAATCCCGGATTTGGTATACGATTTCAACGGACAGACCTCCCGGATCAACCTATTGTAAAAGCAGATGTAGACTACGTTATTGATACTTCAAGAGGTACGACTTTAGAATATAATGGTGCAAGAATCAATACGGTAGAGCATATACTGGCTGCATTGGTAGGCATGGGGATAGATAATGTGCTGCTCCAGCTGGATGCACCGGAAGTGCCTATTATGGATGGAAGTGCTAAAGAATTTATTGCTGCCATAGAAAGTGTGGGGGTACAGGAGCAGGATGCTAAAAGAATATACTATGCCATTGATACCAATATCCATTTTTACGATCCCGTTAAGAAAGTGGATATGTTGGCTATCCCGGCTAATGAGTACCAGGTAACCACTATGATTGATTTCAATTCGCCGGTGTTGGGCACGCAACATGCCAGCTTAAAGCATATCAGCGATTTTAAAAAAGAAGTGGCTAATAGCCGTACATTCTGCTTTTTACATGAACTGGAATTCCTGCTGGAAAATAACCTGATTAAAGGGGGCCAGCTGCATAATGCTATTGTTGTGGTGGATAAGGTGGTAAGCCAGCAGGAGCTGGAAAAATTAGCCAAGTTCTTTAACCAACCCACCGTAGAGGTTAAGACGGAGGGAATATTAAATAATCTGCAACTTCATTATCCTAACGAGCCCGCCCGGCATAAGCTACTGGATATTGTCGGTGATCTGGCACTGACAGGATATAATATTAAGACGCATATTATTGCCAGCCGGCCGGGGCATTCTACCAATGTTGAATTTGCAAGGAAGCTGAAACAATATATAAAGAAAAATAAGCACCTTTCTGATATACCGGTTTATGACCCGAACCAGCCACCGGTATATGATATCGTTCAGATTGAAAAATCATTGCCGCATAAATACCCCTTCCTGCTGGTAGACAAAATAATTGACATGAATGATACCGAAGTGGTTGGTGTTAAAAATGTAACTTTTAATGAACATTTCTTTCAGGGGCATTTTCCCGGTAACCCGGTAATGCCGGGTGTGCTGCAGATCGAGGCGATGGCGCAGGTAGGTGGTTTACTGGCGCTGAACAATTATACAGATCCGCAGAATTATGATACCTTATTTTTAAAGATCGACAAAGTCAAGTTTAAACAAAAAGTAGTGCCAGGCGATACCCTGATCCTCAAGCTTGTATTGTTAAACCCCATTAGAAGGGGTATATGCGAGATGAAAGGAACAGCGTATGTAGGCAATAAAATAGCTACGGAAGCTGAACTGGTAGCACAGATACTCCCTAAACAGAAACAATAAAACATATTGGATATACGGGGAGCTGATCATGCACAGCCAAAGATTTGCCCTGTTTTTTCTGATCTTTATACAAAGTACGCATACAATTCAATGATTCATCCATTAACTTATGTACATCCTGAGGCAAAAATTGGGGAAAATGTACAAATAGATGCTTTTGCAGTCATACACAAAAACGTTGAAATCGGTGAAGGCTCTTATATAGCATCTCATGTTACTATTATGGAAGGTGCGCGCATTGGTAAAAACTGCCGTATTTTCCCGGGTGCTGTGATCTCAGCCATACCCCAGGATATGAAGTTTATGGGAGAGGACTCTCTGGTTATATTGGGCGATAACTGTACCATACGCGAAAGTGTGACCATCAACCGGGGAACAGCCGATAAGCAGATGACGCGCATCGGCAATAACTGCCTTATCATGGCATATTCGCATATAGCGCATGACTGTATTATCGGCAACAATTGTATCTTCTCCAACGATACGACACTTGCAGGACATATTCATATAGGTGACCATGTAGTGCTGGCCGGTCTGGTGGCTGTACAACAGTTTATACATATTGGCTCACATGCTTTCATCACCGGTGGATCAATGGTCCGAAAAGATGTGCCGCCTTACGTAAAAGCGGCAAGAGAGCCTCTTTCGTATGTTGGTGTCAACTCTGTAGGGCTAAAGCGCAGAGGGTATACTACCGAAAAGATTAATCATATATTGGATATATACCGTATACTATATGTAAGAGGCTATAATGTAGCAAAAGCTACGCGGATTATTGAAGCCGAGATACCGGTGTCTGATGAAAGAGACGAAATTCTTACCTTTATAAGGGAATCCACGAGAGGCATAATGAGAGGCTATACCAGAAGAAACGGCCATGAAGATATTACTTGATAAGATTGCCAAAAGATATCAGGATAACTGGCTTTTCAGGGATATATCCTATACATTTGAAAGCGGTAAAAAGTATGCCGTATTAGGGGCAAACGGCTCCGGTAAATCGACCCTTCTACGTATGATAGCCGGAATGCAGCAAATCAATAGCGGTACCCTGACCTATATCCTTGAAGAGAAGCAATTGCCCGGTGAGCAATTATTCAGACATATTTCCTACTGTGCTCCGGGCATGGACCTGGTGGAAGAGCTTTCACTTGCAGAATTTTTGCAGTTCCATTTTACATTCAAAAAAATAAGACAAGGATTTACTGTTGACTCCATAATCGGGCTGCTGGATATGAAGTCTGCACGTCATAAATACCTGCACGAATTTTCTTCAGGTATGAAACAAAGGGTAAAGCTGGCACAGGCATTTTTCTCGGATGCAGCCGTCCTTTTACTTGATGAACCCTGCAGTAACCTCGATATGGAAGGCGTACAACTTTATCAGCACTGGTTAGAACGGTTTACCATGCATCAGTTAGTTATAGTTGCTTCTAATGATGAGCGGGAGTATCCCCGTATAGAGCATATTCTGAATGTTAAAGATTATCACACGGAAGGGGGGAAGTCAAGAATGTAGTAGTTTAATATCTAAAGACTTCAGGTAATTTATTAATTGTTGCGTCCAATAAATTTGTCTGAGTTGTAGAAGAGAGTTTATTAACTACACCCTCTCTTCACTGTCGCCCAAAAATCATTATCACAGTAAATATATTTCTGCCAAATCTACTCCTTCATGACATGCTGCAGCGTATCAATATATCCGATACTTAGGTATAGAAACAAAACCAGAAGCTGCTGACCACTTCAATGTCCCCAGCGTTTGTGAGATAGAGCACAGGCGGCACGCCTGCGCTGGCAGGGACATGTGCGACCCCCTTCCAGTCCTCTGTCCCCCGAGTCCCCAAGTCCCCCGAAAAAAATACCTGCTGCAAGAAAATTAGCTATTATTGAAAAGGCTAGCAATGTGGAACTGGAATAATAAAATCAACGGCTATTGTTGGTATAGATCGCTGTTTGTTTAGTCAGTTGCCTTCGGTGCGGAATAGTTCGTATAGTTCTACGTTCAAGGCTTTCGCAAGTTTTAAGTAAGTAATAATCTCAGCATTTTGCTTGCCATTTTCTATACGACTTATGTCGGCGTGACTTATACCGGTAGCCAGCTCTAAATCAATGCAATGCATCACTGCCCCAGTGTGATCCATCGTTACACCAATGCAAAGCATCGTTGCCCCAGTGTGA
>JBEBVI010000176.1:0-8005 GCA_040392805.1 Taibaiella helva
TGCTTAAAGAAGTTTGTAATGCCTGGTTGCAAAACTGTGCCAGGTTTTTAAGCGCTGTGGGATTGGCGTACCAGTCACCACCGCCACCGTATACAAGTAATGCCAGCTTCTGATTCTGGGCTTGCAACTGCATGGACAGCAGCAACAGCAACAATATAAGATTTAATTTACGCATGGTTTAAAACATTAAATACCGTACAGGCATATATACCTGCCGTTTCCGTACGCAGGCGGTTGTGCCCTAAAGATACGGGGTAAAATTGATTGTCTGCAGCCCAGGCAATTTCTTCGTTACTGAAATCTCCTTCAGGCCCGATCAGTATAAGTGTATTTTTCCCCGGCTGCATGGATGATAATAATGACTTTTTTTCGGATGCAGGTATACAATGTGCAATAAGCCGCTGCTCTATCTCTGGTGAGGTAATAAAACGCTCTAAAGTGACCGGCTCGTACAGAACAGGGAGAAAGCATTGTTGCGATTGAAGCATTGCGGAAACCAGGATAGATATGCACCGTTCCCTGTTCCATTTCTCCTTCTCACTGCGATGACATATTACAGGGTATATATGCTCTGTCCCAATTTCTGTTGCCTTTTCCAGGAACCATTCATTACGTGCCTTATTCTTTGTGAAAGCAATGCCTATAGATAGCTGGGGCTTGCGCAACTGCAGTTGTTCATAGCCTATGGATTGTACCGTACAATGCTTTTTATCCGGACGGGTGATTTCTGCTTTCACCTTAAGGCCTTTGCCGTCTGTCAGCAATATGACTTCTCCCGCCTGCATACGTAATACCTGTATACAATGGCGCGAAGTATCCGTGTCAAGAGTAAATTGTTTTTGATCCGGGTCGATAGTATGCTGGTAGAAATATGGAATCATTTTCCGGGTAAAAATTTATAATGCCTCTTCTATTGATTAATATTTAAAAAGATATTCGATATGCACTTGCTTCTCCGGTTTGCCTGTTTCTTTTTCAAATTGCTGAACCTGGAAGCTTCTGTCGGGAATATATTGTAGCTTCTGCCGTTTCAATATATCGTTTTGTTGTGTTTTAGTTTCTATATACACCGTTTTTATCCTGTTGTTGTACAGGTTAGCGGTGATACTCATTTTTTGCATGTACAGTTCCGGTGATCTGGCCTGGTAATAGAGGTATATCAGCTCCATATCGTGATCTTCGAGCATGTCAAAATCATATTTGCCCAGAAAAGACGGAGCGCTGATATCTGCCTGCTCGAACAGGCGGGTGAGAGAAAACCATAATGCGCTGTCAAGAGGTATATAGCTGCTGTCCGCATGATGCCCGTTAAATTCGAGCCGGAGTAAAGTATAAGGGTCACCGCGCCGGTAAGACCATTGGTCAGCAAAATAATCAGTAATGGAAAAGTAGGTTTCGTCGGTGCTGACACTATCGGCTGGACGAAGTTCCTGCTCCCGGGCACCGGTAGAACCGGAATTTTGCTTTTCTTTGCAGGACAAAAGTAAAAGCGGTAATAATAACAGCAGGTATAATATGTATCTTAGAGCCATTGCAGCAGTTCTGTTTCCGGATACAAAAGTAATAATAATCCGGCCTGTTCTTCCGCAACAAAAACAGATTTATATTTAAAGGACATATGAGCGAAGGTCGTACAGAAATTGAAACCCTGGGAGAGTTCGGGTTAATTGATCATCTTACAAAGAATAATGAAACGATTCAGGCAGGCACCATACTTTCTGTTGGTGATGATGCGGCCGTAATAGATCTGTTCGGCAGGCAAACCGTCATTTCTTCGGATATGATGATAGAAGGTGTGCACTTTGATCTGATGTATACCCCTTTAAAACATTTAGGCTATAAAGCTGTGGTGATAAACCTTTCTGACATTTGTGCCATGAATGCCCGGCCTACGCATATCACTGTTAATATCGGCGTGAGCAACCGCTTTTCAGTAGAAGCGCTTGAGGAGTTTTACGAGGGTATATATGCTGCATGCCGGCATTACGGTGTTGACCTAATAGGGGGGGATACAGTGAGTTCGAAGAAAGGTTTTGTGATCAGTGTGACTGCAATAGGTGAGGTGGCCCCCGATAAATTCGTTACCAGGAGCGGCGCTCAGGTGAACGACCTTTTATGCGTATCCGGCGATCTCGGCGGTGCATATCTGGGTTTGCAATTGCTGGAGCGTGAAAAGAAGATCTTTCTTGAAAATCAGAATATCCAGCCGGATCTGGAGGGACGCGCCTATATTACCGGCAGATTGCTGAAACCGGAAGCCAGAGTCGATATTGTGGAATGGCTGGCTGCTAATGAAATTGTACCTACTGCCATGATGGATATCAGCGACGGATTGAGCTCTGAAATATTACATATTTGTAAGCAAAGCAAGACAGGGTGTATATTGTATGAAGAAAAAATTCCTTTTCATACAGAAACAAGAGAAGCCGCTTATAATTTTGACATAGATCCTACCGCCTGCGCACTAAGCGGAGGCGAGGATTATGAGCTTTTGTTTACAGTGAAACAGGAGGATTATGAAAAACTGCTCACCCAGGAGCAGATCAGCATCATAGGATATATTACGGAAGCTTCGGAAGGTGCGCATATCATTACCCGGAAAGGGAATAAGCATAAGCTCACAGCCCAGGGCTGGGTTGCTTTCCAATAGACCTCGGTCAGATGTTTTTCAGATTGTTGCTGCTATTGCTGTATTCCCGTTTCCAGGTACGGGTTCAGTCCACCATTTTAGATATAGAAACATCCATATCCGGCTTTACCTGCATAATACCTGTTGTCAATACCGTATCGCCTACGTTTAGCCCGTTGATAATTTCTACAGTTTCTACCAGACGGACGCCGGTAGTAACCGTTATCAGCTGTGCCTTGCCGTTTTTCAATACAGCCACTTTCTTATCTCTTGAAGTGGGAATGATACTTTGTGAGGGTATCGTGATAGCATCGTTATTGTTATGAAATGCAATAAATACATGGGCAAATGCCCCGGGAGTAAGCTTTCGATCCGGGTTGTTCACTAAAGCACGGATATCCACGGTTCTGGTAGCAGCGTTCGCACCGGGTTGAATGGCCACAATGACCCCTGTGATCGTATCCCGTACGCCATCTGTAGTAAAAGAAATTTTTTCCCCTGTTTTTATCTGAGCCTTATATTGCTCTGGTATGGCAAAATCCAGCTTCAGGGGATGTAGCTGTTGTAGCAGGGTAATGGCTGTGGCGCTGGATACAATGGCTCCTTCGCTTACATTTCTCAAACCTACATTCCCGTCAAACGGTGCTCTGATCTGTAGTTTGCGCAACTGTGCTTCACTGTAATCGATATCAGCGTCTATTGCCGCGATCTGGGTAGCGGTATTATCATACTCCTGGCGGCTGATACCATTTATTGACAGCAATTCTTCCTGCCTTTTACGTGTGGTTATCAGTAGTTCTTTCTGCACCTTCAGCTTTTGTATCTGAGCTTTTACCTCACCGTCAAACAATTGTACAAGCAGGTCATTTTTGCGAACTTCCGAACCTTCTTTAAAATTGATCTTCGTGATCCTGCCGTTCACTTCGGGATAAACCTGTATCTCTTCATTAGGCAGCAGTGTGCCGCTTGCCTTGTACATTATATTGAGCGGGCTTGTCTTTACAATAGTGGCCTCGGCAGATAATCCCGGTGCAGCATGATTATTTTTTCCCGGTGTGCTGTTTTTTTTGGACGAACAGCCGGCAATATGGAGCGAAAAAGAGCATATAAGCAGAAAGCCTGCACCAAGTGCTGCCAATCTGTAATTATTTTTTTTTGACATAAATGGATTTAAAATAAGATGCCGCCAACAAATCAATTTTGTCCGGTTCAAAAATAGGCACTAAGACAAAATTAGCCGACCAAAGTTTAATGAGTAACAATAAAAAACTTTTCTATTTCCTGTTACCGAATATGAGGCTGCCGATCCGGACTAAATTCGAGCCTTCTTCTATCGCCCACTCATAGTCTCCGCTCATACCCATTGAAAGCGTGTCAAAGCTGTCGTCACCCAGGAAATAATTTTGTGCGACAATTCCGAACAGATTGCGCAGGTTATGGAATTCCGCCTTTACCTTTTGTTCATCACTGCTGAAGGAGGCCATTCCCATTAACCCCCGGATACATGTATTTTGCAGATCCCTTTTTTGTGCCGTATAGTATTCGAGCAGCTCCAGGCATTCTTTCTCATCCAGGCCGAATTTGGTTTCTTCCTCCGCTATATGGATTTGTAATAAACAATGTATGCTACGGCTATGAAGAGCAGCCTGTTTATTTATTTCTTTTAACAGCTTAAAGCTGTCCACACCGTGAATAAGATGAACAAACGCTGCGATATACTTCACTTTATTGGATTGCAGATGACCGATAAAATGCCACCTGATATCGTTGGGCAGCTGGTTTTGCTTTTCTGCAAGCTCCTGCACATAATTTTCCCCGAAATCCCTTTGCCCCATATCATATATTTTTCGGATGTTGGCTACAGACTTGAATTTGGAAACAGCTACCAGTTCGGTATGAGAGGCAGATAATTTTTGTTTCAGCAGGTTAAAATGCTCAATTGTGATCATGTACAAAGTCTGATTCATACAAAGCTTAGTGGTTCGGTATGAATATATTTTTGATGAAAATTATCGGTGTAAGAAAATTATTATTATCCGGATATGTATTATTTCCTTTATCCCGAATACTCTTTGGTTCATTAAAACGGACAAAATCCGGATTATGACGCGAAATTAAAGAAAATAAAAGTATGGCCTATAGCCAGCTCAACTTGTTATTGTTTAATATGCAATATATTAAATATGCCAAAGTGACTGAATCATTATTTACCGTTAAAATAACAGTAAAGCAAAAGGCATCTTATAGTTTTGAGTAGTTTTGTTGCCGAAAATTCTATTTGGCATTTGCCGTACTGTTGTTTACCGGTATTAGAAACTAAGTATGATCGTCAAAATAACTACCCCAAGTAACGTCATGCCGACCGTAGGAGAGGCATTTCCAGGCTTTGGAACAGGGAAGTTATTTTGAAACGGTTATTAAGATCTGACTGATAAATACAGTACATAAGATTGTTGTTTAAATATTCCTTAATGTATAAGTTTTTTAAGATAATATTCCTTTTAATCATTTCTGTATCCTTTTCTCCTGCTTCTGTACAAGCTCAATTCTGGAAAAAGATATTTAATAAAGAGGAACATGACCGTTCAAAACGCCCCAAAGCACCACCGAAAGAACGTGTAGTGAAGCAAGAGGCGAAGAAGCCGAAGCGCATAGAGCCTCAATATCCTGCCGTAGAAAGAAAAGAAAGCTACCGGGTAGACGTATTGCTTCCCCTGTACCTGAACAGCCTGGTCGTTGATGGAAAGGCTATTCAGAAAAATTTACCGGACCATGTTGTGCCTTTCGTTCACTTTTATGAGGGAATGTGCATTGCTGCGGAAGCCATGAAGGACAGAAGGGGTAAGGTGGATCTTTATGTACATGATATTACTGACCCTTCATCAAACATCAGGCAGTTGACCACTGCTAAAAAGCTGGCCGGCTCAGACCTTATCATCGGCTGCCTGCAATCTGCCGAAATTCCTGCAGTTGCCGGTTATGCGAAGAATGCAGGTATCAATTTTGTATCGGCGCTCTCCCCGGCAGATGCCGGTATCAGGGGCAATCCGTATTTCATATTGATGCAGTCAACTTTATCCACCCATATCGACCAGCTTATACGTTTGGCAGATCATAAATATGATCGTTATCCGAAATTTATTTTTAAGGACAATAAAACGTCAGGTGAACAGGATGCTTACCGTCAACTTCGGGATGCCTGGGCAGATAAAGGGCAGCTGACTGTTGTGGATTGTTCTGACTTCGATATGAATATTGATTCACTTTCCAAACTATTTGATTCTTCGGATATAAATGTTGTATTTGTAAGTGTGTTGGAAGTGGCGCGTGCCGAGCAGATACTAAACATACTGGCACAGTTGCCCCGCCAGTACCGGCTGGAAATATTCGGTATGCCGTCATGGAAATCACTGAAGGGACTGACCGGCAGGGGAGCGCTGATGGAACAAAGCATTTACTACACTTCACCATTCTATTATGATTCTACAACGGGACAGGGTAAATATGTATCATCAGAGTATAAAAAGAGGTTTGGCGGTCAGCCTTCCGAAATGGTGTACAGGGGATATGAAACCCTATGCTGGTATACCGGTCTTCTGGAACAGTACGGGCCTGTATTTAATTCTGACCTGAACGATGTCAGCGCAGCTCCTTTCACACGGTATGATATTCAACCGGCATGGTCTGCTCAAAATGATTTCCTATATCTGGAGAATAAAAAATTGTATGTATTTCACTACCAGAATGGGGGGTACATTATAGAGGGAAACTAATCAGGACGGGTACAAAGACCATACATTAAGAAGAGTGTATCATAGGGATTAGCTGCTTTTTCTTATGCCATATTGACCAATGTCATTACATAAGCCTAAACACTCGTTCTTTGCCTTTCGACAAGGAGCAGAACTACTCACACTCAGGATACCGCAGTTTAATAGTTCCGCTAAAAGCGGAAGACAAATGGAGTTGTGCTAAAACATCCGTTAATGAGATTACCATATTGACCGCGATTTTCCGTAAAAGTGTAAAGAATCACAACGGGGGAGATTATATTCGGTATGAAAATGATATTAGTACGTACGAGACAATCAGCGGCAATGGCAGCAGATAGTGGATTTATGTATGAATTATATTATTTTGCGGACCGGAAATGCAAGTATTAAAGCAATAGTCAAAAAGAGTAGTTATCTGCACAGGCAGATAGTTCATTTCTTTCGTAAGATAAAAATGAATTTATAAAAAATAAAATATACTACTGTGAATAAATTAAAAACGCCCATTTACTATTTGATCACTATCGGGGGCTTTTCAGCCCTGATATACTGGATACTTTTACTTGGAAAAAAAGCAGATCAGGGCGGAAAGGCTATTGATATTACTGTAGATAAAAGCTATTGGTCGGATTTTATTGCTGAGTTTATTAACCATATTAAAAGCCCGTTGGCACTCCTGTTGATACAGATATTTGTGATTCTTATCGCTGCCCGCGTTTTCGGATGGATATGTAAGAAACTAGGGCAACCATCGGTGATAGGGGAGATGCTGGCTGGTATTGTTTTAGGGCCTTCTTTCTTTGGGATGTATTTTCCTGATCTTTTTAATAACCTGTTCCCACAGTCATCTTTTAATGTTCTTCAGTTTCTGAGCCAGATCGGGCTGATCTTTTTTATGTTTATTGTAGGGATGGAGCTGGATCTGCGTATGATAAAGAATAAAGCAAAGGAAGCAGTTTTCATTAGTCATGCAAGCATAGTTATACCATTCGCGCTTGGAGTGGGGCTGGCGCTTTTCCTTTACAGGGAATTTGCTCCCGCGGGTATCCGGTTTTCTTCTTTTGCTTTATTTATGGGCATTGCTATGAGTATAACTGCCTTTCCGGTACTGGCAAGAATTTTACAGGAAAGGAGATTGCAGAGAACTAAATTAGGTGTTATGGCTATCAGCTGTGCTGCGGCAGATGATATTTCGGCATGGTGTATACTTGCCGTCGTTATTGCTATTGTGAAAGCGGGTTCTGTTGTAAGTGCCTTGTATGCTATCCTTTTAGCCTGTGGGTATATTTTTTTAATGTTGAAAATTGTCCGCCTTTGGTTAAGCCGGTATTCTGCAGGTAAAGAGCTGAATAAAACAAGCGTTACCATTTTCCTGCTCATGCTGATCGTATCTGCCTGCATCAGTGAGATAATCGGCATCCATGCATTATTTGGTGCATTTATGGCAGGTGTGGTGATGCCGGACAATCCAGGCTTCAGAACAAAATTTATTCATCGCATAGAAGATCTGTCCTTAGTCTTATTGCTCCCTTTATTCTTTGCATTTACGGGGCTGCGGACGGAAATAGGTTTATTAAATAATATCTATTTGTGGGTTTTTATT
>JBEBVI010000177.1:0-8000 GCA_040392805.1 Taibaiella helva
TTCGGCATAGCTCAGTACAGGTACTTCGGCATAGCTCAGTACAGGTACTTCGGCATAGCTCAGTACAGGTACTTCGGCACAGCTCAGTACAAGTGAGGAATTTATTTTGACTATCTTACTAAGATAGCACCAGGATAGATATAACCTGCCACACACCACCAGCCCCGAAGGAGTATACTACACTATCGATGTGCAGCCCATCGCACATTTACCATACCTTTGTTGATGAACCGCATCCCGGTTAAATATTCACAGTACAACAAACCATAAATTTATGATCGCATTCTTAGGCACAGGCTTGCTCGGCTCCGGATTTGCGCGGGCATTACTCAGGAACAACCACAAAGTACGTATATGGAATCGTACCTATTCAAAAGTGCTTGCTCTTCAGCCTGATGGTGCCATACCATGCCAAAGTGCAGCTGAAGCTGCTGATAATGCAGAACGTATACACCTCGCTTTAAAAGATGATCAGTCAGTTGATGAAGTATTAAAAAGCTTCCTGTCCAAACTAAAAGCAGGTACAGTAATTATTGATCATACCACTACTTCTGTACCGGGTGCAATCAAAAGAACGAATACCCTGAGAGAGATGGGAATTACTTATGTGCATGCACCTGTATTTATGGGACCGCAAAACGCTTTGGAAGGAACCGGTTATATGCTGGTATCGGAAGCACCGGAAATCATTAGCTGGGTAGAGCCTCTTATAGCCCCTATGACAGGTAAAATATTAAATCTGGGTGCGGAAACAGGCAAAGCCGCGGCCTTAAAGCTGATAGGCAATTCGTTTTTAGTTGGTCTTACCGGTGCTCTGGCAGACACACTCTCACTGGCCGGGGCTATGAATATACCGGTATCGGATGTCAATTCACTATTGGGGGAATGGAATCCCGGCGCACCTATATTGGCCAGGATAAAAAAGATAACAGATGGCCGGTTTGACAAGCCTACCTGGGAGCTCAATATGGCCCGCAAAGATACCTCCTTATTTATCGAATCAGCCGGCAAAGCCGGCATTACACTTCCTGTATTAGAAACGATGGCACAATTAATGGACAAACGGATAAGCAATGGAGATGGGAATAAAGACTGGACAATAATAGCAGCTCCTGCTGCAGGCTAAACAAAAAGGCTAACCTGCTCCCCGGTTAACGTTGCAGATAGACCTTTCGTAAATCCCAACCTGAAGAAGTACCCGCTTTAAGCAGGTAGGTGCCATTAGGCAGATGCCGCATATCAATAAGCATTTCGGTAACCGGATCAGACTTCAGTTCAAGTAATAACTTCCCGGCTAAATCATAAAGCATAACCCTTTGGAACGATACACCCGCATCCCGTACCTTAATATAGGCCCGGCCGGTGGAAGGATTCGGATAAAGCAAAATACCCTCGCCTGCAGAACGAGCTATTTCGTCAATAGCAGAATAGGGTTCAATAATAACCAATTGTTCAAGCACACTACCTTCCCCGCACTCATTAAATAAAGTAAGCCGTACTACATAAGTACCCGGATGTTCAAAAACATGAACAGGAGTAATATCCCGACTTACGGAACCATCACCGAAGTCCCATATTACTGTGGCAAAGTGCTTAGCCCCTACCGGCTCGAACGAAACACCTCCGGGCATACCGTCTACCAGAAAAGCATTAAAACCTTTAGCTTCCGGCCGCTCATACCATTTCACATGCGTGAACGCTTCCACCGCACAGTCATATGAATTTACAATCGTTACGAAATATACACCGGTATCAGCCACCTTTATCTGTTGTGTTGTGTCCGAAGTATTCCAGCGGAACCGGCAATCCGGATTACCTGCATTCAGGATAAGCAGCTCATCCGGACAAATGCGTACCTCCGGTGCAAAAGGATTCTCTGGCCGGTCACGTGATATAAGTATTGTTTTAGCGACTAACACACAGCTGTCCGGGCTCTTTATCTGTATGGAATACACACCCGGCTTATTTACGGTAATTGCCTGAGTTCTCAGATTTTCATACTCCCACAAAAATATACAACCCGTATTCCCGGCATCAAGAATAATACTGTCACCGGAACAAAGATCAACCGTTTCCGGTAAGATATTCAGAGGTACCGCCCCTTTTCTTACTATAGCCGTATCAATACCAGTACAACCATCAGGTAATGAAACCTGAAGCCAGTAAGTGCCGGTATTGCGAATGATAATATGCTGTTCACGTTCACCCGTGCTCCACAGGTAACCCGCCTGCCCTATATCTGTTCCAAGTTTTAATAAGCCTCCTTCACAAAGTGTATGTGTTTTTCCTAAATTAACATTAAGCGGATCTACTGTAACAACAATTGGTTCCAGAATCTGCTCAGACATCATCATACAGCGAACAATACAACGAAATCCGGTATTATCCCTAAGCGGAGGCGTTTCCTGGATAACGGAACCGGAGCCGAAGTTTACCCATGTACCCGCATCATTCAATTGCCACTGATAAGTAAATCCATAAGATTCGGGTATACCCTCTATAGAAAGTAAAGTTTTTTCTCCGCAGTATACCTTAGGTACAGATGCTTCAATCCGTGCAGCATAAGATATTGTCGTACATAAAGGCGCTCCAAAACTAATACCCATATTCAATAAGTCACTATGCTCTGTACCATAAATATCGCTAACCGATGGAGTATATAATTTTCTTCCAGTTTCAGGTTTACCCGCAAAACAAGCTAACCCTGCACTATTAACAGCATTGATACAGGTGTCAAATGATATCTCAACGATTAAGCTGCGTGTACGATCATAAATAAATGGCCTGGTCAAGGGCACCCTGAACCATTCGCCCTTTTCACCCTTTTTAATGCTATAATCTTCCTCTTCCAGGACAGTAGTTAAATCCGTGTAAAAAAGATTGCTTTTAGGAAATTTCTCGTCACTCGTCTGTCCCAGTCTTATCTTCAGGTTCTTATAAAAATTAGTAACGGTAGCACCTGTCGTACTGCCATACATAAAATACAGATCTTCGATTACACCATCCGTTATTTCAGGCGTGAAGTCTGAAGAGAGATATAATATCTGTACTTTTTTTGAAGAAAAACTACCACCCCAGCCGAATGTGGTGTTGCGTGATGCAGATGTATTTTTAGTGAAGTCAGGCAGCCGGGCCCATATAAAATTTATCGGCAGACAATAAAACCCGGTTAAAAAACAAACAAAAACTACCTTCGATAAAACCCTTACCATTATAATGCTACACTTGCAAACAATTAATTTTAAAACAAGTGATGGTGTTTATTAGCTATTGATCTGCCTTGGTATCAGCGTTAAGCAAAAGTAAAATATTTATTTTGGATTTTACTATAATTCAGCAATAGGAGTAAAAATAACCTTTCCGTTCCGGAACGGAGTTAAAAGATTCTTTAATATACAAATAGAAAATTTACATAACTGAATTAAATATAAGCAACAGGCTACATGTGGCAACAGATAGTTATTAAAAAAA
The DNA here is from genome assembly GCA_040392805.1 of Taibaiella helva. GTDB lineage: Bacteria > Bacteroidota > Bacteroidia > Chitinophagales > Chitinophagaceae > Taibaiella > Taibaiella helvus_B. The sequence goes on from JBEBVI010000177.1 coordinate 3,472, forward strand.
TCAATTTTTATAATTAAAGAACAACCATCCTGACTATGACCGGGCATGTAATTTTTCCTTTATCTTTGATAAATAATTTAAGCTAAGGGACATGAAAAAGATTTTAGTTACAGGGGGATGCGGGTATATCGGAAGCCATACCATAGTTGACCTCGCAGAGAACGGCTATAGCGTGATTTCGATAGACAACCTGTCGCGTGGCTACCAGCAAACCATAAACGGTGTAGGGCTTATATTAAACAACAATATCAAAAACTATCGTGTAGACCTGTGCAACCTCGAAGATGTCCGTGCTATTTTTGAAGAAAACAAAGATATTGCAGGCATCATCCATTTTGCTGCGTATAAATCCGTTCCCGAATCCGTGGCCCACCCTTTGGATTATTACCGGAATAATATTACCTCCCTGCTCAATGTATTGCAATGTGCGAAAGAATTTAACACGCCTAATATTGTTTTTTCTTCCTCCTGCTCCGTATACGGAAACGCAGCTGTGCTTCCCGTTACAGAAAACACACCATTACAATATGCCGAATCGCCTTATGCGCGTACCAAACAGATGGGTGAAGATATATGCCGGGATTTTGTGCTGGCTAATCCCGGCTTCAAAGCTATTTCACTAAGATACTTTAATCCGGTCGGGGCGCATCCTACAGTTCTGATCGGAGAATTAAATAAAAAGCCGGAGAATGTCGCACCTGTAATTACACAAACTGCCATAGGCAAAAGGGCGGAAATGACGGTATTCGGCAATGATTATAATACCCGTGACGGCTCATGTATCAGGGATTATATTCATGTCATGGACATAGCTCATGCACATACCAGGGCTATTCAGAAGTCCCTTGATGATCAGCTTGACGGCAACTACGAAACGTTTAACCTGGGCAGCGGCACAGGTGTCAGCGTACTGGAACTGATCAATGCATTTGAGCGCGTGTCGGGCGTAAAACTGAATTACAAAACCGGCCCCAGAAGACCGGGAGATGTGGAAGCCATATATGCCGACAATACAAAGGCCCAAAAAGACCTGGAATGGACGCCCAGGTTCAGCCTGGATGAAATGATGGATACAGCCTGGAGATGGGAACAACAACTGGCCAAGACCGCTAAAAAAGTACTGCTCAACTAATGTAATTATATGCCGGAACTGCATCATGCCATAATCTTGTTCGACGGTGCATGTGGTCTTTGCAACGCCTCTGTACGGCTTATCATAAAAAATGATCCCGCTGCCTACTTCCGCTTTGCTCCACTGCAATCGGACACCGGCAAAAGTATCCTTAAGCAAAAAAATATTTCTGTAAAAGAAGTACCTGAAAGCTTAATCCTCATAGAACAAGGTAAAGTATGGCAGGCTTCCTCAGCAGCGCTCCGTATAGCGCGTAAAATGAAGATGCCCTATCCGCTTTTATACCCTTTACTGTTCATACCCCGCTTCATCCGGGATTTCTTTTATCAGCTTATTGCACGGAACCGGCATAAGTGGAGCAACAAAAACGTATGTTCTTTACCAGATTCAAAAACGAGATTCATACACAACCATAACATAGGAAATAGTACAATATTTCAATGAAAATATTTACAGCTGCCCAGATAAGAACTTGCGATGCGTTCACGATAAAACAACAGGGAATTACCTCCCGGGATCTGATGGAGCGTGCTGCGGCTAAATGTGTGGAATGGATAATCAGGGAATACTCCAGGGAAAATCCGGTGTTAGTTGTCTGTGGCATGGGTAACAACGGCGGCGACGGCCTGGCTATCACGCGCTTGCTGCTGGATGAAGGATTTTCTGCCCGTGCGGTAATATTGCGCCATGCCGGACAGTTTACGGAAGATGCCTCTCATAACCTCTCGCTGCTGCACAAGCTTTTGCCCGAAAATGTGCAGATCCTTGAGCCGGGAATGTTTATCACAGAACTGCCCGGGGATATATTGATTGTTGACGCCCTTTTCGGCACCGGCCTGAACCGGCCGCCTGATGGATGGCTGAAACAGTTTATTGAACAGATCAATACCCTGCAAAACCCTAAAATAGCAATAGACATTCCCTCCGGGCTGCCTGCCGATACTCTGCCTTTGCCCGGCTCCGCAATTATACAGGCCGAACATACCCTGAGCTTCCAGTTCTATAAGCGAAGCTTTTTTCATAAGGAATCCAAAATATTTACGGGCAGGGTGCACGTTTTAGACATCGGACTAAGTCGCAGCTTTATTGAAAATACCCTAACACAATTCCATGCCATAGACCTGCAATCGATAAAGGAAATTTATCGTCCCCGCCCGGCCTTTGCACATAAAGGAGACTTCGGAGATACCCTGCTGATAGGCGGCAGCTATGGTAAGATCGGCGCAATCGCATTAGCAGCGCGCGCTGCTCTGAGAAGCGGAGCGGGGCGCGTATTTACACATGCACCCCACTGCGGCTATACTACATTACAGATATTAAATCCTGAAGCTATGTTCGTGGAGGCGGGCAACCGTTTTGTAGAGCGGATAGAATACAAGGAAGATGATAAAATGGCAATAGGCATAGGACCCGGCTTAGGTACCGCGCCCGAAACGGCAAATGCTTTGCTGAACTGGCTTGAGCAGGCCAGGAAGCCGGCGGTAATCGACGCGGACGCCATAAACATATTGGCAGAGCACAAGCATGCATTACACCTGCTTCCGCCATTTTCTGTATTAACACCCCACCCTAAGGAGCTGGAGCGGCTATTCGGCTACAGTGAGAACAGCATGGTGCAGACAGAGCTGGCCCGTGCAAAAGCTATGAAATATAATATTTATATCGTGCTGAAAGGACATCATACCGCCCTTCTGAGTCCTTCGGGAGAATGCTGGTATAACACCACGGGCAACCCGGGAATGGCCACAGGAGGAAGCGGAGATGTGCTTACCGGGCTAATCACCTCTCTGATAGCCCAGAAATACGCCATAAAAGAGGCACTGTTACTGGGTATTTACCTGCATGGCAGAGCAGGCGATATAGCAGCAGCCGAATGCTCTGAAGAAGCCCTTACCGCATCAGACATAGCCCAAAGTACTGGCAAAGCGTTTATGGAATTAAACGCCGGAATCAATCAGCGCTTTTAAAGTGTGCTGGCTATAACACCACAAATAATTACTTTTGCCCTATGCAGTTCAAACTTACAGAAGTTATTAGCGGGGAAGACAAGAGGAGATTCCTGGAATTACCCTTACAGATATATAAAGACGATCCCAACTGGATCAGGCCTCTGGATAAAGATATTGAAAGCGTATTCGACCAAAAAATAAATAAACTCTTTAAACAGGGCACCTGCAAAAGGTGGTTGCTTTGGGATGACAACGACAAAGTCATCGGACGTATAGCTGCATTCATCAATAAGAAATATAAACAAGCCCAACCTACAGGCGGGATCGGTTTCTTTGAATGCATCAACAACCAGGAAGCTGCTAACTTTATGTTTAACCACTGCCGGGAATGGCTACAACAACAGGGTATGGAAGCTATGGACGGGCCTATTAATTTCGGGGAACGGGACCGCTGGTGGGGGCTTGTAGTGGAAGGTTTTTTTGAACCGCTTTATTGCATGAACTACAATCCACCTTATTATAAAGAACTGTTTGAACAATACGGCTTTAAAGTGTACTTCAATCAGGAATGCTTTGGGATGAAGGTAATATATGAATTCCAGGAAAAATTCTATTTACGCCACGAAGAATTGTCGCGGAACAAAGACCTGTATGCCGAACAGGTGGTAAAAAAGAACCTGGAGAAATATGCTAAAGACTTTACCTATGTATACAACAAAGCATGGGCTACACATGGAGAAGGAAAAACCCTGGATGAAAGACAGGCCATCAAAATTTTCAGATCAATGAAGCCTGTCATGGACGAGCGGCTGAACTGGTTTGTTTACCATAAAGAGGAACCCGTAGCATGCTGGATCAACCTGCCCGACCTGAACCAGTACTTCAAGCACCTTAATGGTAAATTCGGTTTGCCGCACAAGCTGAAATTTCTATGGCTTAAAAAATTCGGGAAATGCGAAAGGGCGCTCGGTTTGATTTTTGGCGTGATTCCCGAATGGCAGGGAAAAGGTATAGATGCCTATATGATATTGGAAGGCTCTAAAATAATATGCTTTCAGACCCCATATAAAGATTATGAAATGCAGTGGATCGGCGATTTTAATCCTAAGATGATAAATGTGGCACAAAGTCTGGGTGCAGAGGTTACACGCCGGTTAAGTACCTATCGTTATCTTTTTGATCGGAATAAGGAATTTGTACGACATCCGATTATATAGTGGAGAGTGGGTTTCACGCAAAGGGCGCAAAGAGGGCAACGGGCACGACGATAAGTGGAGAGAGTGGGAAATTCGTAATTAACTAAAGTACCGTCATGTCGACCCCTTCGGCTATGCTCAGGGTGGAGACATCTCCCAGGTTTACCCCATGAGATGTGTACTATCTCATGGAGCCTTGAAACCGGGAAGTTATTTTGACACAGTTACTTAACGTACTATAATGATTTTTTT
>JBEBVI010000178.1:0-7972 GCA_040392805.1 Taibaiella helva
AAGTACCCCATTCCAGTTCGGGGTCGATGATGAGCGTACCCTGGTACGCTCCGGTGCTGAAGCTAAGCACATTGTTTTCCACCACAAAGCGGCAGCTTACCTCTACCGGAGCTCCTTCCGGGCTGCCGGATATGCTGTACGTATAGGGCGTCTTTTCCTGTACAATGCCCATTGGCGTATGTGCTGTAAGGCTTCCGTCTTCTTCCACAGCCAGTTCAGAAGCTCCGCTGTATTTTATTTTAATGTCGCTGGCCTTACCACCGGGATGCACAACGAAGTCGTATTTGAGAACCGGCGATGTACTGCGCTCATCTATATATAGTACCCAGTCGATCTGCGGATAAATATTTTTGTAAGTTATTTTTTTATATTGACGTGCAATATTGTTTTCCGGATTGATACCTGGTGTGTAATACCGCTCTATTCCTTCCTGTTGTTGCTCCGTAATAACAACTGCTCCGGGGGTGGCACCTAATAAGGTTACATCCATCCTGTAGCTGTTTATCGACAAGGCAATACTACCCTCAGCCAGTGCTGACAAAAAGGAGCCGTCGTAATTTCCGGATTTTTCCACGTTATTCCATTGGTAGTGCAGGCCGGTATTGCCTATAAACAGGTTTAGGCCCTGGCCGGCTACCCGGAAGCGGATATCGGGACGGGGCTGTCCGTATTGATCTGTAACCTGTCCTATATTTTCTGTAAAACATAAGGATTGCGAAATAGCAGAACGATCGCCCTTCAGAGCAAAAATATCTGTAGCGAATTGTAATAGCAACGCAAAAAACAGTAGTACTTTTTTGTTCATTACCTTTAATTTTTATTAGTGAGAATTTGTCCTTTTTCAGGAGTTGGCCATTTCTCCTTTAAGTTTATACAAATTACGGCAATGCAGGGCAGAAGTTTCTACGGGAAAACCCGTATTTTGGTATCTATAATCGGAAATGAAAGGAGTATGTGGTCAACTTCGCATTATTTGTACTTAGTTATATTGTTCTTTTTATGTGGGACAATTTCTATATGTACATCCTTTGCGCAACATCCGTTTTTCGCTGAATCCGGTGAACTGAATTACATTTTGCTTCCTACAAGGACCCCGCCTTCTGCTGATTTGGACACGTTCCGTATCCGGCAACAACTTGCAAAAGGATTGAATTTGATGAGTATTCAGCCGGATAGCTCGTTTTATCTTATCAACGATGGCCTGCAAAAAAGTTTTTCAATCCGCTTTGACTATGGTATTGCATTAGCCTATTCCCATCTGGCCGTTTTTTACAGATTTAACGGCGATTATGACCGGTCACTGAATTACTATTCCAAAGCTATGCCTTATGCGCGGAGGGGGTTTAAAAATCCTAATACGTTGGCTATGTTTTACAGCGGCCTTAGTACTATCTACTACTATAAAAATCTTTATGACTCAATGTTCTTCTTTACCAATAAAGCAGAACAGTTGATAGACCGGTCTGCGATGAAGCGGACCGCTGATGTATGTAATGTTGCCAGTATATATACCAATGCAGGATCGCTTTGGTGTGCAATGGGTGACTACGAAAAAGCGATAACTTATTTTTTCAAAGGCCTGTACACTTTGCAGCCTTACCGGGATAGTAATGCGGTGCAAGAGCGAATGGTAACAGCTTATAATAATATAGGCTGGACTTACTACAGGAGTGGGGATACCACCAGATCAGCATATTATTACCGGAAAGCCCTTGAGGAAGATCCGAAGGATATGTTGGCCCGCGCCGGTTACGGACAGTTATTGGTAAAAATGGGGCGTTTGCAGGAAGCTATGGCGATATTGCAAGGTGTGGACAGTAAAGAGGATAAGGAGCACGACTTTTTTAGCCTGGTTGTGGCAAGGGTTGTTTTAGGCAAAGTATATTACGGGCAGGGCCAATACCATAAGTCGAAAAAGGTCCTTGAGCAGGTACTGCAACAGGTAGGAAAGGCAAGTCGCCTGGAGTCTTTATGGTTTTATGATGCTTATGACTTACTTTCTGCAATTTATAAACAGGAGGGACAGTATAACCTGGCATACGAAAACCTGGCAAAAGCTAAAGCCTTTTTACAAACCCAGCTGCAGAGGGAAAAAGTGGCAGGGGTATATCAGAAGGAAATGAAGATCCAGGCAGCGCTGAAAGATAAACAGATTGCACAGGAAAAATTATTGTTAAGCGAGCATAAAAGCCGCTTGAGAGAAAAAAATACCTGGATGGTGGCTATATGTTGCGGTGCTGTTTTACTGGCAGTAGCCCTTGTTGCTTTATCCCGTAGCAGCCGCCATAAGCAGCGCTTGCAAATGGAGCAGATTAACTCCATCAGTAAAGAACAGGAGATCAACCATTTAAAAGCTATGATCAAAGGAGAAGAGAAAGAAAGATCCAGGTTGGCCGGTGAATTGCATGATGGTATTATGGTACAACTTTCTACGGTGAAAATGGGACTTAAATCCGTTCCGGAATCTTATTATAGGCTCAGTTGTGGTGCTTATATACAAACCCCTTATTACAAGGGTATTGTGCAACAGATGGAAGAGGTAACGGTTGAACTGCGGCGCACTGCACATAATCTGATGCCAGATATGCTGTTGGAAGGTGGGCTTGCAGATGCTGTTTTCTATTTCTGTAATACGCTAAAGCATAGCGGACTGTATGTGTCTTGTCAGCAGCATGGTACTGTTCCGCGTCAACCTGCCGATTTTGAATTATCCATTTTCCGCATTATACAGGAGTTACTGCAAAATGTAGTGAAGCACGCCGGGGCAAAGCGCATAATGGTACAACTTGCAGAGGTAGGAGGACATATTTTAGCTGTGACAGTGGAAGATGATGGTAAAGGGTTTGATCCCGCTAATCTGCCTGAAGAGAGAGGTATGGGACTGAAAAGCATAGCCTCCAGGATGCAGGTGTTGAAGGGCATTATGGATATTCGCAGCGGGCCGGGGGAAGGCACTTCCATCCATCTTGAATTTGAAATGCCGGTGGCTGTTATAATCACGGAAACAGAAAATGAACAGGAAAAATAGTTCAAATCTAACTGGTAATGATAAACGTAAATATAACAGATGATCATCCACTTGCCATTAATGGTATCTGTATGATGCTGGAAGACGAACCGGATATATGTGTTACCAATACCTATACTACAGCGGCAGCCCTGAAAAAAGGTATGGCATTGCAACAGCCTGATGTGCTCCTTTTAGATGTTAAGCTAATTGATGAGCCTGGCACTGAAGTTGCAGCTTATATTACACGTGTCTATCCCGAAGTTCGGGTTGTGGCTTTAACCAGCTTAGATGCACCGGCGGTAGTAAAGAATATGATGCGTAATGGCTGTATTGGTTACCTGCTGAAGGGTACAGACCGTGTCACTCTAATAGAAACGATTCGGAAGGCTTATTATTGGGAAGAATCTTTAGATCCTGCTCTGCATATGCATATACACAAGGTACTCTCTCCGCAGAATGAATTGCCGGAACTGACAAAGAGGGAAAAAGAAATCCTGCAGCTGATCGTAGCCGGCGACAGCACCCAGGAAATAGCAGAGAAATTGTTTATCAGCCCCCGGACTGCAGAAACACACCGCTTAACATTATTGAAAAAACTTGATGTAAAAAACACCGCAGGTCTTGTACGTATGGCGCTTACACTGGGGCTGGTCATTTAAAGTAAGAGTGAAAAGTTATATACTTTCAACTTTTCACTCTTACTTTTGGTTTTTCACTTATTATCCTTGCAGGGCTGCGGCACCGCTCACGATTTCGGTAAGCTCGGTTGTAATAGCCGCTTGTCTTGCACGGTTGTATGAAATTTTAAGTTCACGAAGTAGTTCGCTGGCATTCTCAGTCGCTTTATCCATAGCGGTCATCCGTGCGCCATGCTCTGAGGCATTAGCATCTAAGATCGCTTTGTATACCTGTGTATTCAGGATTTTCGGCATCAGCTCCGTGATCAGCACCTCTTTGGAGGGTTCAAAAAGGAATTCGGTTTGCTTTTTATTTTCGGAAGAAGCTACTTTGGGAATAGGGAGATAAGGCTCGCTTACAAATATCTGTGTAGCAGCGTTTTTAAACTGGCTATATACCAGTTCAACGCGATCATATTCTTTGTTCAGGAAAGCCTCCTGCGCATATATTGCTGCGCGGCGTACATTTTCAAAGCTCAGGTCGGAGAGAAGATTCCAGAACTGGCTTTCTATTTTATAGCCATAACGCAGGAAATATTCATATCCTTTTTTTCCTATTGGTAAGATCGTTACATTTCCTTTGGCAAATTGTGCAGCATAACGGGTTTCTATCGTGCTTTTTGCCGCTTTAATAATGTTGGAATTATAAGCGCCACAGGTACCCCTGTCACTTGTAATAGGAATAATGAGTATACGCTCCGGGGTTCTTTCCTCAGCCAACGGCAGGTTCATTTCCCCACTAAGGCTACTCACTATGTTGGTCAGCATCTCCTGCATTTTCTGTGTATAAGGACGCATTTGCAAAATGGCATCCTGTGCACGACGCAACTTAGCAGCACTCACCATTTTCATGGCTTTCGTGATTTGTTGTGTAGAGGTTACTGACTGTATGCGTAAACGAACTTCTTTAAGTTGCCCGGACATATAATATAAATAAGTTTAATTTCTTATAATTGGCTGCAAAGGTACAAAGCAAATGTGTGATGTACAAATTTTAAAGTAGGGGGGTTAAAGCTCCTGAATGTTTCACGCGACGGACGCAACGACGAACAACGGGCGCAAAGATTTTCAAGAATTCAAAATGATACGCCATCATCACAGCTATTCAACTCTCCTCCAATTTCACGCACTTAATTCAACACCAATAGTTTATGGACTTATTCCTTAACTGCCTTTTGTGAAGCCGTTATTTCCGGTAGCGTGATTTCCTCCAAAACTTCGTAAAAACGGAATACGTCTTCAAAAGAATTATATAGAGGAACAGGAGCTACACGAATAACATCAGGTTCCCGCCAGTCGGCCACTATTCCTTTGGCGGTAAGTTCTTCGAATATCGCACGACCGTCCTTCTCGAATAAAAGAGAAAGTTGTGCCCCGCGTTTATTCGCTTCGGCAGGCGTGATGATCCGGAAACGAAGATGACGGATCTGTTTTAAAAGGTATTCCAGGTAAGCTGTAAGCTTTATACTTTTTTCACGCAGCAGTTTCATATTGACTTTGTCGAAAATGTCAAGAGAAGCGGCGTGGGCTACCATATTGAATACAGGGGCATTGCTCATTTGCCAGCTTGCAGCACCTTTGGCTGGTATAAATCCCTTTTGCATTTTAAAGCGAGTATCTTCGTTATTGCCCCACCAGCCGGCCAGGCGGAAAGTATCGGGGTTATTACCATGCTGCTCATGGACGAATATACCACCTACCGCACCAGGTCCGGAATTAAGGTATTTGTAAGTGCACCAGCAGGCAAAATCCACATTCCAGTCGTGTAGCTGCATAGGAACATTACCCATAGCATGAGCAAGATCGAATCCGGCAATAGCCCCCACCTCGTGTGCGGTATCAGTAATCTCTTTCATCGGATACCATTGACCTGTATAGTAATTTACCGCTCCTATCATCACACAGGCTAAACTGTTCCCGGCATCCTTAATGGCTTGTAGTATATCCTCTTCTCTCAGACAGTCTTCTCCGTCCCTGGGTGTTAATTCAATAATGGCATCGGCAGGCTGATAGCCATGCATTTTCACCTGGGTTTCTATTGCATACTGATCGGAGGGGAAAGCACCCGCTTCCATAATAATCCTGTACCGTTCACCTTTCGGCTTATAGAAGGATAGTAACAGCAGATGGAGATTAACGGTAAGGCTGTTCATAGCCACCACTTCATCTTCCTTAGCACCCACCAGCCTCGCAAGGGACGCTGAAAATTGCTTCTGATAGCTAAACCAGGGTTTTTCCGCATGGAAATGTCCTTTTACGCCCCATTTTGCCCAGTCTGCCAGCTCTTTTTCAAAAAGGTACCTGGCGCTTTAGGGCTGCAGACCCAGGGAGTTGCCACAGAAATAAATAGTATCTTTCCCCTCATGCCTGGGAATATGAAAACGCTCCCGGAACGAAAACAATACATCGGCATCGTCGAGATTACGGGCAAAATCTATATTAGGTTCGAAATTATTCACAGAAATATTAGTTAATTACGAATTATCAATTACGAATTATTTATATCACTTTCTACTTTTAAATCTCCACTTTGTACTTTATTATGAGTCATAAATCTTTTTTGGAATATGAGTAGAGTGATCACTCCGATAGAGATAGCAGCATCCGCGAGATTAAATACCGGTTCGAAAAAGCGGAATGTTCTGCCGCCCCATATGGGTATCCACCCGGGGAGGGTAGTATCTATCATAGGAAAATAAAGCATATCTACTACTTTACCATGCAGAAAGGAGCCATAACCCTCTCCGGGAGGTACTAATTTAGCCAGCTGCATAAAGTCGCTTTCCGTAAAGATCAACCCGTAAAACATGCTGTCGATAAGGTTACCTGCTGCCCCGGCCAGTATCAGGGCTGCACATACCAGTAATCCTTTACTATATCTCTTTTTTACTAATTTTTTTATCCAGAAGAAACCAAAAACGACTGCTACCAATCTGAATAGTGTCAGAATTACTTTCCCCAACGGACTATCCATAATGGTCATACCGAATGCCATACCTTCATTTTCAATAAAACATAACTGGAACCAGTCGCCAAGCACATGCACTGCACCGGCATCTCCATAAAGGAAATGAGTTTTTATGTAAATCTTACTGATCTGATCAGCAAGTAAAATCAGGAATATAATAGAAAGCAGTTGTTTATATTTCACAATATGGATCGTATTTAGCTACATTGTGTGCAAAAATAGTTTTTTAGTATGATTTGAATGAATCTGTTTTAATGTCTGGTTTTTCCGTAAAAATGTTATTGCTGCATTAAAGAATTACTTCATGAAATCATTAATTGAAGAGGCGCACTGTCTGATCGGTCAGTTAAGAAGATTCAATTCCACTTTGGTACGATTGAAAGGGAATAGATGGTTCCCATTTGCTTAAGGGTGGCGACTTACCGGAGGTGATCATTACCTGTACCTAAGCCCATGCTCGTGGGTGTGTCGCATAAATATTCGAAACTTGTCCATGCAGAATTAAAGAGATACGGGGCATTTTTTAGTTCGGCTCCTCATAGGATAACGACCACTTTCGTAATTTCTATTTCCAATTCCACTTCAAATTTCAATTTGGATATTTTAAATCCTTTTATCTTGTTCAGCTTTTTATAGTAATAATGAGAATAGCCAGTGTCATAGTGCTGTAAATCATTACTGTTTACTTTTCATAAAGTACGTTGTCGTCGTCTCAATGGAAACCATCATTGCCGGATGTTATTCATCGTTACATCAATGTGACTCATCATTACCCGGATCTGACGTATCGCTACTTGAGCCCGATACATCGTTATCCGAGCCCGGCACATTTTTAAGCGAAACAGAATATCTACAGAATGCTTTTGTTGTCATGAAAAGGGTATATAATAATGCCTCCGTTTCTGCCAGGTCCCATCAATTCCAGTCATAATCAGGACAAGCAAGGTATTTTAAAAGGTCGTCATTTCGGGAAACGGAGTGTAGCCGGGAACTTTTCTCATCGTAGATTTTCTAAGTGTAATAATTAAGAGATTTTGCTTCGCCAGAGAATAGTCTCTCCGCTCTGGAATGACGATAATGAGCTTTAGATATGCTCATAATTTATGTCTTTAAAGAAAATCGTTTTCTTAATTTAAGCCGGTAAAGGTTTTCAGGGGGATTGTGGGGTATTTTAGCTGGTAGTGAGGAAGCTTCCTGGTATGGGTTTTGGTTCTTTTTAGGCGTAAAAAAAGCTCATAACAATTCTGCTATGAGCTTTATAAGTCGGGGAGACAGGATTCGAACCTGCGACCCCCTGGTCCCAAACCAGGTGCGCTA
>JBEBVI010000179.1:0-7953 GCA_040392805.1 Taibaiella helva
TACAGGCATTGCCTATTACCAGCATTCCCCATGCCGTAGTGATCCATCTAGGCCAGGGATATACCCAACCGGTCTTGCCAGCATAACATATATACCACAAAACAGCGTTTGCTATTGCAAAACCCAATAAATGTAAAAACCAACCGCGAACCTGTTTGCCGGATGCAGGAATCTTCTTAGGCATAGAAAGACAATTTTTTTATCGAACGCTGCAAAGATAATGAGTAAGTTCATTTTTTTAAAATGATTTTTTTCCGCGACAGTGATGGTAGTTGTGCAGCTCAATTCAACATATCCTCGCGTTCCTGTGCAATATAACCGGACAGATATTGTTTAAACGTATCTTCCTCTTTGATAAAAGATATCTTAATAGGTAATACGGCAACAGGAATATTCCACCCAGCAAGCTCTGTATAATGCAGCATTAAACGGGTAGCATCTTTTTCGGTAGTCAATATTATTTTATGCTCTGCATCCCAGTTAAGATAAGTTTGTTTTATCTCTTCTATATTGGCCAGGGTAAAATAATGATGATCCGGATAGCGCAGCAGGTGTACATTTGCAGCCTGTTTTCTCAGGTGTTGCAGCACCGGCTCCGGCTGGGCTATACCGCTTACAAAAACAATATTCACCGGCCCGGCAGGCATGGTCAGGGGTTCATTGATAAAGAAATTGACAAGACCTTTATAGGTAATGCCCGTGAAGAAAACCTTCTGATGGGGTAGCGGCCGGATTTGCTCTGTTACCACTTTCATTTCTGATGCTGTAATTTCACGAGGGCATTTTGAAACAATAATAATATGCGCTCTCTTATACGCCTTACGTTGCTCTCTCAGCCTGCCAAATGGTAATATGTAATCTTTATAAAACGGACGTGCATAGTCGGTGACCAGTATATTCACGCCCGGCTTGACAGAACGATGCTGAAAGGCGTCATCCAAGAGGATAACATCAATATCGGGGTGTTCCCTTAATAGTTGCGGTATGCCGGTCATCCTGTCCTCACATACGCTTACAACAATTTCAGGGTATTTACTGAAGTACTGCATCGGCTCATCACCCATCTGCCTGGCATCACTATCGGAGCCGGCAATAAAAAAACCGGTTGTTTTTCTTTTATAACCGCGGCTCATGGTGCCCACTCTGAACTCGTATTGGAGCAACTCTATCAGGTATTCAATATGGGGCGTTTTACCGGTGCCGCCGGTTGATAAATTGCCCACAGAGATCACCGGCACACTGAATTGTATAGATGATAATACACCTGCATCATACAACTTATTGCGCAACCATACTATTGCACCATACAGCAAGGCCAGCGGGTAGAGCAATGGTTTAAGCAAATGCATGAGTATCAGTAGCGGATTCATTAATATATTAATATCAGGTATAAAAACAGATAAAAATGCGAAGGTAGAATATTGTTAAATTAAAATGCTAAAATCAAAATTTCCAAAGAGCAAAGCACACTGAAAAGCATAAAAATACAATCAACAATATATTAAATAAAAACTACTGTTATTTTGTGAAACCAGGAGCAACTTTGTTCACTTATTTACTTGTCCGTACCGGAATAACCAGATGTTAATACCGGAGTCTTAACATTTTTTGCCTGTCGAAGAAATTACATTTGAAATTATTAAAAAGGATGATATAAATGGTAGCGATAGTTGCAGGCAGTTCGGGCATGGTAGGTACGGCATTACTGCATGAGCTGTGTGCATATACCAAATACACAGAAATACGGTTGCTGGTACGCCGTTCTTCAGGTTTTATTCATGCTAAGGTTAATGAACAGGTCGTAGATCTGAATGACCTTCAGAATGCTGCCGGGTACATAAAAGGAGATGTCCTGTTCTGCTGCCTTGGCAGTACCCGGAAAAAGACACCACGAAAGGAAGATTATTACAGAATAGACCACGATTATCCTCTGAATCTGGCACATACCGGCTTGCAAAACGGGATAAGCCAATTTCACCTGGTGTCCTCATTAGGAGCTAATCCTCATTCAAAAAATTTTTATTTACGCATGAAAGGAGAAACAGAAGCCGACATTTCCAGGCTACCCTTTTCTTCTGTTCACATATACAGACCCTCCATATTAACCGGTAACCGACAGGAAAACCGACTGGCAGAGTCGATAAGCATTGGCTTAATGAAATGCATTAACCCCTTACTTACGGGCAAATGGAAAAAATTCCGCAGCATAAGCGCAGAGCAGGTTGCAAAAGCAATGACTACACAATCACTTAAAGCGACTCCGGGTGTGCATATTTATGAATCGGATGAAATACAAACTATTCAATTATGAATTTTTAAATTACGAATAAGCTCTGCGTCGTTGCGACTTCTTTGCTCCCGTTGTATGAAACTACTTCAACTACAACTTTTCAATTTCACACGCTCCACATACCATTGCGCCCGTTGCGTGAAACTTCTCAATTACGATCTAAATTATTCATTGTTCATTAACCCCGCATTACGTAAAGCATATTCCAATATCTTCTCCTGTGGGTCAAATGGTTTGACATTATTGAGACGTAAATAGTCAATGCCAGCTTCTATTATTTCTTCTTTTGTAAGCGTTCTTTCGTCTTTTTGCTCCCGTAACATATAATAACCTGCTTCTATAATACAGGCTTCGGGTATCAGCCCCACCACTTCGCATCCTTTAAGCGCAACACCCAGTTCTTTAGCAAGCAGGGTACAAGTGTTCCATACGGTAAGCGGCGAGGTGACACGAAAATCAAGCAGGTTCATGGACACCTGGGCACAACCGAAATCCTGCGAATACCATCCTATGGCTCTGAGCTCAGGTAAAAGACCGTTACTGCTGCTGCGTATTTTACGCGCAATAATACGTGCGGCTTTTACATCGCTGGTATCTAGGGAGATATTAAAGGCTACCAGTATTTTCCGGGCTCCTACTATTGTAGCGCCACTTTTGCCTATGTCTTCCCGGTTTACTTTTTTCGGACCGTAGTCGGGTGCCCAACCTTCTGTTTCTATTCTACCGTAGAGTTCCTCGTATTCTCCCCGGCGGATATCGGGCAGGCTACGCCTGTAATCTGCTGAGGCACTGTATTCGTACAGGTAAACGGGAATATGCAGGGTGTTGCCTATTTTTTCCGCCAGCAACTTCGACCAGGCTACCGTTTGCTCCATACTAATATGGGCTAAGGGAATTAAGGGACATACATCCGTAGCGCCTACCCTGGGATGTGTACCGCTTTGGCTTCTCATGTCAATACGACAGGCAGCCACCTGTATGGCTTCAAATGCAGCATCCACAACCGCCCTGGGACTACCGGCAAATGTGAATACTGTACGGTTGGCCGCTTCGCTACGGTCTATATGCAGCAGCTTCTGCCCTTCTACCCGTTCTATAGCCTCTTTTATGGCTGTAATGGTCTGTATATCTCTTCCTTCACTAAAGTTGGGAACACATTCGATCAATGCAGATCCTGCTGTCTGGTTCATCGGTTGTAAAATGCGTTAAATTTAGGGCATTTTACGGTGTTATCCTCATTTTCGGTAATATAACCTTACCTTTGCGCCTTATTTAAAATTAAAGGACATTTGAGAAGTATGGAAACTTTCCAGGAAATTGGATTGAAAGATGAGCTTGTGCAGGCTGTGCAGGCTTTAGGGTTTACTACCCCCAGCCCAATTCAACAGCAGGCAATACCCTTATTGGTGAGCGAAACTACAGATATTATTGCATTAGCCCAAACCGGTACAGGGAAAACAGCCGCATTCGGCTTGCCTTTATTGCAGAAGATAGATCCTTCCGATTCCGGAGTGAGGGCATTGGTATTAAGTCCTACACGGGAGTTATGTATGCAGATCCAGGAGGAATTTGTAAAATACACCCGTTTTTTAAGAGGTATTCATACCGTAGCGGTATATGGAGGAACACCTATAGGTGCACAGATCCGCGAACTGAGGCGCAACCCGCAGGTAGTAGTAGCTACTCCCGGCCGCCTGATCGACCTGCTGGAAAAGGGAGCGATAAACCTGGAACAGGTAAAGCTACTGGTGCTGGATGAAGCAGATGAAATGCTTAATATGGGATTCCGGGATGATATTGATTTTATATTGAAGAATGCTACTTCAAGAGAAAGCACCTGGATGTTTTCGGCTACGATGAATAATGATGTACGCCGTATTTCCAAAAAATATATGACCCAGCCAAGGGAAGTAGCGGTAGCCCGGGAAAATGCAGGTAACGAAAATATTGACCATCAGTATTTCGTAACCAACGCACATCAGAGATTCGATGCCTTAAGACGCTTGCTTGATTTTACACCGGATATATATGGTATCATTTTTACCCGTACTAAGCAGGACGCCCAAGATATATCGGAAAAACTGATGCGCGAAGGATATCACGTGAGCCCGCTACATGGAGATATGGATCAGAAGATGCGGACTAAGGTAATGGAACGTTTCAAACGACGTATGTTGCAGGCTATAGTAGCTACTGACGTAGCTGCCCGGGGAATTGATGTAAATGATATCACACACGTAATTAATTACGAGCTTCCGGAAGATCCCGAGGTATATACGCACCGGAGCGGCCGGACAGGACGGGCCGGCAAATCAGGTGTATGCCTGTCCCTGGTTACCTCACGCGAAATTGGCCGTATCAGGCAGGTAGAGCGCCTGGCTAAAACCCGCTTCCATAAAAGCGATATACCCGATGGAGCCGACATCGTACGCAAGCGGTTATTCCATTTCCTGGATAAGATTGAAGAAGCTCAACCAGACAATCATCTTGGTGAAGTGTATCAGAAAAGTATAAACGAGCGCCTGGAGCATATAGATAAAGATGAGCTGATCAACCGGTTATTGTGGCTGCAGCTGAAAGATACCATAGCCGATTATGCCAATGCACCGGACTTAAATGCCGGATTTAACGCACGGCAGGCAGCCGGTAGCAGTATGGCACAAAGGGATAACAGATCCGGCACTACCCGCTTATTCATCAATGTTGGGACTAAAGATGGCTTGAGTGCAGGTACGTTGGTACGTTTTCTTTCTGAAATGACCGATATAGATCCCCGTTCCATCAGCCGGGTTACAGTTCGTGAACTCAGTAGTTTTTTTAACATTCCGGTGGAAGCAGCTCAATTTATTACAGATTCGTTAACATCCAGAAAGTATAACGGGCGTAAAATAAGAATAGAAGAAGCAGACAGAAGGCCCGCCTATAAAGAGGCTGCAAGCCATGGCGGCTTCCGCGACAGCTATAAAAAGGGGAATTATGAGAAGCGGGAATTTGCTTCCGATGTTCCTAAATTTGTTCGCGCGAGAAAACCCCAGAATAAATATTAACATTTTTTGTTGCGGTTTTTTAACGGGAAAATATATTTTTGCCCCCGTACCAAAAGGTGATAGTATCATGGGATTTGATTTTGTAATTTGGTCGTGGCTTACTTTTACGTTGCCAATTCAACAGCAAAATTTTCTGCAGCCTCCTGCAGTTCAGAAGGTGGAACAAAAAGTAAGCAACCAGAAGACCGGTATTGCAAGCTTTTATCACAATAAGTTTGAAGGCAGAAAAACAGCAACCGGGGAGATCTTTGATAACGATAAGTACACTGCAGCAAGTAATCACTTTAAGCTGGGCACTTATGTCAAAGTAACTAATCAGTCGAACGGCAAAGCGGTTTACGTAAAGGTGAATGACCGTATGGGTCATCCGGGACGTATGATAGATCTGGCTGAAATAGCAGCACAGGATCTTAAATTTATACGCCGGGGTACAACAAAAGTAAAGATTGAAACAGTTTCCAGTGCAGAGGGTAAACGCCAGATACTGGCTCAGAAAGGAGGTAGTATTTCAGCAGAAAAAAATCAGCTTTAATCAGAGTAAATTTGTATAGTATAAAAAGGGACTGTCTACATTGGACTGTCCCTTTTTCGTGTTAGGTTTTTTCTTTTATATTATCAGAGGGAAATATCTATCAGGTTATCTTACTTTCCCAATATCTCATCAATAGTTTTTTGCGCCAGCGGATGATAGTTGGGTCTGGCTTTAAGATAAATTTCTTTAGCCATCTCTTTCCCTTCAGGTGTTTTCATCATTTCCTTATATAACGGTTCCAGGAATTTCTGCCTTCCGGTAACATACAGGAAGCTTTTCATAGCCGGATAAGCATCTGTATAGCCAGTTGCTACAGCGAGCAGAAACCAGGCATCTGCTATTTCACTATTGCCGGATGGAGTAAAATGAAAGTTTTTGTCCAACTCCTTCATCTGTCCCGGACTTAAGCTTGTTGGTAATAACCGTAAGAAATGCAACCATTCGTAAGTGCTCCACTCTTTAGTTTGCAATTGAGCTGCCGGCGTATTATTTAAAAAGGCTTCTGCCTGGAGCTCGGCATTGCGAAAACGTACTTTATCCGCACGCGGACAGTTATCCGGGATACCTGGCGCGTATAACCATTTATTAATATTGATCTGCTCTTTCCATTCGGGCTTGTGTGACAGAAGCTGTGAGTCAAGATAATAGACGAACTGCTCCGTATTCATTGTCTGGAAAGCATGACGGTCAAAGTAATCCCTCAGGAAATTATCCATTCTGGCCCGGCCTACTGTTCTCTCAATAAGCAGGAGCAGGGCCGCTCCTTTTTCGTAGGCAATATCTGTCAAGCCTATATCCGGATCCCGGCCTTTCAGGTCCAGTTTCAGCCAGGTATCTTTACTATCTGCGCCTATATCTTCTACAGCTGCTTTCATATCCTGATAGCCCAGTTCCCAAAGCATATCTGCATAATCTTTCCCGTAAGTGGCTTCAGTAATTCTTCGTTCAAAATAGATTGTAAATCCTTCGTTCAACCAGAAATCATTCCATGTGGCATTGGTAACTAAATTACCGCTCCAGCTATGTGCCAGCTCATGTGCAATCAGGTTAACCAGAGATTTATCTCCTGCCAGTATAGTAGGTGTGCTGAAAGTAAGCATAGGATTTTCCATCCCTCCTATGGGAAAGCCCGGAGGTAAGATCAACACATCGTACCGGCCCCATCGGTAAGGCCCGTAAAGTTTTTCGGCGGTATGCACCATACTGCCTATATCTTCAAGCTCCTTATATGCTTTGGGCAACAGTTCGGGTTCAGCATATACGCCGGTACGCTCATCCACCGCTTTGAACGCGATATCCCCAGCTGCCAGCGCCATCAGATAGGCCGGAATCGGCTTGTCCATTTTAAAGTGATACACACCGTCCTCCGATTTCTCCTGAGGGTTTTGTGCACTCATTAATGCCAGCAGCCCGGCTGGCACCCGTACCGTTGCTTCATAAGTAAAGCGCACACCTGGCCCATCCGGGCAGGGTATCCATGTACGGGCATAAATAGATTCACTTTGTGTATAGAGGAAAGGATGCTTCCTGCCTAAAGTTTGTACCGGATCCAGCCATTGCAGGGCCGTGGCATGACTGCCGGTCTGGTAATAAATAGTAAGCGCTTTGGTATCACCTTTAAGAGGTATGCGTAGCGCCCTTCCCAATATCGGATCATCCTGGCCTAATGTAAAATCGATACGGTTACCCCCATCCGAAAGCACACTGTCAATAGTAAGGCCTTTGGTATCTAAAACAATACTACCGGCTTTTTGGGGGTTCTCTATTGTCCACCGGGCTTGGCCTTTAATTCTTTTTTCAGAAAAATCTACTACAATATCCAGCTTTAAATGCCGCACCTTTACGCTATCCGTATTGCTGTAAGTGTGCCAGTCCCTGCTACTGCCGGCCGAGGATTTTCCTGTCATTGTATGTCCTGCATCCGGTGTGGAAGTACAAGAAGAAATAATCAGTAAAACATTACAAAGCAGGACAGCTGTTTTTCTCATGTTCTGAATGAACAAAAGTAAATAATAAAGTAGTGTTGTGTTAATTCTATTTTATACTTAACGCACCAGAAGGAGATTGTGTGAAGCAAATATATA
>JBEBVI010000180.1:0-7947 GCA_040392805.1 Taibaiella helva
CTAAGAATATAGTAATTTGACTTCAAAATAGTTACGTTGTAAACTTTGTTTTCTTCGTTCACTTTGTGTGAACTTCTCTCTTGTGGAGCAAAAATGAACTGACTTTTTGGGACATCCTCGTTTGATGTTATTTCAGAAGAAAAGGACAGTAAAAAATCATCAAGTTGGAAGTAGAAAATATTACACATACCAAAATTACTTCCAAAGAACGGAGCAACCAGCAAACCTGGGATACCGAAGCATTGCGTGAAGCCGTTTTGAACGCATTTGTCCACAATGACTACACTATGGAAATCCCTCCGAAATTTGAAATTTTTGATGACAGAATTGAAATCACCTCAGCAGGGTCTTTACCTGACGGATTTAGTGAAGAAGAATTTTTTGAGGGCATATCAGCACCACGCAACAAAGAACTGATGCGGATTTATCGGGATTTGGAACTGGTAGAACAATTGGGGTCAGGCATACCTCGTATTCTGAAATCTTATGACAAAAACTGTTTCAGGTTCTTCCCCAACTTTATCCGAATGACATTCCCGAAAGATACAGGTGGTATAATAGGTGGTGCAATAGGTGGTGCAATGGGTGGTGCAATCAATGAATTAACCGAAAGACAACGGGAAGTTTTAGAATTGATTAAAGAAAACCCGAAAATATCTATTACCCGAATATCCGAAATTTTAGAGATAAACAGATCTGCAACACAAGAGCATATAGACCTCCTAAAAGATAAAAAAATCATCGAAAGGGCAGGCGGGACAAGAGGATATTGGAAGATTTTGATTAATCAGTCCGGACTATGATTTTCGTGATTAAATGATTTGTATGATAAACAAATAAAAAATGTAAATCAAAATAACCACAGCAAGACTTAAAATTAACCAGACATTTTTAGTAGTTCCAACTCTGGTAAATGAACTTTAATTAAAAAAAACGTCCCTAATTCAAAATCGTGGCAATACTGCGGAAAAAACAGGCACAAAACAGATATAAATGAAAGACCGTAATATTACCTATAGACTTATAAAATGGTATTTCTATTTGCTGGCTTTCCTCCTGTTAAATTGGGGGATAGACATTTTCACAGGATACAGGCTAAATCAAAATGTGACGTTTCTCTTCAGAATAATATTATACCTATCGGGAATAATCCTATTTTTCAAAACGCTGAAACCGTTCAAAGGAATTTCTATTTATTTTTCCTTTTATACCATCTCAGTACTCATTATAGGGCTTGCCTTTAAACCCGGTGGAATTTTTTTAGCGATTTTGGTTTCTATTCTAATGTACCCGATCTATCCCCAACAAATAGAATACGAGACTCAAGCGATCAGAATATATGATAGATATCAGGGTGTTATGTCTCGCTGTTGTTCATACGAAGTAATTAAACCCAAACTATACATTTTTGAAAAGTACCTGGGTTTCATAAACACAGGAACTCTCTCCAAAATAATATAATAAAATGGCCGATTGGTATAGGCGAAAAACCTGGACAAAAAAAGATGAAGAAGAATTTTTTGCCAAACTTGGACGGGCAAGAAAAGACGGGCGGGCTCAATACTTAAGAATTCAAGCATTCGAGCTTATCCAGGAAAAAGATAAAGATTTATTATTTATCGCGGAAATGCTTTTAAATAAAATCTTGACAGAATATCCTGATAATAAATTTGAGAAAAGTCAGACTTATAATCAATTAGGGGAAATCTATCACTTAAGAGGTGATTATGAAAGGGCATTAGAATATTTTCAAAAATCACTTGATTTTGAAAAAGAATACCCGAAGGTTATAACCACCTCTTATTTAAACTTTTCTGAAACTGTTATTCGGGCAAAGAAAACAGAGGTATATGATGAGGTATATGAATTACTGACAAGGAAAATAAATGAAGATTCACTAAAATTTCCTTTTCAAAATTATATTATGTATTCCATACTCTCTATAATATCTAATTTCAAAAACGACATAGAAAAATCTAAAAAGTATTTTGAATTAGCGGAGGAAAATGCAAGAGCAAAAATAAATACTCTTAGAAATCCACATAAAAAGCAAATAGGAATTGTAAAAGAGAGAATACCGTGGTTGGACGAACTTGTAAGAAAAAATAGAAGTAACGGCATATTCACCATACATCAATACAACCATTACGGACTTAAAATCAAACAGTTTCTTTTTGTAATTTTAGTCTCGATAAAACAAATATTTATAAACAATAAAAAAAAGTAAAAAATGATCAAATTCGGATACACAATCTTATATGTCCAGGACGTAACAAAAGCTATTGAGTTTTATGAAAAATCATTTGGTTTTGAACGCAAGTTCATAACACCTGATAATGATTATGGTGAGTTGAATACAGGAGCAACTACAATTTCGTTTGCTTCTATAAACATGGCAAAATCAAATCTGGCAGGTGGTTTTATCGAAAATAATTTAAGCGAGAAACCTTTTGCAACTGAAATAGGATTCGTAACTGAAGAAGTAGAAAAGTTTGTTGAACAATCCATAAAGTCGGGAGCAACCCTTATCCAGGAACCTAAACAAACCCCCTGGGGACAAACCGTTGCATACATTAGAGATATCGACGGATTTTTAATCGAAATATGTACACCAATGAAGTGATCCCGATAATTAGAGTGCCTAAGCTTGTTTCTTATAACGAAAAGAAAACCGGCCTTTTGATAGGGAAGGATTTTTTGCCACCAAACCTATAAAAAGGTAATTAAGCCATATTCATGAAGTTAATAACAACTTTAGTTTTTCTCGCCTGGACACAATTGTCTTTTGGACAGAGTAGCGTTCAAAAGATCGACAGTTTATTAACTTCCATGTACGAAAGCGGAAAGTTTAATGGTAATGTATTGATCGCAGAAAAGGGAGAAGTGATATATAAAAAATCGTTTGGTCTGGCCAATGAAAGCACAAAAGAAAAGCTGAATGAGAATTCCATTTTTGAGCTGGCATCTGTAGCGAAACAATTCACAGCAATGGCTATTGTCATTCTTAAAGAAAAAGGAAAATTAAGTTTCGATGATAAAATCTCAAGATTCATACCCGAATTATCCGGCTACGATAAGATCACCATAAAAAACCTCCTGCATCACACCAGCGGGCTTCCCGACTATATGGAGCTTATGGACAGTGTCTTTGATAAAAGTAAAATAGCAACCAATAAAGACATAATCAACTTATTCGCAACACATAAACCCGCGCTACGATTTGAGCCCAATACCCAATGGGAATACAGCAATACCGGTTACGCACTTTTGGCTTCCATTATCGAAAAAGTATCAGGTATGCCGTACGCTGATTATTTACATAAAGTTATTTTCCGCCCACTGAAGATGCCCCATACCTTTGTTTACAGAAGAAGATATGCGCCAAAAGAAGTAAGCAATTATGCCTATGGCTACGTTTACTATGACAGTCTGAAAAAATATGTATTGCCCGACGACCTGGCAGAAAGTAAAGAAGTAATATGGCTCGACGGCATTGTGGGTGACGCCGCAGTAAGCTCCACCATAAACGACCTGTTGAAATGGGACAGGGCTTTATATACCAGCAAACTGGTTTCCTGCAAAAGCATAAACGAAATTTTCACGGCACCGGAGTTAAATGATCAGACAAAAACAAAATATGGTTTCGGATGGTTTATAGACAATAATGATTTTGGAAGGACCGCAAGCCACGGAGGTGTCTGGTGGGGATACCGGACCTATATCGACAGGCATATCGACAATGACAAAACAATAATCATACTACAGAATCATGAAGAGGTATCCAACCCCGTCAAATCGATAAGGAACATTCTTTATAGTAAGCCTTTGGTGAAATGATAGTGTAAAAATGAAATCATTATTAATGGAACAATAAAGACAGTGAAACAACTTATTGAAGACATAAAGAAAGTCGAACACGGCTTTAAGCATATTGAGGAAGCAGGCAATATTATTTTGGCAGATAAAACAAAGAACCACCCGAACCTTGCTACCCAATCCTTACCCGACAAAAATTACCAGGTAAGAATGCCGGCCACCTATCAGTTAGGACAACTTTCAACTATCAGCTCAAAGGCCCTGAAAATACCGGAAACCAAAGTTGCGAAGGACGAAAACTGGCGCGTACAGGAAATGTTGGCCAAAGCTTTTGACCATTCCTGCAAAACAACCGGCTATGAAAAAAGCCTGCCGGTAATTGAGAGATGGCGGGCCGATAAAAATCCAAACGTAAAAAGAGCAGTTATAGAAGGGCTCCGCATCTGGACAAGCCGCCCTTATTTTAAAGATAACCCGGAAAAAGCAATACATTTGATTAGTCGCCACAGATCGGACAATAGTAATTATTTAAGAAAAGCTGTAGGTAACGCACTCCGGGACATCAGCAAAAAATATCCGGACAAAGTAAGCGCCGAAATGTCCGCCTGGGATTTAAGCAATAGGAATACGGCATTCACCTACAAGCTGGCCAAAGAAAAATAAACAAATCCTGATAGAACACGACAACCTGCATCTATTGACCATTGTGAGATATTCTTACAACCACAAAACGTAAATTGAAGCATGAAAGGGAAAAATCATTGTGATGATTGTTGCTTTCGGGATCATTCCATTAGCTGTCATCATATTTCTTCCGGGCCGCTTATTGAGCGTATAGGGCTGAAACGGCTATCTGTTTTTCTGGTGTCATCCATATCAATAGCTGAGCACTCACAGTTTCACTAACCACGTTCAAAAACGAAACAACTTGGAAAGAATAGAATACGAAAGAAATGCCCCCAATTTAAAAAAGGACTTTTTAAGAGCGGGTAAGCTCCTGCAAAAATTTAACCTTGCAGACTACGAAGATATCGAAACAAAAACAGCAATTTTGAAAGAGCTGTTGGGTTCTGTCGGCAATGAAATCTCCGTTGAACATAACTTTCACTGCGATTTAGGATATAATATCCACGTCGGGGAAAATTTTTATGCGGGCTTTAATTGTACTATCCTGGATATGGCCGAAGTAAGGATCGGCGACAACTGCCTTATCGCACCCCATGTCGGCATATACACCGCCGGACATAGCATAAATCCAGCAGGCCGCCACAAAACCGGCTTTGCACAACCAATAACCATCGGGAATAATGTATGGATCGGCGGGCATTGCGTAGTCCTCGGAGGAGTAAAGATCGGCGATAATTCAATTATTGCCGCAGGCTCCGTTGTAACCAAAGATGTTCCTGAAAATACAATCTTTGCCGGTAACCCGGCTAAGAAAATAAAAGATATTGCATCAACATCAAACCAATGATCCCATCAAAACCTTCGCATCGTTGCCCCGTAGCGGGAGACACTCAATACGGTATTATTGCTTTGCTTTCCCCACAGGCTTAACCAACAGCTTAGAAGATACTTTACTACTCAAAATTTCCGATTTCCGCCCCGCATAACTGACCGAAATACTTTCATCAAACGGCTCTATAGACTCTATATGAATACGCATGCCCAATTCCAGCTTTTTAGCATTCAGGTATTTCAAAAGCTCTTCCGACGAGGGGCTCACTGCCATAAATACCACTTCATCACCCGCTTTACAGTTCTTCAACAATATATACTCTTCCGACTTCATCACGCCATGCACATCAGGTATCGGGGAGCCGTGGGGATCGACTTTAGGGTAGCCTAACAATTCATCCATCTTAGCAAAAAATTCCGGTGACTGTATATGCTCTATCTGTTCTGCTATCTGGTGCACCTCTTCCCAGCCGAATCCCATCTTCTCCACCAGGTACATCTCCGTCAGCCGGTGCTTGCGAATGATCAGCGCAGCCGCTTTTTTACCTTCTTTTGTAAGTTTCAGAGGTTTATAGCTTTCATACAGGACCAGTCCCTTTTCAGCAAGTTTCTTCATCATACTGTTCACTGTCGGCATTTTTATGTCTAACTGCTTACTGATTTCATTGACATTGGCTTCTCCCTTTATATTGGTCAGGTTAAAAAGTACTTTCAGGTAATTTTCTTCTGTCTGCGATATCATACAACAAATATATACCAAATATTAGCGCCTTCTAACAATAGGGCTGAAATAATACCATCCTGATTTATTATACTGCATGCCGCATTCACCCCATGAGATATTTATTGTCTAACGGGGTAAAACAGGCAATCATTATTTTTCAGTTGCTTGTTGAGGGTGCCTGAAAAGAGCTGTTTCACGCAAAGAATACGACGAATACAAAGAGTCAAAGAATATAATAATCTGACTTCAAAATAGTTATGGTGTACACTTTGCTTTCTTTGTCCTCTTTGTGTGAACGACGCAGCTCAGTACAAGTACTTCGGCACAGCTCAGTACAAGTGAGGACGTTATTTTGACTATTATACTACGCCGCAATCAAAAGGA
Organism: Taibaiella helva; assembly: GCA_040392805.1. Taxonomy (GTDB): domain Bacteria; phylum Bacteroidota; class Bacteroidia; order Chitinophagales; family Chitinophagaceae; genus Taibaiella; species Taibaiella helvus_B. The sequence continues at coordinate 6,383 of JBEBVI010000180.1, forward strand.
TCCCGGCTGAATATAAGATATAAGCGATATAATTTCCCGGGCTCATCCTACACCTGCATCAGCTACCTCCACACCGGGAGCCATAAAAATACCCCGGAACATTTTACGCCCGGGGTATTTTCCAAATTCTTCCAAACCTTCTCTTAATAATCGATCGTAGCATTGATCCCGCGCTCTATAAATGCTTCGCACATAGGCCGTAATGTTTCGAAATCACCCTTACGTACGGCATATTTACCCTGGTAATGGATAAGAAGCGCACACTGCTCCGCCTGCTCTTCGGTATGCGAGCAGATGTCTATAAGCGATTCTATGACCCAGTCAAATGTATTGACCTCGTCATTCCATAAAATAAGATTATGAGTCCTGGCGTCTAAGACATCCGTGTTATACGACTCCTGTTTCCAGGGGTTGAATTCAGACATCATTATCTGATATGGTTCCATAACATTTGTATCTTTTGCGATCCTGAAAAGATCTTCTTTTAATCCTTTAAGCAAAAATAGGAAACAATACGTTTATGATAACAACATTTCTTTTCTTTGCAACCCTATGAATACTACAAATTTTGTTAAGAAATCCATGGATGAGCTGAACCGGGTCGCTCCGGGCGCCGAGGGCCCCGAACGGTTCCCCGTCGCTGTTATCCTCGACGATGTACGCAGTATGCATAATGTAGGCTCGGCATTCCGCACTGGCGATGCCTTTAATGTGTCCCGTATCTTCCTTTGCGGGTTTACCCCAAGACCACCGCACCGGGATATTCATAAAACTGCTTTAGGCGCCACAGAAACCGTGCCCTGGCAATATGAGGGGGATATCGTAAAAGCCATAACACAGCTCAAAGAGGAAGGATACGAAGTCTGGGCGGTTGAGCAAACCCATAATAGTACCGCCTTAGAGCAAACCCAATGGCCGGCAGGTAAAAAAATCGCTTTTATTTTTGGCAACGAAGTAACCGGCGTAAGCGAAAAAGCCTTAGCCTTATGCAGCGGATGCGTGGAAATACCCCAATGGGGCAGCAAACACTCGTTAAATATATCGGTAACGGTAGGGATTATACTTTGGGAGTTTGTGAAACAGAGAGTGTTGGTTGAACAGTTATAACAAACAAAAGGTAAAAAATTGACCACCTCACGCCTGCCGGCTGCCTTTACGCCGGGCTATCGACAGCTTAAGCTGGTATTGCCGCCACGACTGGCTTACTTCTTCCAGGTCCGGAACAGGCGTTGGGAAGTAAGCATTGTTTTCCATTGCCTGTAATACGGTAGCGCCCAATACGATCAGCTCATCATCAACAATGCCGCTGAAACCGCCAAGCGCTCTTCTTTTAATGTTCATAATTAAAAAGTTTTAAAAAGTTAAGAAATAGGAAAAGGGGTACCGCCTGTGTTCCGGGAACAAATCTAGAAGCAGAAGGAAGCCGCACACGAATTATGGCAGGAATTGGCGGGATCTGGCGGAAATTGGCGGGATCTGGCATAAACAGATATCAATTATCACACCCTTTTTGAAGCCGGACACGGACAACGATGCATTGCATTGGTGTAACGATGGATCATACT
>JBEBVI010000181.1:0-7936 GCA_040392805.1 Taibaiella helva
GTTGGTTAGAGCGTCGGATTGTGGTTCCGAAGGTCGCGGGTTCGAGACCCGTCTACCTCCCAAAGGCTGAAATGCATTGCAGATAAGTGTTTCAGCCTTTTTTATTTTCCTTTTGTCCGCAACATTCCAGTTCAGCTCCATTTGACAAAATGCCGAAGAAAAGAAAACAGGCCGAACCATCATAAGTAATGAATATTTCTATTGTGGCATTTTGATTTTTTATCAAAAATTGAATATTCTATAAACATTTCCGTTCACCATTACGAAAATGGCACGGAAGTGCTTCAGCAAAAACTGCGCCTGACAGTTCCGTCTCAAAACAAATGGACAATTACTTTCCTTCGTGACTGATGTATGGGAACTACCGGCAGTATTAATTGGTACAGCTTATCGACAACGTTGAGATATCGAAGTACTCTTCCGTTTCACGAACCTAGAAATGAATCCGGATCATTCTGTCTGCAATGATAATAATGTCATACAGGTCATGCTTTACTTTAATATGATTACTACCATGCTGATCTTGATTTACAAAAAAAAGAAATAGTATAAAATTACTTGACTTGCCCGAATCCCCGGAAGGATTAGAATGGATCAAATCGCAACTAAAAATTTTCATGAAAAAGTAATAACTTTCTCTCTTAACAGCACTAATAGCCCTTTAGTAGTATCCTTCAAGGTCAGGATCGATGTTCCATCTTGTACAAATGCCTTACTCCACACTTGTTTTTACGTGAAGTAAGACATTTAAAATTCAAGACAACAATGCACATCTACCAGAAGCTTAGGGTTGTCTGTAAACTATATTATATCCGGGATATTATTGTTTTACAAATTTCTCCATCTTTAATAAATGACCTCTTTGATCTGTTATCTGTAGATAATAGATACCGGAAGATAATTCTTTAACGGAAATGCGTGTAACCGAGTTCTTCCGTTCGATCACTTTGCCGTCTATACTTAACACAGCTATATTGATACTTAATGGAGCATTAATGCTGAGCTCATCTTTTACAGGATTAGGATAAACTGAGATTTGCTTACCCAATGCTCCGGCATCTTCTATGCCCGAATAGTTAGTGATCGGATATATTTTGGAAGTATCTATACAGCCATTTTCATCCGTTACTACTACCTGATAGTCGCCATTGGCAGTAACATCATAAACACTGTCGGTTGCCCTGTCTATAGGCTCCCCGTTAAGTAACCACTGGTAGGTAGCATAAGATTCCGATGTACCCAGACGGAACCCTGAAATAGTAATGGAAGGCGGAGTCTGAACACCGGCATAAACACCGAACGAATCAGTAATAATACAACCATTGTATGCTTTTATCACTACTTTATATACACCTTCCTGGGTTGCGGTAAAGGTATCAATAATATGCGGCTCATATTTCTGGATACGCTGATTATTGGCTCCGTTATTTAAATCGCAAACATATACGTTTCCCCATCTGTCCTGCCGGATGCCTCCGGGGAAAGCCAGCTGATTAGGCCCCATACCAAAGCCATTACCTCCACCGATTGTTTTACCTACTTTAGCACCTGCGGGCCACATCTGTACCCTGTTGTTAGAGAAGTCGGAAATATACAGGTTTTTTAGTCCGTCCACATACACGCCTTCCGGGTGGCTGAGAAAACTGTCATTTGTTCCTGCCGAAAGATAGCTTCCATACCCATAAGGATCCCCCGCAACAATCTCCCCGGTAGTACTACCCGGGGCAAATTTCAGTATACGGCTGTTATTAAACTCCGATACGTATATGTTACCATCCCCGTCTGCGGCAACATATTGTGGTGTGGCAACATTATCTGCAATTGTTGTTCCGCTTGTGGCACCGGGCGCCCATTTCTGAACCCGCGAATTTCCATAGTCTGCAATATATAAATTATTGTCCTTGTCAAAGCAAATGCCATTGGGACCGCTAAATTGATTGGCACCGCTACCGCTTCCGTTACCACCGGCATATACAGTTCCCGAATTTGCACCTAATACCCATTTCAGCACTCTGTTATGATCATCATCCACTATATAGAAGCTTTTACTGCTGTCGAAAGCTATTCCATTAGGATAAAATTGAGAGGATAACGGGGCTCGCCAGCCATCGGCTACAATCTGGCCGGATGTGGCAAGTGGCGGCCACTTCAATACCCTGCTATTCGTATCATATATATTACGATAATAGTCGGATATATACAGGTTTCCTGTATCATCTACTTCCACATCATAGGGCCTGAATTGGTTCAGTTGGGTACCCAAACCATTTCCACCGGCAACGGTAGTTCCTGTTCCGGATGTGTCCCACTCCGCTTGGTAAGACTGTACCAGATTTCCATTATAGTACCAGTCAATCTGGTAAAATCCAAAATCTGCATTAAGCCTGATTGTTGTCGGAATGTAGCAGGTGGAGTCTGGCATTACAGAGATCTCACATTGCGCATAAGCGCGTATAATTGAAAGAGTGCCCGTAAGTATAGCCAAGGCAATAATAGAATATTTTTTCATTATTAATTAATTTAATGTAGTTAAAAATGCTCTGCTCTTGCTATTGATAATGAAGACTAACAGAAATCTTATTTTGCCAGACTGTATTACCCTGTTCATCTACAGCCCGAACAAGCCGTTCGTTGCCTGCCCACATTTCTTCCAAACTACCTGGAGCAACTTTTTCTATACCTATTGCAGATAAACACCAGATTGTTCCGGCATCATCCTTCCAGTAAACAGCCTGTACAGCACTGCTCAATGGTATGGCTGTGGGATCTGTCTGGCCGGTAATCGAAGACAATATTTCCTTACCGGTATTTTCCTGGTCTACTTCCATCCAGTTACCTGATGCAGGATCGCTTTTCCATAAAGAAAGTGACTGATTTCCCTGGGAATCATGTCTTGAGAAAACGAAACGCCCCCGGGCATCTGTAACAATTGACGGAACATCAGGATCGTAAGTTTTTAGCTGAACGATTCCTTCCGTATGTGTAACCGGTCCGGCATTTTGCGCGAATATAAAAGAGGCTGATAATACAAGCGCACAAGCAAGTAAAATGTGTTTCTTCCACATAGCTGACATGTATTTTAAGTTGTAAAAAAATTAACCTTATTAAATACCAATAACTGAGAACGGGTTTGTTTATAGTTTATAAACAAATTAGCATGCTTAAGGTTCACCAATACATGAGTATGAGAAAAAGCGTATAAAAAAATGCCACCCTCTGAAAATCAGTTTCATCAGGTGGTATAATAGCCTTAAGCAAAAAGGCTACTCAAGATTTAACAATATAATAATGCAGGAGCCTACCTGCTACCTATCCGGTTTACCGGATCAGATCCAGGGTACCCTTTAATTCTATCGGTGTATTATCATTACATTTGCCCGTAATAAAGTAAAAGTAAGTACCAATATCAGCAGCATGACCGCCTACCATTCCATCCCATTTTGAATCTATGTTGTAAGAAGCGAAAACAGGTGTTCCCCAGCGATTGAAAATTTTAAGAGAATAGGTACTGATATTTCCTTCTACCAACGTCGCTCCGAATTCATCATTATAGGTGTCTCCGTTAGGGCTGAATGCATTGGGTACCCATAGCCGGGTTCCTTTAATTTCAATATCTACTAAGCGGCGTAAAGTATCACAACCATTGGGCAGCCTGAACGTATCTACGAAGCTGGTACTGCTTGTATATGTTTTACCACGATAATATGTCGAATTGCAGTCCATAACCCGCAAGGTATCTGTATTTACCGGTTCCAGATGCAGATGCAAAGTCACCACACTATCACATTGTACATGGTTCGGGGTGACATACTTGTAGGTTCCAGAAGATGTTATGGAGATGCCATTCCATACATAGGGTAAGGCAGCATTACAGATGGTTTCTTCCACGGTTGTGGCAGATGGTTCCTTCAATATAATTCTTATCGAATCGGCAACCTTGTTACCACACTGGTCTGTAATTTCAACGTGGTAGGTCGTATCCTGCTGGGGTGAAACATATAGCGTAGATGTGGTAGCTCCGGAAGGTGTCCAGAGATATTTATAAGGAGGCACGCCGTATACCGGCCCGGGAGTTAACTTAAGAGAATCCCCACGGCAATGATAGATGGTCCTCGAGCTATCGGAGCTGTTAAGATATTCCAACTCCAATGTTCTGCCTTCTATTATAACGAGAAAAGGCAGATAGTTGTAAGCTACCGATATATCACCACAAGCAGCTACAGGACCGGTTTTCCGGTAAAAATCCAGTACAACAGGCAAATTATAAGAAGCACACTGAGGGGGCGGATAACAGTCCTTAAGAAAACTATGTATAGAAGTTCTGTCCCTGTCCGCTAGATAAACCTGGTTAACACGCCCTCCTACTCCCGAGTCTTTGGCAGAAGTCAATATTGGGAGTGCGCAACTCTCTCCCCCCGGCTTATCCAACCGTATCCTGAAACCAACATCTGTAGCATATACGTTGTTATACAAAATAAAATTTATTTGATATCCAAAATCAACCCTGAGATCTGTTATGGTAACAGCAGGAGGTACCGGTGCATTATTGGTATAAGAACAAGGATCTGTAAATCCTCCGTTTTTGGTGCCCATCGTATAGGCTGCCAGCGCATTCTGGGCAGAAAATAAAGGATCTATAACAAACGGGTAAGCATTGTCCGGCCGATTCAAATAGCTTCCCTTTATCCTGATGTCTAAAATACCGGCCCCGTTTTTCACATAAGGCAAAGTAACCGTGGTACCAACAATATCATTGGCAAAGAAAGCTATAGCCTGACCGATATTATATAATGTATCCGTACCGCCGCTCACTATATGGAAGCGGGTAAAAGGATGATCAAAAACATCCTGAATGGAACAAGATCCTGAAAACGCCATCTTATCCCTTATGATCAATGTTCCGGAAGAATATTGAGGTAAGGGGCTTTTTATAATATAATCAGTTTTTACTTTACCCTGGCTTACCTCCATCGTCATATCAATACCAGGCCAGGCATCTGTTATACGGATCCCGTCGCTTCCTGCAGTATAATTGGCCCAGTTGACCTTACCCAGATTATGCTCCCTGTTATAGTTATCTACAAACAAAAGCTGCAAGTCGCTATTTAAACGGACCTGGTTTTTGTCTTTTCCCATACTCACCCAGCCTTCTGTAGTGTTAACCGATACCGGTGTGTAAGGCGACTTCAATGTATATATACCCTCTTCGTCCTTTGTTATTTCCCGGGAGAGTGTCAACCATTTGCCTTTATCATCCTGGTAATGCATAGGCTCCGTAGAGTTCATTAAGAATATATGAGTGCCTTTGCTTCCCTTTTTTGCGTAAGTCCTGGATGTAGCCGTACGCTTAGCCAGAAGTTCATAACAATCTTTACAGGGAGTTTTATATAAGTTTCCCAGCTCAGGATGATGTTCAAATCCCTTATTCATGTTCAGCACTTCAATATCAATATCACGTAGATCCTTGTCCGGACTGAAGGAGGTAAAATTTTTATCGAATATGGTAGCAGTGCTGAGGCGGATCACTTCTCCCTTTTGTGCCGTAGCTTCCTGAGCTGAGCTATAGGAAGTCCAGCTCAGGGCGATTATAAAACCAGCAAAGTAAATATATTTCATAACAATTCCTATTATATATTAATTGAGATAATAATCATCTGTATAGACGCTGAACCAGCGCTTTACAACTAATCTTCCAACCATACTGTCTTTTCCCGGATAACGATATGAAATACAAAAATGATACGATAATGCGAATCTGAAACTATAATAATATGCCCTACGGTTAACGGTTAAAGACAGTAGAATCACAAAAAAATGCAAATCCATAGCCAAAATACAAATATTATTTAAAAAACAAAATACTTTTATTCATCTTTTTTAAAACCTGCTATTACATACAATATCATATCTTTCCGTCCAAAACATAATATATGCATGCAGAATATCTGATACGGAAACTTGACCTGCAGCCTCATCCGGAAGGTGGTTTCTATAAAAGGACTTATACATCTCCTCTTCGTATGACTTCAGCAGGGGGAGAAAAACGAAATGTCAGTACCGCTATATTTTATATGTTAAGAAATAACGACAGGTCTGTCTTCCACCGGATCAAATCTGATGAGCTCTGGTTTTTCCACCAGGGCGGATCGTTGGAAATTCTTTTTATAAAAGAAGATGAACTGCAAAAGGTGATTCTGGGAAATGATATTGAAAAGGGAGAGATCCCCCAATTTGCGATAGAGGCGAGTACCTGGTTTGCCTGTAGATTAGCAGGTCCAGCAGACTATACTCTTGTGAGCTGCATGGTAAGCCCGGGGTTTGAATTTGCAGATTTTGAACTGGCTCAGCAAGCAGAATTGATCAGCCGGTATCCTCATTTGGAGCACATCATTAAAGAATTTACCTGATCAGATAACCGCTTTTTCACTCGGTTGATGAAAATTTGTTTTCAACACGGCAACAAAACAGGACGAAAACCACATACAGAACCAAAGAGTACTTATCTTGCACATTCAAATAATGCTTTTTATGCTTAAAAGAACTATACTGTTCCTTGTAAATATTTCTGTTTGCCTGACTGCCTTTTCTCAAGAGAAAAAAACCTCAATAGTACAAATCACTACTATAGAATCTACGGTTAGCGGTGGTGCCGGTCGCTCCCGGATGTTCATCACCAGCAGCGAGGGTAAGCAGGAGGAAAAAGAAATAAACAACCTGTTCAGCCTGGTAGGGATTAATTTTAAAAATATTAAAGGAAACGAAACCAGTATTATCCAGACCATAAAGCAATATACTGATCAGGGCTGGAAGCTGGTATCTACTACACCCTTAACCATCTCACCAAGTGAAGGCGGTCAGTCTGCCGGTATGTTCATGACAAGATATTTATTGATCAAAGAAGTTGACAATAATTAACGGGTAGTGAGCACTTTTGCTATACGTTGCACGCCTTTTTCCATAACTGATCTGGGGCAGGCTATATTTAGACGAATGCAGCCCTCTGCATTTGCAACAAACATATATTCATCTTCCGCTATTACGCCCGCTGTTCTGGCCAGATATAGTGAAGGTCGCTCTGTGGCAGACAGGGAAGTGAAATAAGCCGATAAGTTAACCCATCCGAGATAGGTTGCTTCGGGAACCGTGAATATTGCTTCCGGCAGCAGGTCTTTCAACAACTCATCCAGCTTTTTAAAATTGTCGTCCAAATATGCAGTAAGCTCTCCGAGCCACAATGAGCCATCTTTATAAGCTGCTTTAGTGGCTGCAATACTTAATGGAGAGAGCAGGTCGAAGTAGATCCTGCGCCACTCCTTCCTGATCGCATCGTTTTTGATAAAAATATGAGATACCAGGTTCCCGGCAAGATTAAATGTTTTACTTGGTGAGGTACAGGTAATAATCCTGTCGGTATCGGGGAAAAGCGCAGCAAGAGGTATATGCTTTTTCCCTGTCCTCAGCAGATCACAATGCACTTCATCAGAAATGATCCATATACCATGCTCTAAACATAGTTTTCCAATGTGTAACAGCTCTTCCCTGCTCCATGCCCTGCCCGTCGGGTTATGTGGATTGCACAGGATAAACAGTTTTATTCTGTTGCCCGGATCAAGGATTTTACTTTCCATATCATGGAAATCTACGACGTATTTGCCGTCTTCATACAGCAGCTTTGTGGTCACCAGGTTGCGGTTATTCATATCACATGCACCTTTAAAAGGAGCATAGGAAGGTGTAGCAATCAATACGGTTTCCTCCGGAAGTGTCAGTAAAGGGACCAGCCGGTTAAGAGCGGGAACAACGCCCGGAGAAATGACCATTTCATTTGTGTTTATCTTCCAGCCATACCTGCTTTCAAACCATTCGTAAAGAACCTGGTAATATGTCACGTCCTAAAAAAAGTAGACACTATTATTACTACTATAAGTTTTTTCTT
>JBEBVI010000182.1:0-7884 GCA_040392805.1 Taibaiella helva
ATATCTGCGCTGCCGTCTTCATCAGGTGGTGTACCCACAGCAATAAAAACAGCTTCAGCTCCGTTTATATTTTCCGCCAGGGAAGTTTGAAAATTAAGGCGTCCGCTTTTGTAATTACGGGCTACTATTTCATCCAACCCGGGTTCGTATATAGGCAGTATCCCTTTGCGCAACCGCTCTATTTTCTGCTCATCAATATCTATACAACATAGCCTGTTCCTATTACAAGTATTTTCATTAAGTAAGGTTAAAAATTAAAAAGTCAAAAACTAAGGACTAAAGCTAATAATGATTAATGTCCATTTACTGTGACAATGCTCTAAAAATCTTTTACTACATTTCTTAGCCGGCACAGCTTCTCCAGAAGCGGTTCCAGCCTGTCGAGGTGTAGCATATTGGCGCCGTCAGATAAGGCATTGGCGGGATCCGGATGTGTTTCTATAAACAACCCGTCGGCGCCAACTGCTATAGCTGCCCGTGCAATGGTTTCAATCATTTCGGGGTTTCCTCCCGTTACGCCATGTGTTTGATTGGGTTGCTGCAACGAATGGGTGCAATCCATGACTACCGGTACATTCATCTTCTTCATGGTCGGGATACCCCGGTAGTCCACAATCAAATCCTGGTAACCAAAAGTAGTGCCTCTGTCTGTCAAAATAATATGATTATTACCACTCTTACTGATTTTATCCACAGCAAACTGCATCGACTCCGGTGAAAGGAATTGCCCTTTTTTGACATTCACATATTTACCTGTTCTTGCTGCGGCAATCAGCAAATCCGTCTGGCGGCATAAAAATGCAGGTATCTGTATGACATCCACATACTCGGCTGCACGTTCCGCTTCATCCGCCGCATGTATATCGGTCACTACAGGTACACCGAATGTATCCCTCACCTTAGCCAGCAGCTTCAGCGCTTTTTCATCGCCTATGCCGGTAAAGCTGTCTAACCGTGTACGGTTTGCCTTCCGGTAAGAGCCTTTAAAAATAAAAGGTATATCCAGGCGGTCGCATAATTTGGTTATGTGTTCTGCTATCCTTAATACAATCTCTTCCCCTTCTACCGCACAAGGCCCTGCCATAAGGAAGAAATTATTTGAAGTATTCTGTTTATTAAAAAGCGCTTCCACAAGCTTGGTTATTTTTGAGCATTTAAAAAATTTATCGCCAATCATTAATGTATCCGGTCAGCTCTCGGCTCCATATCCTTTAAAATTCCTTTTTCGATCTGCAGCCAATCCTGCCATGCCTGCCGTACTGCCGTTTCTCCGAAATACACCTTAGCCAGGTCAAGGAAAAGCCGGTAATGCCCCGCTTCCGAAACCATAAATTTATAATAGAAATTCCGCAATGCTTCCTCTTCTATATGCAGGCTCAACAGGCGGAAACGCTCGCAGCTGCGTGCTTCTATCAGGGCACAGATCATCAGCTTATGCAGGAGGCGCTGCTCGGTTGTTATATTCTTAGGTTCGTGCTGCAACAGCTGGTTCACATATTCGTCTTTCCTTTGCTTTCCTAATTTAAGGCCTCTTTTCTTCAGTTCCGCCAATACCATTCTGAAATGCCCCCACTCTTCCGTAACCACCGGCGCCAGCGCCTCTATAAGCTCCGTCTTGTCGCTGTATTTCTGTATCAGTGATATAAATTGAGTAGCCGCTTTCTGCTCACAATAAGCGTGGTCGGTAAGTATATCTTCCAGCGAACGCGAGGCTATATCGACCCACCTCGGGTCTGTCGGCAACTTCAATCCCAATATTGTATTTTCAGTAGAGCTCATCTGCCTGCTTAATCAGTCGAAATGGAAGGACGTTTCATTCCGTTACTTTAATTTCAACCTCTTTTTTAATTGTTTAAATAACCTTTGATTTGAGCCAGGCATTTCTCTGCCGCACTCAAAGATTTTTCCCGATACCAATGCGCCGTCAGGCGTATGGCGTCATCGGCATGATACGCCGGTTTAAAGCCCAGCATTTCTTTCGACTTCGTATTATCCAGCATCAACAGGCCGGCTTCATGCAAATTGTCCGGGTTGCTTTCCACTACATATTTGCCTGTCCCATAATAGCCGATAAACTTACGGGTCACCGTTTCCACATCCAATACATCCGTTTTATCCGGCCCTATATTGAACGCATCCGAAAAAGTAACTGGGTCTTCTGTCATTTTCGCAGCAAGGTTCAGGTAAGCAAAAACCGGCTCCAGAACGTGCTGCCAGGGACGAACGGCTTTAGGATTGCGCAATACCACTTCTTCTCCTCTGTCAATAGCCCTTATGATATCCGGTATAATGCGGTCGGGCGCATAATCGCCACCGCCAATAACATTTCCGGCTCTTACAGCCGCTATCGTTTTTCCATGCTCTTTATAAGCCGAGGGATGAAAAAAAGAATTACGATAAGAAGCTATAGCTATTTCTGTAGCCGCCTTACTTGCCGAATACGGGTCGTAACCGCCCAGCTTATCGTCCTCGCGGAATGCACGGCCTTTTTCTTCATTTTCGTACACTTTATCTGTGGTCACCATTACACCTACACACGGCTTTTCCAATCCCCGCATGGCTTCCAGTACATTTACCGTACCTAACATATTCACGGCAAACGTCTCTACCGGCTGGTAATAGCTGCGCCGTACCAGTGATTGGGCTGCAAGATGAAAAACAAAATCGGGCTCAAAACGTACTAACTCGCCATTCAGAAGATGAGCATCCAATACATCGCCGGTTACAGAGCTGTAACAAAGACTATTGCCTTTTACCTGGTTATACAGATCGTTGTCATTTTCGGGCGCTAAGGCATAACCCTTCACATCGGCACCAAGATTGTGCAGTACCTGCAATAGCCAGGCGCCTTTAAAACCGGTATGCCCGGTAAGAAAAACTTTTTTATTTTTAAAAGCCGCTTCTAAATGTTTCATTTAGTTTTCGTAAAAATATAAGAACCTTATGCATAATAACCTGTCGTCGCTTTATCTAAAAAAGTGGAACTTCATTTACCACTTTTTCCAGGGTGCACCATTTTCCCACAACTGTTCCAGCTCCTCTTTATCCCGTATCGTATCCATACATTTCCAGAAGGAATGATGTTTATAAGCTACAATTTCCCCCTCGGCAGCCAGCTTGTCCATAGGCGCCCTTTCCCACATTACATCATCCATATCGCCGTCAAGAAAATCACTTATTCCCGGGTTAACGATGAAGAAGCCCCCGTTTATCCAGGTCCCGCTGTCTTCGGGCTTTTCCTCGAAAGAAGTGATGAGGCCGTCGTCCTGCATCTTTATGACCCCAAAGCGACTGGTAGCCTGTATCGCCGTCATGGTACATACTTTTCCCGACTCTTTGTGAAATGCCAGCAAAGCATCCAAATCCACATCGCTCACCCCGTCCCCGTAGGTCAGCATAAAAGGCTCGCCGCCCGTGTAGGGCAATACCCGCTTCAACCTACCCGCTGTCATTGTGTCCAGGCCGGTATCTATCAGGGATATCTTAAACGGTTCCGCATGATTTTGATGTACTTCCATGCTGTTATTCGCCAGGTCAACGGTGATATCGGCATTGTGCAGGAAATAATTGGCAAAATATTCTTTAATCATCCACGACTTATACCCCAAGCAGATAATAAACTCCGTATGGCCATACGCCGCATAAATTTTCATAATATGCCAAAGAATAGGCTTCCCCCCGATCTCAATCATAGGCTTAGGCCGCAAAACCGACTCCTCCGATATCCGTGTACCCCGCCCTCCGGCAAATATAACTACCTTCACTATGTATTATTTTTTTGATTTATAATATAAAAAACCAACCTACGGCCAATCAACACCTCATTCTAACATGCCCGGTATTACCAATACGATGTTACGAGCATGTTTTATTCGTCTTTCATTTTTTTTGTTTATCTGTTTGGGTTCATTTTTCCCTTTAAGTGCTGTCTTCGCATTCAATGATGTCACTACTTTTTTACCTGTTTGAGTTTCTAACGCTTTTCTTGTGTCCCTTGCAATTTTACCCCCTCGTTGAGCAACTCTTGCACTTGCCTCAAAGGTTTCGGGGGTTTCAACCTGCGAAATGTCCTTGGTTGAAGCCTCTGCAAGCATATTCAAAATCAGTTCGGTATTGGTCATATTGTCCCGAAGATTTTCCTTTTTTAGCCCTTTGAGAATTTTATATTCTTTAGTTGTGTTACCCGACACGCTTTTGTGATGATGTCTGTCAATGTTGCAAACTGAACGCCCTCTTTTAACCCTCGTTTTTTCCATTCGTCCGTCAATTCTTTGCGAATTTCAATACTTTTCAACCGTTGGTTTATCCAATTTTCAGAATAACCCAATTGCAGATACTGTTCCAATGCCCTGTCAATAGTAATTTCGGGGTCTTGCATTTCATCCAAACGTTCAGACGCCAATTGTGCTAACCACAGCTTAAACGGCTCTGCTTTTGGTGACGGAATAGACTGAATGAGCCTGAAAATCTGTTCTGTATCGGCTACATCTGTTAATCGCATTTTGCCATCAGGTGCAGCCATTTTCAACTGTCCGATTTTTTCGGACAGTTCACTTCCTTCTTTTTTTAGCTTGGTTTTTAAGTCATTCCAATATTTTCTCGGGCGGTCTGTTCCTGTTAACGCTTCAATCACATCAATGACTGATATATACCAAAGTTCTTTATCCTCGTCCCAATGGGTACGGACTTGCTTTTGCTCAAATATCTTTATAGCGTTTTCTTTGCTCATTTCTTGGATTATAGGATGTGCAAAGAAATAGATTTTACACAAAGTTTCCAATGGCTGAAAAGCCCATTTCGTATATCAGGAAAAATCGATAGCTCTCTTGTCTGCCGGTTTCAGTCGCGATGTGTAGCTATAAACTTACTCATAACACCTGTCTTTCCCACTAAAATCTCACCAGCCCACCCCATCCCCAATAAACGACTGCAAATATAGGCAAACTCCTATCCCTAAGTTAGACATGTTAAAAAATATATGCACCAAACATTCCAAAACACAGCAGCCTAAAACCCCAAAGTCCTAAAACCCCAAAGTCCTAAAATCCGAAAGTCCTAAAACCCCAAAGTCCTAAAATCCGAAAGTCCTAAAATCTTAAAATCCCAAATCCCCATTTACTGTCATTTCATTAGCTTTGCGTTTCCCTTAAATAAAAATACCCGGTATTAATTCATGCGTTTATTCTCATTCATCCTGTTTCTGCTCTTTGCTACATGCACAATGTATGCGCAACAGTCCACCCGTAGTGAGCTGGAAAAGCGCAGGGCCAGCCTGCTCAGTGAGATCGCTTCAACGCAACAGTTGCTTGAAGAAACAAAAAAAGATAAAAAAGCAACTCTTAGCCAGCTTAATGCATTGAATGCCAAGCTCAATGCCAGGAAAAGGCTTATTGACAATATAAGTGTGGAGATCAATTCCATTGACGGTAATATCAATTTATCCGCAAAAGAGATAGAAGCGCTCAATAAAGACCTGGAAGTACTTCGTGCCCGTTATGCACAATCCATCCGTTATGCCTATAAACACCGTACAAGCTATAATATGCTCGCCTTCTTTTTTTCCGCCACTGATTTTAATGATGCGATACGGCGGTTATCTTATTTAAAAAAATACCGCGACTACCGTAAAGACCAGGCGAACAGGATCAGGGCTACCCAGCAGAAGCTCGCCCAAAAGATCGGGGTATTAAATGAGCAAAAAGTAGTGAAGGGGAAATTACTTAAAGTAGAAGAGCAGCAAAAAAATGTAATAGAAGATGAAAAGCAGCAGACCGACCAGGTGATGGTAGAGCTGAAAGGCCGCGAAAAGGAACTGATGGAGCAGATCAGGCAAAACCAAAGAACGGCTAAAAAGCTGGAAGCCTCTATTAAAGTACAGATACAAAAAGAAATAGAACTGGCACGCAAAAAAGCCGAGGAGGAAGCACGGAAAAAAGCAGCCGCAGAAGCGCTTGCACGTAAAAGAGAAGCCGAAGAAGAAGCCCGCCGGAAAGCAGCAGCAGCCAACAGCGATAATACCTACCAGGCAGGCAACCAGACCGTCACACTGAATACGGGGGACCGGCCTGCCTCAGGTAGTAGTACACCGCCGGCTAAAACAACCACTACTACACCTCCGGCCAAATCTACTACACCCCCGGCTCCGGCAAACAAGCCTATTGCCGCAAATACCAATGTGCCGCCGGCAGTGGAAAAACCTTCCTATAAGCTAAGTTTGACACCGGATGTACAGTCCTTGTCCAACAGCTTCGCCGCCAACAAAGGGAAATTGCCCTGGCCGGTAGAAAAAGGCTTTATTTCCGGGCAATACGGTAAACATCCTCACCCGCTTTTCCCCAAAGTGATACTGGATAATAATGGTGTCGATATATCTACAGGTGAAGGCGCTGCGGTAAGAGCTGTTTTTGATGTTGTGGTACAAACCGTAGCGAACATCGACGGTATTATGGTGATGATTAATCACGGTGAATACTTTACCGTGTACACCAATTTATCCTCCTCCAATGTTAAAGTAGGCGATAAAGTCAGCATACGGCAGGTGATTGGCCGTGCCGGTAAAAATGATGACGGGGATAATATGATGAATTTCCAGGTATGGAAAGTTTCAGGAAACAGTAATTTCTTTACCGTTAATCCTGCCGAATGGATTGCACGTTAGTTTGTTCATTCCGGCCAGGCTTAAAAGATAATGTCCGCAAGTGGAAATCTTAGTTAAATTATTATCGTCCGGAATTTTCAATAAGGAAATCATACTCGAAAGAAATGAATTCCTGAAAACGGAAGGAACGGTGGATACCCGGATTTACTTTATCAGTAACGGTAGTGTAAAAATTTCCATTCTTCAGGAAAACGGGGAACAAATCATCCGCTTCGGGTACACCGGTAATCTTATCGTATCCCTGGACTCCTTTATCAGCGAAGAAAAGTCGGACTTTGTTATCCAGGCGATAAAGAAAACTCACATCCGGGTAGCCAGTAAAAAAGATTTTCTCGAATTCGTCTATGTTTCCCGCAAAAACACCCTTTTTTATATCAGGACACTGGAAGGCCTGATACTCCAGCAAATGGAACGGGAAAAAGACTTGCTTATCGACTCGCCTAAAGAACGGTTTGACCGGGTATTAAAAAGAAACCCGGAACTATTCCAGCTCATTCCCGGAAAACATATCGCCAATTATCTCCGCATGACACCCGAAACATTTTCAAGATTAAAAAAGTCTTGATCTCAATCAATATTTCTTCTGATAACTTTTCGAAATTTTGCAAATAAAAGAAAAATGAAATTCAAATCAGAGGAGTTACTTAGTGACTTAATCCAACAGACAAAAGGCATTTTAACCTTCGCCGACTCGCTGAAGTCCCTACCCTATACATCGCCCAACCGGCGGCTGCATAAAGACTCATGGAGCGTGCTGGAATGCCTGGAACATTTAAATCGCTACGGTGATTACTACCTTAAAGAAATCTCCACCAGGCTCAACCAAAGCAAAGTAAAGGGAGCGGAAATCTTTAAAAGCGGGTTTTTAGGTAATTATTTTGCCCAGAGTATGTTGCCTAAGAAAAAGCTGAATAAGATGAAAACCTTCAAAGCCATGAACCCTATCCATACCGCTCTTGACAGTAGCGTGCTTAACACCTTTATCGAACAGCAGCATAAGATGTTAGCACTACTGGAAAAAGCAAAAAGTAAAAACCTGAACAAAATAAAAACCGGCATTTCCATTAGCAAGCTGATTAAAATAAAACTGGGCGACACCTTCCGCTTCGTCATCTACCATAACCTGCGGCATATTGAGCAGATAAAAAATATACTGATGTCAACTAAAGCGGACAAACCGGCCGGCAGCGTAAAAGAAGAAGTACAAACCCACTAAAATCGTTGCC
>JBEBVI010000183.1:0-7865 GCA_040392805.1 Taibaiella helva
CGGCCGATATGGATGGATATTTCGTTTTGCATAATATTCTCCCGGGTTCCTATAAGCTTCGTATAAAATACCTGGGATTTGATGACCATAATACAGTAGTCCAGGTGATTAATGCCACTGTGAACTTGGGTATACTGAAAATGGGTGTGTCCAAAGCCGAAGTGCTGAAAGAAGTGAAGATTGTGGAGAAGGCGCCACCGGTATTACAAAAAGAAGATACCACCCAGTTTAATGCCGGGTCTTTCAAAGTCAATCCCGATGCTACGGCAGAAGACCTTATCCGTAAAATGCCGGGCATGGATATGAGCAGTGGTAAGCCTCAGGCCCAGGGTGAACAGGTGACCAAAGTGCTTGTAGACGTCAAGCCATTTTTTGGTGATGATCCGGTGTCGTCCTTACGCAACCTGCCGGCAGAAGTAATAGATAAGATACAGGTATATGATGAGCGAAGTGAACAATCACAGTTTACCGGCTTTGATGATGGTAATACCTCTAAAACTATTAATATAATAACCAAACCCGACAGACGCCAGGGTGTGTTTGGTCGCATATATGCCGGGGGCGGATCCGGCGGGGAGGAGGACAACTCGGGTAATTACGACTTTAAATATAATGCCGGTGGGAATATCAATTATTTTGAAGGAGACAGGAGGGTGAGCCTGATCGGCCAGACGAATAACGTAAATATACAAAATTTTGCACCGCAGGATCTCTTGGGCATTTCAGGAGGAAGTGGCGGCCGGGGCTTTGGTGGTGGTGGCAGAAGAGGTGGCGGAGGTGGTATGGGACCCGGTGGTGGCGGTGGCGCTTTTGCTTCTGCTACCCAAAACGGTATCTCCAAAACAAATGCTATAGGCCTGAACTATTCCGACAAATGGGGTAAAAAGATAGATGTGACCGGAAGTTATTTTTTCAATAATGCCAATAATGTCACCGAACAGACTGTACGTAAAAATTACGTAGCCTCTTCCCTTGCTGATCAGTATACCATGGATACGAGTGTGGCCACATCCAACAATTACAACCATCGTTTTAATCTCCGGCTGAATTATAATATAGACTCTTCCAATTCCATATTATTTGTTCCTTCCCTATCATTGCAGGATAATAACAGTAGCTCCCGCCAGCTTTCCCAAACCTTCAGAAATAATGCGCAGTTGCTGAACAGCAGTGATAACACGTATAACAGCAACCTTACAGGATATAATTTCAATAGTATGCTATTGTACCGTCATAAGTTCCGTAAAAAAGGCAGGACGTTTTCCTTATGGGCCAATGGAGGTACGAATAGCAACAACGGTACCACTGGTTTGTATGCTCCGGTAATGTCTATAGATTCATCCTATTTATTGGATCAGCATTCCGATATCAAAAAAGACGGATGGAATATTAATTCCAACTTAAACTATACAGAGCCCTTGTCAGCCAAGAGCTTTCTGCAGTTGCAATACGGATTGAATTACCAGCAGAGCGCCTCTGATAAAAAGACGTTTAACTATTCGGATATCAATTCAGGCTATACCGACCTGGACAGCCTGTTGAGCAATAGCTTCAGCACAGATTATATTACCAATAAAGGAGGAGTGACTTACCGGTATACCGATTCGAATTTTAATTTTAATGTCGGTGTGGATGTTCAGAATGCGAACCTGAATAATATAAGGGAGCTGCCCGTAAGCAATACGATAAGCCGTTCGTTCAACAATATTCTTCCCAGCGCACGGTTTCAGTATAATTTTTCCCGGAAGACCACATTGCGTGTCTTTTACCGCACAAGCACCAGCGCACCTTCTGTTGATCAGTTGCAGGATGTAATTAATAACTCTAATCCTTTACAACAATCTACGGGTAATCCGGATCTGGTGCAATCCTACGACCATCGTCTGTTTGCCCGCTTTAATACTTCCAATACCAAATTGGGCAGCACCTTTTTTGCCATGCTTTCCGGATCGGTTACACAGGATTATATTGGTAACAGCACGACCATTGCAGACTCGAATATGATCATCAGTAAGGATATTGTGCTGAAAGCCGGCGAACAGTTTAATAAGCCTGTAAATTTAAGCGGGTATTATAATGTCAGGGCTTTTGCAACTTATGGTATGCCGGTGTCTTTTTTGAAATCTAATGTGAATGTCAATGCCGGGGTAGGGCATACCCGCACTCCGGGCCTGATCAACCAGCAATTGAACTATGCAAACAATACTTCGGCCGAGCTGGGTATTGTGTTAAGCAGTAATATAAATGAGAAGATCGATTTTACCATTTCTTCCAATTCCAACTATAATATTGTCAATAATACGCTGAACAAAAACTCGGACAGTCGTTTCCTGAACCAGGCCAGCCGTCTGTCACTTAATTATATATTCTGGAAAGGTATTGTTTTTAATACCGAATTAAATCATCAGTTCTATACCGGTCTTTCGCAAGGATACAACCAAAGCTTTTTATTGTGGAATATGAGTGTGGCCAAGAAGATCTTCCGTAATCAGCAGGGAGAGGTTAAGTTGTCGGTATACGACCTGTTGAAGCAGAACAATAGCATTTCCACAAATATCACCGAAACTTATACCCAATATACAAGGACAAATGTATTGCGCCAGTATTTTATGCTGACCTTTACTTATAATCTCCGCTTCTTTAAAGGTGGCGCCTCAATGAAAGATGTTGAAGAGAGAAGGCCGGAAGGTGGTATGTTCCATGGTGGCCCTGGCGGACATCCGATGCCTCCGCCGGGTGGAGGTGGTTTTGGGCAGATGTAAGTGAAGGAGTTAAAAGTAGGAAGAGTTTCCCACAAGGGATGCAAAGAGAGAAAACGGGCACAACGCTAGGGCGCTTATTGCAGTTTTAAAATTGTTAATTCTTCCGCCCGAGTGGTGTCCTTACCCATCGGAATAATTATCCTCCTAATGAGGAGGCGGTTGAGACATCCGCCCCGGCTAAAAACAAAGAGTAGCTTATCACTCATCACTCATGAAAATGAGCGGCTATTTTAGCATGGTTATTTAACTACCTCCCCGCTGTATATCCTTAATCAACCTGTAGCCGAAAAAGAAAACAATAATGACACCTAATATTG
The DNA here is from genome assembly GCA_040392805.1 of Taibaiella helva. GTDB lineage: Bacteria > Bacteroidota > Bacteroidia > Chitinophagales > Chitinophagaceae > Taibaiella > Taibaiella helvus_B. The sequence continues at coordinate 3,080 of JBEBVI010000183.1, forward strand.
ATCCTGTCCAAAGTAAAAGTTTACCGTTCTTGCTTTTTTGAGGAACATTCTTATGGAGTTTTTCCAGTCCGGAAATGGTCGCAGTTGAGATTGGGGTTTTGCTTAAGTCGATGTTTTCAATATCGTAAACAGGCCTGTTGAAACTGCTGTCTATCTCCATATGGTATTGTTTTCCGGCTTCCAATTGTGTGATGATCTGCCGGGCTGGCGCAAAAAGCGAAATACTGTCGATAACTAAAGCCGGGTTATCCTGGTTGTCTATTTCTATATAAAAATCATTAGCTGGGATCGGGCGATCTAATTGAAAATTCAGTCGTTTCTTATCGAGTGTCAATGCCTGTACAAATGTCTTTTCTGCTTTGCCCCGCTTATCTTTTTGAACCGTGTAAATACTAGCATCCCGGCTGAAAAATTCAGGAGATGAGATAGAAACCGACAATACTTTGGCGACGGCTTTACCGTTTTTCAGGATATGAATAATACTTTTCTTATCGGCAGTTTCGATGCTGAACGAAATATTTTGCAGTTGTTCCAATGCCGGGCTGCTTTGGCTGTGCTTCCAGTCGCCGACAGCCTGAACCAACAAGGGAGCATCTTTTTTATCGTTAATCACCAGCTTCACAAACCTGAAATCCGTATTCGGAAAGCTAATATTTTGAAATGTGAATGTGCTACTATTACTACTCAGGTCACCCAATGTTCCATTACTCAACAGGCTAAACCATTCCTGCTCATTGTCGCTCCCTTCTATATAAAAGGTTTTGTCGGTTTGCGCATTGGCGATCTTTAAAATCAGATTGCTTCTTCCGGAAGTTTCATTTGGAATAATAATCACCGTACTGGTATCTGTTTTGGAAAAACGGATGCCACTTATCTGTACAAAATCGGTTGAGGATACCTTATGGGAAGCCTGTATGATTTTAAAAGGAGCCTCTTTACCGGAAGCATCTTTGATGCGGATTCTATAATCTTCCGGGCCAATCACATTTTGCACCGACTGCGGAAGCTGTATCCGGTATAGGCCCGCTGTTCCCGGATAATTTACAGTTGCCCTGTATTCTTGTGCATATGAGCTATTCAACCATAAGCACAAGATAAAGGCCAATACACTAAGGGCTGCCGGCAGTCTAAATACTTGTTTCTGCCACGAAGGTGCGCAGGTACTAAGTAACAGTGTCGGAATAGCTCCCCCGTTTCCAAGCCTGGGAGATGCCTCCACGCTGGTCGGCATGACGGTACTTACTTCGACGGAGCTCAGTACAGGTACTTCGGCGCAGCTCGGTACAAGTGAGGAAGTTATTTTGGCTATTATACTAAGCTTTTCCTTTATAACTTTATGTCTTTGTGGCTGCTTTATTGTGTCTTCTTTATTCCTCTTCTGCTTTATCATCAATGACTAATCTTTTAATTTTTTGATACACAAAGGAAATAACCAGGATCAGAATGCCCAGAAGTATGAAGGCAATTATTTTACCGGTTTCCGAAACATTTTTAATATCGTAAACGAACAATTTTAAAATGGTGATGCCCAATAAGGAAAGTGCGACAATACGAAGCATTTTTATATTTTTCCTGATACCTGTGATCAGGAATACAAAGGAAAGTACGCCCCATAAAATAGGAAAGATGACTTTGATGGAAATACGTTGTCTTGCAGCAAATTCTTCGATATTGCCGGTGTTGAACAGCATCAGTATATTCACTTCTGTACTTGCTATAAATACAATAACAAAGCCCAGGATCCAGGGCACAATTTTGTCCCGGAAACCCTCATAGACATCATCTTGCTGCAAATATTTAAGGCATGCTACTATTTGATAGATCAGGGCGGCCAACGTGACAAAATGAAGCCAGAAGGCATAGGCTGTTCCTTTGTCCCCGGTATTGAAAGAGAATAGTAGCTCTGCCATCGGATATTGGTGTGCGAAAAGCAGATATATAAAAATATTCAGCCCGACAATGCCCGCTCCTATCTTCTGTACAATACCATTGGATTGCCTGAAGGCAAAGAAAACAAAAGCAGTAGTGAACAGGATATGGTACAGGTAACCGAAGATCCGGGTTGTGCCTGGGTTACTGAAATACTGCGTGCTGAAATAATTGATATCTATCATCGGAACAGCATAAGCCAGAATGATGCAAAGCCATTGTAAAAGCTGTTTGAAGGTCTCGTTATGAATTAATGTGATGCCCCGGTACGAAAAGTTGTAATCATATTTTTTAAACAGCATACAGCCTGCGAAAAGAGACGCTGTCACCACCAGGCCGGTAATGAAAATTTTATTGATAAAAATATGGGTATTGGCCATTTGCACTTCATTATACATTCGCCAATCCATTGCCAGGCTCAATAAAGCGAGAGCCATAACGATCAATCCCGAAAATGCAAAGCCTTTCATATTTGATTTTTGAGCCAGCCACAAAAGCATTACCGCTTCGCAGGCCCAGAAAACAGTGATGTAGTTGCCTCTGAATTGTATCGGGATGGTAATGGTGGCAAAGGTTAGTGCAATGCCGATCAGTACATAAATTACGTTGTAATCAAACCTGTATTTTTTGAATAATAGTACTGCATACAGCAAATTGTAAACCGCCAGGGCAAGTGTGAACATTCCCTGGTATTGTGGCAGGTAAGTTTTGAAAACACCCAATGCCAAAGCATAATAAAGTGCGGTATTAAGCACAAATGCCGAGATGTCGAAAGGTACGAGTTTTGCTTTGCGCACAATAGAGTGCAGCAGGAAGGCAATGCTGAAGATGATATAGAAAACAGTACTGTACAGTAATGCAGACGGGTAATTTGCCGGAGTGCTGAACACGGTATCGAAATGCCAGAAACTGTATATGCTCATTGTCAGTACAAAGGCAATAAAAATGACCCAAAACCACTTTTTGTAATAAGATATAATCAATAAGCCGACATTGAGGATAGACAGGTAAGTAAATAAAACATGGAAATTGCCCGATCCGGTACTCACCATAAAGGGCACGGCAAAACCGCCAAGGGTCGATAAGATGATCAGCTCCTGGCGATCGTAAACAATAGCCACAAATGCGCTGAACACGGTAATCAGTACCATTAGTATAAAAGCTGTTGTCTGGCTGAACAAATGATAATCGTGGAAGGCGATGCCGATAGTGAGATAGAAAACGGCAATGGCTCCTGCTACAAAAACCGAGCTGAAGGCTTTATACTGATGCCGTAGCCTATGCGCCACACCGAGTAAAATACCACCACACAATATGCCGATACCTACCCTTGCCGGCTCGTTGATCCAATCTTTGTCAATGGCATACTTCACAAAAAAGCTGATACCCAGGACCAGGATAAGGATGCCGATCTTATTGATCAGATTTTCCCCGATAAATTTTTCGACATCAGGGTTGTTTTGTTTGAACTTTTGCAACCAGGAAAGTCTCGGTTCTTCCGGAACGGGAGTAGGATTGAATGATGCACCGATATCCTCAAACTCTTTTTCTTTCTCTATCTCTTCCTCTTCTATTATGACAGGAGCTTCCGTTTCCGGTACTTCAATAAATTCTGTAGCAACAGGCTCAGGAATAATTTCGTTCTGTTCCGACACAGGAGGCGTTTCTGTTGGTTCTTCTTTAACGGTATCAGAAACAGTTTCCTTTGTCGGGATTTTCATCAATTTGCTTTTTCAGCTTAGTCAAAAGCTCAAAAGTAGAATGTATATTTCTTCGCAATTCGAAGATCTCCCGTTTTTGCCTGTTGAGCAAAATGATGAGAATAATAAAGCCGAGGATAAAAATAAATTCGATCATATTTCAGATTCCGGGATTGTATTTTTTATGTAAATATAGAGGAATAATACTATCCGAAAACCAGGGATAGTGCTTTATAGCTCTGTTTGATAATTGTATCAATGTTGGAGCCAGAGTCAACAACAGCCCCAAAATGTGAATACCCGGTTTAATGCCCTCCCAAGCCCTGTCTCTGCCAGTCATTTACGACCATAAAGCACTTATAGGCACAGCCTGCATATTTTTGCCAAAACCTCCCACTACCTGCTCGTCGCTATACAGTACTATTCCGCGCTGAAACTTTTTTTTGCTATCTCCGAAAACCGTTTCAATCCTTTAAAATCATCCTGGCTCACGGAAGCGGTTGATTTTATATTGTTGGAAAGGTATAATCATTTTTCAGGAATGTGTGTACTCCAATCCAAATGCTGCAAAATCTCTATCGTCATTCTCATGTTTCAACAGCGATCGGCTATCAGGCCAGCTTTATTAATCGGGACGCCGATAATGCTCCGGACAACAAGCCCAAAACACAAAAACTAAATTAGCTTTAAGCAGATAAATAGTTTTTCACGATAAAAATTTAACTTAAAAGTTTATTTAAATATTTCTATTTTTAACTTATAAGTTAAAAAAATTAATTTTCTTTTAAACTTATAAGTATATATATGCTGTATATAGATAAACTTATGTGTTTATGAAAATGAGAAATAACAGGCTACTGATTCGTCAACTTGACCGGAAAATAAGACCCCTACGGTTATTGGAAACAACGACGTATTAATAGCTGGGTACATACGTTGCGTACCACGCCCAACATGTCGCTTGCCCAATTAGGCAAAAGAATGAACATTTCACCTGCGGCAGTGCAAGGGATGGAAAAGCGGGAAAAATCCGGTGGAAGCGATCAATGTTGTACCAAATTGAAAAAGTCTTTCTGCGAAATCGCTGAAAGACTTTCCTATTCCGTGGTGTGGGCCGGGATCGAACCGGCGACACAAGGATTTTCAGTCCTTTGCTC
>JBEBVI010000184.1:0-7840 GCA_040392805.1 Taibaiella helva
CCCCTATGCCGGTATACATCTTATAGGACACCACAAAATGAAATACCCTGTTATTGATTCTCAGAATACTACTTATACTTATAACATAGAAGAGTCAGAGATGAAGTTTGGCGATAACGGGGCCCATCATGATATGAGAAAACTGGATTATGGTATCTATACACAAATAGGCTATGAATCCAGTGTGCGTCTTTATTTCAAAGGAACCTTTTCCTACGGACTGGCTAATATCGCACCTGAAAACGCTGCGTTCTCTTTTCAGAGAAACTGGGCGCTGGGCTTTAGTATCGGCGTGTTTCTGGGTAAGGACGATTGGTAATTAAATCGGCCAATACGGATATTATATCGGTTAAAGGGCCGGGTTTTTGCACAACAGACCTTACCTTTGCGCAAAAATTCAAGCCGTGGAGGCAGCTCTTGTACAAAAAAGAAATAAGGCAGTAGCTATATGGTTGCTTATCGGGGTAGCAATGATTATCATCCAGACACTATTGGGTGGGGTTACCAGGCTAAGTGGTTCAGGTTTATCTATTACAGAATGGAATGTGGTAACCGGGACGATCCCTCCTTTAAATCATGAGCAATGGTTGGCCGAATTTGCGAAATACCAGCGCTCTCCCCAATATCTCTATCTCAACACCGATTTTACACTTGAAGATTTCAAGTATATCTTCTTTTGGGAATGGTTCCATCGTTTATGGGCCAGGTTGATCGGAGTTGTTTTTACCGTGCCTTTTATCTTTTTTATGCTGAAGGGCTATTTCAACAGGCAAATGATCTTACCCCTGGTTGTATTATTTATAATGGGAGCTTTACAAGGTGCTGTAGGCTGGATCATGGTGGCCAGCGGGTTAACCGGCGATGCCATATATGTAAGACCTACCCGGCTGGCTATACACTTCGTCCTGGCCATAATACTGGGGTGTTATGTTTTATGGTTTGCACTTACATTGCTTATTCCCGATAGAGAAAGGGTACATAATACGAGGTTGAAGAACCTGTATTGGGCTATTTTTATTATCCTGGTCCTTCAGTTGATTTACGGTGCTTTAATGGCAGGCCATAAGGCAGCTACAGCTGCAGCTACATGGCCAACCATTAACGGCTATTGGATACCGGAGCGAATGGGGTATGCTCTTGACGGTCACCCTTTACTGGAAAATAAGATCACGATTCATTTCATACATCGCGGACTGGCTTACCTGTTAGCTGTGCTTATTACTGCGGCAGCGGTAACGGCTTACAAATGGAAAGCCGTTTCCCCCGTATTCAGGAAATACAGATCGTTGCCCTTGATATTGGTAGTGTTGCAGGTTGTGCTGGGTATATGCACCATACTGGCCAGCATGACTATTGTGCCGAATAAGTGGGGCATTTTTGAAACCCTTGCAGAGTTGCATCAGCTGGTGGCTATGTTCCTGGTGATGTCCGTTGTATTACAGGTTTATGTTTTGTCAGGAAGTCGCGCAGGTGCTGCCTTAAGACAGGGATAACGCTTCTGAACTTATCTGTTTGTTAAACATACTTTGTTTTACGGTTCAACGCTTACCCTTAACCGTAGCTTAACAGGCATTCATTGGCGGCCTGTATAACTTTGTGTCACAAAACAAAAAACAACATCTGTTATGAAGAAGACTTTCCTTGCTGTTGCGCTGTTAGCTTTTACGAGCGCCGGTGCTTTTGCCCAAGGCAAAAAACTACAGCCCGTTCAAAAAAATACTGCTGTTCAATCAAAGGAAACTGTTAAAGCAGCTCAGTCGGAAACACCGGTACAAGCCGCTCCTACAACTACTATTAAATTTAAGACAGAAACCCACGATTTCGGTAATCTACAGGAAGGAGATCCGGCAGAGGCAGAATTTGTTTTTACCAATACAGGTACTGAACCGCTTATCATCCAGAATGTCCATCCTTCATGTGGATGTACTACTCCGTTCTGGTCTAAAGACGCGGTGGCTCCCGGTAAAACTGGTATAATTAAAGCTGCTTACGGTACGAAAGGCAGGGTTGGACCATTTAATAAAAGCATTACCGTAACCTCTACAGCAGGTAGTAATGTGATCTACATTAAAGGAAATGTGGAAAAAGCCCCTGAGGCTTCAGCTCCCCAGAATACATCAATGATGAAAGTGAATTAATGAGATAATATTTTAGTATTATTTAACGTACAACACTCCAGGCTCCTTTAAACTTTAAGGTTTTCAGTTTGTCTGAAGTGTTGTATTTTTTTTGACGTTTTCTGTGTCGGCTGCCTAACAGGACAGATACACTACGCAGGGTAACTCTGACTATACTTAAGTATGTTGTATATTCATTTTATGAGAACACCGGAAATCATTGTAAGCTTAAAATTTAATTAGTCTCGTTATCTTTATTTCTTTTTTCGAAAAAACTTATTTGTAAACCAAAAAAACAAAACAGAATGAAGAAAGTATTTGCTTTTATATTACTCCTATCCGTAGTCCATTTCGGCTTGTATGCACAGAAAGGAGCCCGATTCCAGTTTAAAGATAAGAACGACACTTATGATTTTGGTACCGTAACAGACGGGGAGCAGGTGGTTCATATTTACGAGTTTAAGAATGTGGGTGATCAACCTTTGCAGATATTAAAAGCTGAGGCAAGCTGCGGTTGCACTACGCCCGAGTTTTCTCCAAAGCCCATTCTTCCCGGTAAGACCGGTACTATTAAAGTTACTTTTAATTCTGCAGGCAGGGTAGGCCCTACACATAAAGAAATTACCATACAATCTAACGCTGTACAGGACGATAAGTCAAAAGAACGTTATGTTTTGACCCTGAAAGGCCAAGTAGTGGCTAAATAGTTTAAATAGTTAATGTTGAAAAGGAAATTGATTTTCTGTAAGAAAATGACGAATATGCTTTGAAAGCTTGCCTTATGGGCAGGCTTTTATTTTTATTAACCCTGCAGATCTTTATATTTCATAAGTACTGCCCTCGGATGTAACTATACTGCCGGGAAAGATGGCTGAAGCCTCGTCAGAAAAAGGTTGCAGGTTCGTATATTTTGAAGAGAAATGACCTAAGTACTATGTTTTTGCGCTCGCTTTAAAAGCGATCTTAGCTGCCTGGGCCGCTGTACTGTGAAACCGTTCCGCAGCTTTTATCTCATCATCGCTCAGGTACGTGCTTTCATGATAAATGGCATCTGTATCCCGGATATACTTAATAAAGCGCTCCGTATAAAGTGTATCGGCACAATAGGCATATTTTTTATCTGCAGGTCCGGGCTCTGTCAGCCAGTCGTTAGAAATAGTTGATCCATCCTCGCGAACATAATCTTCCCCTGCTTTCAGTTTCGGGTAGTAAGCGGCAGGTATTCCGAATTCCATGCACTTTTCAGGTAACAGCCTTCTGCCACTGCCTTTGGCAGTGAACAAAAAGCCGTGGCATGCAATACGATGTTCTACAGGGAAGCAACTGACGCTATACTGGGCTGTTTCTACCAGTAAACCGTCATATTCCGGTTCAATACCAGTAAATATAATCTGATAAGGTAATTCAATAGAAGCAGCGGCAAGGTGCAGATCAATAATTTCCCTGAGCATGGGCGGACCGAACAGGTGCAAAGGATTAAGTCTTCCCAACAATCCCATGCTGGTAATAAGGCCTATTAGCCCGAAATAGTGATCTCCGTGAAGATGGCTGATGAAAACATAATTGATCCTCCGACGCCTGATGTTAAACTGCTGAAGGCGCAATTGTGTCCCTTCGCCGCAGTCTACGAGAAATAACTGCTCCTTAATTTCCACGATCTGTGCAGTAGGATGCCGGCCATGCGCAGGGATAGCCGAATTATTGCCTAATATGGTCAGCTTTATCATGATTCGCCCAGCAGATCCCGTTCCAGGGTTTCCATACTGATAATATCTACAGCCTCGATCAGGGTGGGTGTCAGGTTAAGGCTGAGGTGATATTGCCCTTTCTTCATACTTTGATTGACAGATTCTTCCAGCGCAGTAAACACAAGAGAAGAGCCGCTGTTATAGACAAAATTATGCATCTCCAGCAACACATCTCCTGAAGCCATTTCCATACTTGTCAGATTTTGAAGATTAATTATGAAATTATGGCTGCTGTTCAGGGAAAGTTCTTCTATTTTTTGTCTTATACCTTCTGCCATATTAACACTTAAATTACCCGTATCCGGCGTAATTACAGTGTAAGTAGGTTTGGTATCAATTTTGAAATCCATCTCTAAAGAAATATTTATTACTATTGACTTCTGTTCAATAAAAAGGTTCAAATGTAAAATAAAAATACCGAAATTGAGATAACCAATAAGTATAGCAGTAAAGCAACAGTATTAAGTAATCAAATTTGTCTAACTTAGCAATCAAATATAAATAACCGTTTGTTTTTAAAGAAAAAGCTTTTTACCCGTTATAATAATAATGACGGAAATTTTAAAAAGTATATTGGTACAGATCTTAGTCGTTTTGTTTTTACCTTTGTTATATGTCATTCTTTAAGAGCAAACAATAATCTGAATATCCCATATGGATTCTAATTTCTCATCAAAAGTTAAAGAGATCATTTCTTACAGCCGTGAAGAGGCTTTGAGGCTTGGAAATGATTTTATAGGAACGGAGCATTTACTGTTAGGTCTTATCCGCGAAGGAGAGAGCATCGCCATACGTATCCTGCAGTCATTTAACGTTAATTTATATGATTTGCGGAAAGAGGTGGAGATCGTTATCAAGGATAAAACGGACAGGTCCAATAATCACCTGAACAGCCTGCCACTTACTCGCCAGGCAGAAAAAGTGATCCGCATTACGGTTCTTGAGGCCAAGACATTAAAAAGCCGTTCCGTAGAATCGGAGCACTTAATGCTTTCTATCCTGAAAAATAAGGAAAATCCTGCCGCCCAGATACTCCATCATTACGATGTGGATTATGATCGTTTTAAAAATGAGCTGAGCATACTGCAGGGTAATGGCGCCAGCGCAGAGTATACGGGAAATGATCCCGGCTCCGAAGAGTTTGATGATGAGGAGCGCCGCCAATTCCAGCAGAGACAAAGACAGGCCGGAGCAGCGTCCGGTGGTGTAAAATCTAAAACGCCGGTATTAGACAATTTCGGCAGGGATATTACACGCATGGCGGAGCTGGGTAGCCTTGATCCTATTGTAGGGCGGGAGCAGGAAATAGAAAGGGTTTCCCAGATTCTTTCCCGCCGTAAGAAGAACAACCCGATACTTATAGGCGAGCCGGGTGTAGGTAAAACCGCTATTGTTGAGGGACTGGCTTTGCGTATTGTTCAAAGAAAAGTATCGCGTATTCTTTTTGACAAGCGGGTGATTAGCCTTGACCTGGCTGCCTTAGTGGCCGGAACCAAATACCGTGGTCAGTTTGAAGAGCGTATGAAGGCGATCATGAATGAGCTGGAAAAAAACAGGGATGTTATCCTGTTTATCGACGAGATACATACTATTGTAGGTGCAGGTGGTGCTTCAGGATCTTTAGACGCTTCCAATATTTTCAAACCGGCCCTTTCCAGGGGAGAGCTGCAGTGTATCGGCGCATCCACATTGGATGAATACCACATGTATATTGAAAAAGACGGTGCTTTGGACAGAAGGTTCCAGAAAGTACTGGTAGATCCGCCAAGTGTGGAAGAGACGATTACTATACTGAATAATATACGTCCTAAATACGAAGAGTTTCACAATGTGACTTACGATAAGGAGGCTGTGGAAGCCTGTGTGAAGCTTAGTGACCGTTATATGACCGACCGCCTGCTGCCTGATAAGGCTATTGATGTGATGGATGAAGTAGGGGCAAGGGTGCATCTCAAAAATATTAACGTACCTAAAAATATTCTTGACCTAGAGAAGAAGATTGAGGATATTAAGCTGGAAAAAAACAAGGTGGTGAAGAGCCAGCGTTTTGAAGAAGCCGCTTCACTTCGGGATAAAGAGAAAAGGCTGGGCGAAGAGCTGGAAAAAGCCAAAAGTGAATGGGAAGAAGAAGTGAAGCATAAGAGATACCCGATCCATGAAGAAGATATTGCAGAAGTAGTCAGTATGATGACGGGCATACCGGTGATGCGTATGGTGGAAGCAGAGAGTGAAAAGCTGCGCCGTATGGGTGAAGATCTGAAGAGTATGGTGGTGGGCCAGGACGATGCCATAGCGAAGGTGGTAAAAGCCATCCAGAGAAACAGGGTAGGGCTTAAAGACCCGAGAAAGCCAATAGGCTCCTTTATCTTCCTCGGCCCTACGGGTGTGGGTAAAACCGAGCTTACTAAGGCTTTGGCCAGGTATCTTTTCGATAGTGAAGAGGCACTAATAAGGATTGATATGAGCGAGTATATGGAGAAATTCTCGCTTAGCCGTCTGATCGGTGCGCCTCCGGGCTATGTGGGTTATGAAGAAGGTGGGCAGCTGACAGAGAAAGTACGCCGTAAACCTTATTCTGTGATCCTGCTGGATGAAATTGAGAAAGCGCACCCGGATATCTTTAATATTCTGCTACAGGTACTGGACGACGGGCAACTGACCGATGGCTTAGGCCGGAAGGTAGACTTTAAAAACTCGATCATCATCATGACGTCCAATATAGGCGCCAGGCAGCTTAAAGACTTTGGTGACGGTGTGGGCTTTGCTACGGCAGCCAAAGTATCCAACGAGGAAGAAAATAACCGTGCGGTGATTGAACGGGCGTTAAAGCGTACGTTCAGCCCTGAGTTCCTCAACCGCCTGGATGACGTTATCATATTCAACAGCCTGTCAGAAGAGCATATCAACCTCATTATAGATATTATTATGAAAGATGTGCTGAAGCGACTGAACAGCTTAGGGTTCTCTCTGGAGCTTACGGATGAAGCAAGGAAGTTTATCGTAGAAAAAGGCTATGATGCCCAGTTTGGCGCCAGGCCATTGCACAGGGCTATACAGAAATACCTGGAAGATCCGCTGGCTGAAGAAATCCTGAATCATAATATTAAAGAGGGGGATAAGGCCATTGCCGATTATGATTCGAAACAGGAGAAAATTGTATTTTCTCTTTCGAAAGACAAAGATAAAAAAGAGAAATCCGAGACGAAGGATTAAAGGTTCTGCTTCATTGCGATCCTACTTATTATAGCCACAGATGTACAGATTTTTTTATCTGCACATCTGTGGCTAATTCATATCTATGGCCAATTATACCATACACCAGGTTCACTCTGTAAGATCGTAAACAGGGTAAATATCTCACAGGGTAAAAAATAGTATCCCTCATTGCTTGGTCCCCTCCGGAAGGGATTATAATTCAGAGGCTTTAATTTGTTGCTATTCAAAAGGTATATCTCTTCCCAATTAGGTGAGTTTATAACAGTGTGAGGAAGCTTTAAGCAAGGATCGTAAGCGATATAATATTTTTCGTTAGAACTGTATGTCTTACAGAGCAGCCCGCGCGACTGCTTGTCAGACGGGTAGCCGGATATACAAAATAAATAAGGATGAAGCTGCCGGCAGGCGATATTGCCGTTTATCTGATATCCCGGGGGGTATGCGGGGAAAAGGTCAGGACGGACGCTTCATGCTCTGTATACCGATGAAAATTATTGTTATCAATACGGAAATGGTAAGTAAAATAACTAATGCTGCCTGTGACATTTAATTTGAAAAATTTGGTTTATGATGTAAAAGTACTGGAGCTGTATAACCTGATCGTTAAGGGTAAGGGGTTTTGTATGAACTTATTATTAATGCGAATCAAGGGTTAAAATAGTTGGAAATAAAAGCAGAGGTTGTATATTAGAATTAATGACCAGACTAATTCTACTTTGACAACTTTAGTGTCCGTTCAAAAGATTAGAGAAAGAAATT
>JBEBVI010000185.1:0-7834 GCA_040392805.1 Taibaiella helva
CGCGGACCCTCTGCTTGTAAGGCAGATGCTCTGAACCAGCTGAGCTATGCTTCCTGTTGTAAAGAACTTGTTGTATTTCCTTATTGTTTAAGGGAGTGCAAAGGTAATCTGCGGTTTTTAATTTTCCAAAAATTAAGAAGTAAAAATTACAGATTATTTTTTGAGGTACATTTGAATATCAGGAACTGGTCGCCATACGGTAGCGTGTATTGCATAAGATGATCAAAAAAACGTTTCCCCATATCAATATAGTAGGGTAGAAAAGTGTCGTAGCGTTCCTGTAATGACCCATTGGGAAAAACATTCTTTTTCAGTTTATAGATTTGTGCCAGCTGCTCCGCCATATTCCTTTTTTCGGCACGCATCATTTTCTTCTCAATGGTATCCAGCTGGTGGCGCATTTTGGTCATTGCCGCATCTATGCTTGACCTCAAGGTGATGTCAATACTAGTTGCTTTTGTCCTGGTCTGGTCAAAGAGCATATTGAACTGTTGCCTGATATCATCCAGCAGCAGGTCTTTACAAGTATGTTTATGGACAAAAGCGCGGGCCAGCTGTTCTGCAGGCAGGAACAACTCTGTATCTGTAAGCCCGGTTTTGTCCTGCAGCTTACATGATCTTTCATCCATCCACATTACAGACTGGCGGAGTATAATTGCCGGGTAAAATACTTTATAATGTTCAAATAAAGGTTTTAATTGCAGCCAGTAGGCTACTTCACTTCCTCCGCCGATAAATGCCACATTAGGCAATATGGTTTCCTGGAATAAGCCTCTTAGAATAACATTGGGGCTGAAGCGTTCCGGGTGTGCATTCAATTCCTGCTCCAACGTGTTTTTATCCCATTTGATACCGGTACGCAGCACGCTCCAGTAATGCCCGTTATATTCGATCCGCTCTCTGATGTCGTCTTTCAGGTAGAATAAATTAACGGGTCTTGAAAAAGCCTGTATTTTGTACTCCTGATTCAGTGCACGCGATTGCTGTTGCACCAGCTGGTCAGACCGGAGAACGGTTAGCTCTGCCTTCAATACCGGCAGGAACGCTTTTTTCAGGGATGCATCATCAGGATCGATAACGACAATGCCTAAATGCCCTAAAAATTCATTAATGATATAGCGGGTAGCTGCAGCGATGGTCGGTTGCTGGTAGGCAAGCTGCAGCACTTCTTTCAGGCGCTCTGCATTGTTGCCCGGCGGGCCTATAAGGTTAAAAAGCTGCTGTAATAATTTTTTAAGTTCCGGATCATCAGTGCTCATCCGGCCTACGGCACCAGTTTGTTCGGTCTGCCACTTAAATTTGATACCATTGAAACGGAATGTCCCCAGCTCTTCAATATCATTATCTTCCGAACCGATGTAGAAAACAGGTATGAAGTGTTGATGAGTATGTTTAGATTTAAGATGTTCTGCAAGTCTGGCCGCGTGTATTATTTTATAGATAAAATATAAATAGCCGGTCATTAAGTTGGGCTGGTGTGCCGTACATACCGTGTAGGTATTCTCGTGGAGCAGTAAATCTATATTCCTGCTTACCTCTTCGCTCAGGTGCAGCCCCTCGTATTGTTTCTTTAAAACTGTGACGAGCAATTGCCTGTTGACAGGGAAATGCCTGCGCTTTTGTATAGCTTCTGTCAGGCCTTTATCGTCAGGAGTAAATTCATAGAACTGGTCTAACTTTTTATCTCCGGCTAAGTAGTCCGTATTGAGCCCGGAGAAAAAAGTAGTGGCTTTATGAGGTAAACAAGATATTTCCACAATAATGATTTTCTTTAAAGGTAAGGGGCAAATGTAAAAGGATTTATGTAAAAAAGTGGAGTAGAAAGGTTAATAGGGCGATAAGGTATTTTGATGCGTGCTTTTTTACCGCCGCCTGCTTTTTATTGCTAAAGGTTTTATTTGTTTTTCGTTAGCTTCCCTGGATTTTGTCTTCAATTCTACTTTTGCCTTTCTTAACCCAATAAATTATTTTGTAGTTGGTATTTATTACGTACCTGAAGTTTTGTGGTCTATCGCTCAAAAGCTCTTCAATAGCCCAATTTCAGGAAAGCTACTTAAATCATTAGCATTTATTCTGTGGATTGTCTGGCTACTTTTAAGCTTGCTTTTTCGTTGTGATAGTCAAAAATGCTTTTTGGTTCGCTTTTTGCAAAGTTTGCCAATATACAGTTAACGCCATTTTTTAATTTCTGTGATTACGTGATCCGATGTTGTTAATCTGTCATTTTGAGCGTCATCTGTTGATTTATTAATACGCTCATTAAATTCAGTAAGTGTCATTAAGCTGAAATCATTATTTTTAGCAGCATTATCAGAACGTAAAAAGTTCTTCTTAGTAACTGTGTCGAAATAACTTCCACGTTTCCAAGCCCCATGAGATAGTACACATCTCATGGGGTAAACCTGGGAGATGCCTCCACATGGGTCGGCATGACACTACTTGAGGACGTTATTTTGACTATTATACTAAACGAGTTATTAATTCCTCATTTTGAAGTTTCAGGGATTCTTGTATAAAGACTATTTTTCTCGCTTGAATATCCCATATAATAATTGTGTTTCGTGGTTCAACTTTACGAAAGACTTTCTTTACATCTATAGCCATGCTGTTAAAAATGCTTGGTCCTATTGCCATTTCTGATTTATCGCTTCTTTTCTTTTTCTGCCCTTTAGCCACCAAACTTATCCAGCATATCTAACGACGGTACGAAGAACAGCGTTCCTGTCCGGGCTGTGCTGAAGTCTAAAATCCGGTCGTAATTGCCCGGTGGATCACCGATAAACATATTGTTCAGCATTTTTTCTACAGTGCTGAAAGTGCTTGCGTAGCAGATGAAATAAGTGCCCATTTCGTTGGTGCTGACATTGCCGAAAGGCATATTATCGCGTACTACCTTTTTATCATCGCCTATATTGGCAAGAGCCGTATGAGCATTTTTAGGTTTTACTTCATCGGGCATTTCAATATCATTGTCTTTCGACCTGCCAAATACTTTTTCCTGCTCCGGCACCGGGAGTGCATTCCAGGCGTCGAGGTTATGAATATATTTCTGAACAAAGAGATAGCTCCCGCCTTTATATTGCTCATCCTGCTTATCAATTACGGCAAAATATTCGCGTTTTGCTCCGTGCGGATTTTCGGTTCCGTCCACGAAGCCGAGAATGGAGCGGCTGTCCCGGTAACGGAAACCTTGTACCTCCACTACACAGTCGGCAACTTCTTTCATGAAGCCCGAAATCACGGCAGACATATCAAAAGCGAAGCTTTTCTCGTCTGCACGGATATGAAAATGTATATCGCCATGGGTGGCCACTGCTGTATGCTTTTCGCCTGTTACAGGTTCAAAAGTTTTCAGCTCTTTGGGTAGCGGCTGCGGCAAATCAAGTTTCAACCAGGCTTTGTAACCAATGCCCATTACACAACTTGCTTTAGCATTGGGGAAACGGTCAAGTGCGGAATTGTTGAGATTAATCACCAAAGCGCAAACCCTCCGGAACACAGATCTTATTTTTTCCGGTGCTACATCTTCCCTAAAATTCCTTACTAAAAAATAAGTGTTGTTATTCGGATTGTCGATTTCATTCTGAGGATTTAACTGCATCGTAAGTTCGTATTGTGTGTATATTGACATTATATTCCGTTATATCTTCGGCAGCACAGTTCCTTTATGAGCCGCAATATGTCCCGGTTTGTTGCTTTGGGTCTTGTATTTCTTTTTATGCTTTCAAATGTACAAAAGACTTTATTTACATTTATGTATAGTCATATTGGTAAAAACCTTCTCTCAAGATCTGGCAACTCTTTCTTTTAGTTATGTTCATACCATTTGCTTTCAAGCTTCCGCTATCAACCGGTTTTTACTTCTAAACCCCTTATTTCGGCTAAGCGTGCCAGGCAATTGTCTTTATATAACAGCGGTATTCCCGACTTCATCCGGCAGAATAGCTGCATCTCCTGTTGATGAACTGTGGCGTTATATTGTTTTAACACCTGCATTACATCATTGATGACGGAATAGTCAAATTCCAGTTGTACTATATGCTCTATATCGCGCTCGGCAATGCCCGCATTATTTATACACTCTGCCGCTGTTGATTTGTAAGCATTGATCAGGCCGGGCACACCCAGCAATGTCCCACCGAAGTAACGCACTATTACTATTAATATATTAGTTAAACCTGCACTGTCAATCTGCCCCAAGATAGGTCTTCCTGCGCTGCCTGAGGGTTCACCGTCATCGTTTGCCCGGAATTGCAGTCCTTCAGTACCGAGCCGGTAGGCATAACAATGATGAACAGCTTTGGGATGCTCCTTCTTTAGTTGCTGTAAGCAGACTTTTATGTCTTCTGCTGTTTGTACAGGATAGGCATAACCCAAAAATTTGCTTCCCCTGTCTTTAAATTCAGCCTTTGATATGTCTGTGATGGTTTTATATGTGAATTGCATTTGGAAGTATCCTTTTATAAAATCTTTAAATGTGACAGATCTCCAGACCCAAGGTATTTCTGCTCTTTATTGCTCAAGTAAATGATGTACCTGCTTACTGTAGAAAATATTTATGCTGTCTTCCGCCATGGAAAAACGCTCATGGGTAAATGCGTCTTTCAGCGAAGGTGCAGCGACACCTGATCCTATGATATGGGGTGTACGGATTTGTATACACTCGTCCCATAATCCTGATGTTATGAATAAGGAAAGTGTTTTTGCCCCGCCTTCTATGATTACGGAACTGATCCCAAGTTTGTCCAGGTGACTGGTTATTTGAGGCGCTGTGGGCTCCTGTCGATTTAATTTAATCCAGCTGATATTGCCGTATTTTTTATCCGAAAGATAATTGAAAACAATGCAGGGTTGTGCCTGGTCGAATAAATTGTTGATCGCTTCGATCTGCAATTCGGGGTCTATAAGTAATCGGCAGGGGTGACGCCCTTGCCCATAACGGTTGCTGAGCCTGGGATTGTCCAGTAATGCGGTGCGAAAGCCCACCAGGATGGCATCTTCTTCGGCTCTCATCCTGTGGGTCATGAGTAATGAGTAGGGGTTGGACAGCATTACCCGCCTGCCGTTTTCCGGTGCAATAAAACCATCGGCACTGCAGGCCCATTTTAGAATGATATAAGGTCTGGATTGCTCCTGGCGCATGAAAAATCTACGGTTAAGCCACCGGCACTCTTCTCTTAATACATCTACGGTTACTTTTACGCCGGCCTGTTGTAGCTTTTGTATACCCTTGCCGGATACTTCGCTGAAGGGATCACGACATCCTATAACAACTTCCGGTATGCCGGACTGTATGATCAGGTCTGCACAGGGAGGTGTTTTCCCGTAGTGTGCGCAAGGCTCCAGGCTCACGTAGAGTATGCTTTGGGTGATTAAATGCTGATCGTCCTGTTTTACAGAGCGGAGGCAATTTACCTCTGCATGGGCATCGCCATATATTTTGTGCCAGCCTTCACCTATTATATGGTTGTTATGTACAAGCACTGCACCAACCATAGGGTTGGGTGCAACATAGCCTGATCCTTTTATCGCAAGATCCAGGCAGCGTTTCATATAAAACTGTTCGGGCTTCATTTCTTAAACAAGATGCATGGCGGTTTATTTTTTGCCATGCATCTTACGGATAGCTCCAATAGAGTATTTTATATGGCTCTCTTTAAAGCCGGCTGCTTTACCTGCTTGTAACATGGAAAGCGATGGTAAAGAAGGGAATATTAATTGAGATATTTTCCGGGATCTTTGTCAAAGGTCTCTTTGCAATGTGCACTGCAAAACCAGATAGTGTCGGTTGCATTTACTGAATATTCTGTCCAGGTATCATCTTTTTCCATTTTGCAGACCGGATCAATGTTTGCACCGGTTACAGCCTGCTCCTGCACGTGTTCATGATCATGATCGTGATCGTGATCATGCAGATCTGTTGTATTGTTGTTGCCACAAGCCATCCAGGTTAGTGCCAGGGCTGACATAAAAACTAATCCGTATTTTCTCATTTTTAAATCATTTTATTATTAAAGTAAAAAAATCAAGGTTCAGAACGCTGACAGAATGCGGTTGCTGCAAATATAAGTAAAGCAAAATTAAGCGGCAGGCAGCCTGGTATCCGGGGCTTACCCCTGCTGTTCCAGATAGCGGGCCAGTGTCCTTACGGATTTTTCATGATTTTTTACAAAGGGGTTTGTTTTATCCCATACGTAGCCGGCCAGCACGCTGCATATCTGTTCCTTAAACTGCTCATTTTTATCTTTTGCGAAAAAGATTTTGAATAAGGTACCGTCGTACCAGCTGTTTACATAAGTCCTGAAAACACTTACGCCTTCCATTGTAGGATCTGTATATTCTTTCTGGAAGTCAACCTGCTCGCCGTTGAGGTGACGTATCACTAATTTCGCAGCAGTTTGAGCGGATACGGTGGCCAGTGTTACGCCGGATGAGAAAATAGGGTCCAGGAACTCTGTTACATTACCGGTCAGTATAAACCCTTTTCCCCAGAAGGTATCGGTCGTAGCGCTCCAGCCTTGCAGCAACTTAGGTTCAAATATCAGTTCCGACTTACTAAAACGTCCGGCTATAGCCGGCTCATCAGCTATCATGGCTCTGAGCTGCTGTTCGAGATTTCCGGAATACTTTTCAAAAAACTCGGGTGTCGATACGAAGCCTACAGAAGTGATTCCATTGGCAAAGGGAATGGTCCATATCCAGCAATCGTCTTTATGAACATAGACAACGATCCTGTTCGGCTCTTCCTGTTCCAGCCTCCTGGGATCGGTAAAATGAGAGAAAATAGTTTTTCTTACCGGTTGGCTGGATGGCTTTTCGAGGTTAAACAGCCTGGGAATCACTCTTCCATAGCCGCTTCCGTCTACTATAAATCTGGCATTTACCTGGTAGGTTTCACCTTGTTCCGGACGTATGGTTGTGGTGCTGCTGCCATCTTCATGGATGTCGATAGCAATAACTTCATGTTTATAAGCAACATTTATTCCCATGCGCTCGCATTCGTTGGCTAAGGTGAAATCGAAGTCGGCTCTGGGCATTTGCCAGGCATGGCGCCAGCCGTCTGTATGCTGTTTGTCAAATGTAAAATCGCAGATTTCGCCGTTCCGCACAAATTTAGCGCCCGACTTTACCTGGAATTTTTTTTCTCTGAGTGCTTCTATAAACCCGGCTTCGTCTAATGCCTCAAGACATCGGGGCAGCAGGCTTTCTCCAATAACAAAGCGGGGAAACTGTTGTTTCTCCACGATGCAAACATCAAAGCCGGCTTTTTTAATTATTGCAGCTGCAACTGTTCCCGAAGGCCCGGCACCTATTACAAGTACATCTGTGGTAATCATAACGACGAAATAGAATTTAAAGATGAATATGCTTTTATCGTATTAAGGAGTCAGCAACGCTCTGATTTCTTCTGCAGTTCAAGTATGGTATGGCTGAGGCCTATATGATCATATTGTTGAACCACTTCAAAACCTGCTTCACCGATAAGGTGCAGAAATACTTCGCTGTCGTACATCTGGCTGTTGCCATTGGCCATAGTGGTGAAGTAAAGCGACGTCATTTGTAATGCAAAGGCAGATGTGTTGAAGCGCTGCCTGTCCCAGAAGGTTTCATTAATAAATATACGTGTATGCTCATCGGAGGCATCATAGCATTTTTTCAAAATGGCGACAATTTCTGCATCTGCAAAACAGTCTAAAAACTGGCTCATCCAAATGATATCATACCCTTTAGGCAGCGTCAGCTCCGGGTTCAGTACATTATGCTCATAATAATTCACTCTGCCTTCATACCCTGCAGCATTAATGTTGTGCTCCGCCATATTTAACTGGCCCGC
>JBEBVI010000186.1:0-7826 GCA_040392805.1 Taibaiella helva
TACGGGAAAAAGAAATACTCAAACTTCTGGTGGCGGGCTATTCCAACCAGAAAATTGCAGAGCAGTTATTCCTGGGATACAATACTGTGAGAAACTATCGCGCCCGGATTTTTGAAAAATTGGAAGTTTCCACTATTAGTGAGCTTATCAATAAAGCATTACAACTGGGTTTAACCGAAGATTGATTTTTATTGTGGCATAATATCATTTAATATTTATGCGTAGTCCTTCGGAAATTCAATAAACCAAACCGGTATCAGCTGGGAATTTATAATAACTACAGAACCTGCTGCCGCGTTACATAATAATGTCGTTTAAGCCTCTCGCAGATTGCGCTGATAACGGATTTACAAATACATATAACAAACAACTGGGGCATTTTTACTTTTTCCACTTTAAGCGCAGGCTATTGCTTACAACACTTACGCTGCTCAGGGCCATTGCCGCACCTGCAATCATCGGGTTGAGCAGGAAGCCGTTAATGGGGTAAAGAATACCTGCTGCTACCGGAATGCCTATAAGGTTGTAGATAAATGCCCAGAACAGGTTTTGTTTTATCGTGGCCACTGTTTGTTTTGACAGACGTATGGCCTGTGGTATTTTAGTCAGATCTGATGAAATAATGGTCATTTTAGCGACATCCATTGCAATATCACTGCCTTTACCCATTGCTATGCTTACATCTGCCGTAGCCAGTGCAGTGCTGTCATTAATGCCATCGCCTGCCATCGCCACTACTTTACCTTGCTGTTGCAGCTCTTTTATAAAACCGGCTTTTTGCTGTGGTAATACTTCGGCTTTGTAATATTTGATACCTGTTTGTTGTGCAATAGCTTTTGCTGTGGCTTCATTATCCCCGGTCAGCATATACAGCTCAATGCCCATATCCTGCATTTGCCTGATAGCTTTAACAGAGGTCTCTTTAATTTTATCTGAAATAGCAATGACACACAGCGCCTGCTTACTGTTTGTAAACCAGATAACGGTCTTAGATTGTTTTCCCCATTCATCGGCTTGCTGTTGTAATTGATCTGCAATGGTTATATGGTTTTCCATTAACAGCTTTTTATTACCTACATAGTAAGTTTCGTTATTATAGCCTGCTTTTGCTCCTTTACCTGTGATACTGTCAAAATTTGATAGCGCAATTGAAGATACACCGTCCAGATATTTTACGACGGCTTCTGCCAATGGGTGTTCGGACTGCTTTTCGATACTCAACAAAATAGCTTGGCTCGTATTGTCATTATCCAGCCATTGGATGCCCGCCACCTCCGGTCTTCCCTCTGTAATCGTACCTGTTTTGTCTAATACGACAGCATTTACTTTTTTAGCTGATTCCAGGCTTTCCGCATCTTTTATCAGAATACCGTTTTCGGCACCTTTACCCACGCCTACCATTATAGCGGTAGGTGTGGCCAGTCCCAGTGCGCACGGGCAGGCTATGACCAGTACGGTGACGGCTGCCAATAATCCCTGTACTATGCCGTTATCACCGCCCAGTGTCAGCCATACAGCAAATGTGAGCAGAGCGATACCTATTACAGTGGGGACGAAAATACCGGCAACCTTATCTACCAGCTTCTGCACCGGCACTTTACTGCCCTGTGCATCCTGCACCATTTTGATGATCTGGGCCAGCATAGTTTCTTTGCCCACTTTCACTGCCCGGAAGCGGAAGCTCCCTTTTTGATTGATCGTTCCGGCAAATACTTTTTCGTTTTCGTTTTTTAATACGGGAACCGGTTCGCCGCTCAGCATACTTTCATCTACATAGGAGCTGCCGGATGTAACAATGCCATCGACGGCGATTTTTTCTCCCGGTTTTACGAGGATAATATCATCTGCCTGTACATCTTCAATAGCTACCTGTTTTTCTGTTCCGTCCGGCAGTGCTATTATAACGGTCTTAGGTTGTAAGCCCATCAGTTTTTTTATGGCAGAGGAGGTGTTGCCTTTGGCTTTTTCTTCCAGTAATTTTCCCAGGAGGATAAATGCAATAATAACGGCTGCCGCTTCAAAATATACGTGCGCATGTAATCCGCGCCGGTACCAGAAATTGGGAAAGAGCATGTTGAATACACTGAAGACATAGGCAATGCCTGTACTTAAGGCTACTAATGTATCCATGTTTGCAGAGCGGTGCCTGGCTTGCTTCCAGGCATTAATGAAAAAGTCGTTGCCCAGCCAGAGTACAACAGGTGTAGCAAATACCCACATGATCTCATTAGCATAAGGTACATTCATAAAGAACATACCGATCACCACTACCGGAATAGATAGTATGATTGCCCAAATGGTCTTATTTTTTAATTTTTTGAACTTCCGTGCATGGATGGCTTCGAGGGTTTCCTGTTGTTTGGCTTCCTCTTCTATCAAAAGATCGTAGCCGACGGATTGAAGGGTTTTACGGAGCAGGGGAGCATCGACCATATTGGGAAGGTATTCTACAGTCAGATTACCCGTAGCAAAGTTGACGGAGGCGCTCACTACACCCTCAAGATGTTTCACCGTACTCTCGGCGCTACCGGCGCAGGAAGCGCAGGTCATACCCAGTACCGGGAACGTTTTCTTAATAGTCGGAACACCGTAGCCCAGGTCTTTGATCGCCCTGACCGCATCAGCTACTGTTTCATTTGTATCGACAGTGATAGCTGCCCTTCTGTTGTTCAGCTCTACTTTGTGGGCTTCTATGCCTTTTACCTGTGCCAGACTCTTTTCAACGATTAATGCACAATGCTCACTTTCCACGCCTTCCAGAGGAATATAAACCGTTTCTTTATTATTGTTTACTGCCATGACCGGTTATTTATTTTACAGGTACAAAATTAATGAGATAATCAGGGCAGCTATTATGTAATTGTGGAATTGATTTGTAAGATTTACATATGGAAGCAAAAGGATAGGGAGCACTCATGTTTCTTAAAAATTCAATTATTCTCCGGTTTCTCCAAAGTGATAGTAGTAAATACACGGTCTACCAGGTGGCCGGTTTTACTTTTTACCACCTCCCTGCGGCTATCAGACCCTGCGATTTTGAATCCTGTTGTTTCGACCAGATGTTCTATTTTTTTATTGTTGTAAAGCGTGAACCCGAATTGTGTGAATGGCAGTGCCTTCATCATATCCTGCTGGACAAAGGTAATGTTGAGTTTTCCGTTTGGTTTGATTACGTGATACAGTTCAGACATAAGAGATTCCGGGTCTGTCCAGAAGTAGATGGTGTTTACGGTAAAGATCCGGTCAAAATAATTGCCGGGGAAAGGTATGTGCTGGCCGTCGTACAGGTAAAAGCGGGCTTTCTTATTTTCAATAAATCGTTGATTAATGTGCTTCGCTTCTTCTTTCATTAATTCTGATATTTCAAGTCCGTAATAGGCCAGGTTACTTTTTTGCTGCAGTATATAGGAAAGATGCGCACAGTTGCCATGCCCCAGCTCCAGAATATGGTCATGATCCTGTATATGTAACCGGTCTATCGAATGAAGTGTCATTCTGATGTTTGTTTCATTCATCATGCCGGCCACTTCAGTACCTTTTGCCCCGCTTGGTTTGCGCAGTTGTGCTGCTAATTCTTTCAGTTCTTCATTTGTCATATGAAGGTGCTTTTGTTAAGACTGCAAAGTTGAGTATACATTAATAGTTACAGTTGTGTTATTATGGAATTGATTTGTGAGATTTACATACCGCATGTGTTGAAGAGTACCGGAAAGATTAATTATTGATTCCCTGCCTGAACGGATGGTGTTGTTTTTAAGGGCTTACAGGTAAAACCGGGAAGCAATTGTTTTGTATCTTTTATTTGATCAATGCCAGATATTTTTTTCTATTGTCGAAAATAATCCAAAGCAGGATAATCCATATAACAAATGCAATAGGAAGACCATCGGGCGCTACCGTGAGATGTGTGAGTAATACACCGACCATTACAGGAAATATGACCAATGCGCCCAATGCCCTTGTTCCGGGAAACAGGATAAGTAAACCGCCTGAAATTTCTGCGGAAGCGATCAAAGGTATCAGCCAGGAGATTTCTGCTATCGCAGCATTATCTTTTACTACTGCTTCAGGCAGGTTTTCGGGGACAGGCATGTAGTTGAAGAATTTGCTGAGACCTCCGTTCATCAATAAAAGCCCGAATAGTACGGACAGGATGTTTAAAATTTTTCTTTTCATTGTTGCTGTTTAAAATTGCTTTGTAACTATGTCCAAATAACTTCTACGTTTCCAGGCTCCATGAGATAGTACACATCTCATGGGGTAAACCTGGGAGATGCCTCCACGAAGCTCGCCCTGAGCATAGCCGAAGGGGTCGGCATGACGGTGCTTACTTCGGCACGGCTCAGTACAAGTGAGGAAGTTATTTTGATTATTATTCTTTACTTTTAAATTCTTGCCACAAAGGCACTAAGTTTTTCCTTGTGTCTTTATTTTAATCGCAATAATAACTCATCCAATTGGTTGAAATCTATTGTCATTCCTTCTTTAAAGCCCATTGCTATGGTTGTTTCAAGGTCATTGAGCGAATCGAAAGTAAGTAACATATCTACCTGCACCGTATTTTCTTTTGGAGTGAAGCTGTTTTCCACCAGGTTTTGAGGAAATGCAGGGTTCATCGTTCCGTTTTCATCACAAAATCCGTCTTTTTGGACGAAGGATTTTTCTTTCTCGATAGAAATGTAGCTGGCTTTACTCCAATGTTTTTCACCTTCGGGACCGATCATTGCATACAGCCAGAATCCTCCTTCGCGGAAATCCATTGTTTTCGTTTCTGCTCTCCAGGGTTTAGGTCCCCACCATTGGTCGAGCAATTCGGCTGTTGTCCATGCTTGCCAAACCAGTTCAACGTGGGCATCAAATTCGCGTTTGATGTGAATGGTGTTGTTTTCCTTGTTTACGGTAAAGTCAAATAATAAGTTGCTGCTCATTTTATTTGTTTTTTAATGTTGTTTTTCCAAAAATTCTTTCAACGAAATACTGATAATTTGGTTCCAGCCTGCTTCAAAATTGTGAACAGCCAATTCCGGAACATCCGAAGGAAACGAATCAATGCCCGAATGCGTCAATTTTACCCGTGTATGGTCTCCTTCATCAAAAAGTTCAAACGTAACATAGGAAATACCTGTATAACCTTCATATTTCCATGAATAAGCAATTTTGCTTCCGGGAATAACTTCTGTTATTTCACACAGATGTTTCCATTGCTTCCCGTTAGGATCTCCACCCATAAATTCAAACTTAAACCCTATCACGGCTTTGAACTCCTCCAAATCAAAATACCATTGCTTTATTAGTTCTTTTTCGGTAAGGGCTTGCCAGACCAATTTTCTTTCGGCATTAAAAATACGTTCTATAATAAGGTCTTGTTCTTTCATATTTTGTTATTTAGCATTTTCATCTTTTTCAGAAATTTCAGAAGTATTACCATCAGGGTAAATGAAATAGCCTTGCCGGCAGCACCCTTGTACGAGGTATTCCGGTTCTGTTCATACTTTCCAGACGAGCTTTATTGGTGCTTTGACCGTTCCCGTCATTTTCAACTACTGGTTATTTTCCATTACTTATTTTTTATTTGCCACGAAGGCCCAAAGTCTCTTTTTCTCGTGTTTTCGTGCTTTTGTGGTAGCCTTACTTCTTTTGCATTTCTGCCAATAACTTATCGAGGTTATCAAAACGGTCTTCCCAGATTTTCCGGAACTGTTGCAGCCACTGGTCTATTTCTTTCACTTTATCAATTTCAAGCTGGTAGTAGATCTCCCTTCCTTTATGCTCTTGTTTAATAAGCTCGCACTCTGCCAGGATCTGTAAGTGCTTGGATACCGCTTGTCGTGTTGTATCGAAATGTGCAGCAATGGCGTTAGGTGTCATTGCCTGTAGTGCAATTAAAGTCATGATGGCCCGTCTTGTTGGATCTGCTATTGCCTGAAAAATATCCCTTCTTGTTCTCATAATGCAAATATATGATTGCAAATATAAGGGCAACTATTTGGTTTCGCAAATTTTTTCCGGCTTTTATTCAAAAATTGAAAGATGTGTGTTGAAGCCGATTCATGTGATTTGATACTTCATTTATGCCAGGAGTGAAGCATCTTATGATCCGGAGTTTGTTAAGAAAATCCAACAAGGCGATAAGGGTTTGAAGAAGGAGTTGTTACGTTTAAAGAGACAGGGAAATAGGTTACATAGAAGTAGTCTTTCTGATTTTTATATCTTATCCAGAGGCTTCCTTTTGTCTTCTCTTATCTGCCTGAAATGGCTTGGTGTCAACCCCGTTACTTTTTTAAACTGATTGCTTAAATAGGCCACACTCGAATAATTAAGGCGGAAAGCGATCTCGCTTAAGGATAGTTCATCATAGACCAGTAATTCTTTTACTTTTTCTATTTTCTGGGCAATAAAATACTTTTCTATAGTGATGCCTTCTACTTCCGAAAAAAGGTTGGATAAGTAATTATAATCGTGGTGCAGCTCCTTACTTAAGATATCCGACAAATTTGCTTTGGTTTCATTATCCCGGTGATGCACGAGGTCGATAATAATGTTTTTTATCTTTTCAATTAGCCTGCTTTTCTTGTTATCTATCAGTTCAAAGCCCAGGTCTATAAGTATGCGGTTTAATTGTTGTTTTTTTTCGTAAGAAAGCTCTTTATCGATTGTGACTTCCCCGAGCTTGATGCTTTTTACATTCAACTCCAATTCTTCCACAGCATTCCTGACAACCATGATGCAGCGATCGCAGACCATATTTTTGATAAAAAGTGTGCACATTTTGAAGGACTCTGGTGAATGGCAAATTTACCCGGTAGAGCGTACAGAAGCAAATAATTTTAGCTGATGAGATAAGATAATTTTTTTTCAGGAGGTAGTGTACGCAATAAATATTGGCAGGAACTGGTTAATAGAGTGTAAAACCTGTCGTTAATAATGATGAAACAAATATCTTTTGTCCCAAGAATCAAAATAGGTTTAGCGGCTGCATGCTTACTGGCAGGATGCAGCCAGGTCGGAGATTCTGAAGCTTCTGCCGGGTCATCTTCCGTTATTGTACCGCAGCAAAACCCTGAAGTTAACACCTTACCTAAGGCACATAGCTATGGTGAAAAGTTGGCGCAAGCTGCAATTAATATTATAGATCCTTCCATTGTATATGATCCGGCTTATGTAGCATTGGACTATCCCGGTGGTGATGTTCCTCCAGGCAAAGGCGTATGCGCCGATGTAGTAATCCGTTGCCTGCGCAAGCTCGGCACCGATTTGCAAAGAGCGGTACATGAAGATATGAAAGAAAATTTTTCTGCTTATCCTCAAATATGGGGGTTGAAATATCCCGACAGAAATATCGATCACAGGCGTGTGCCGAACCTGATGAAGTATTTTGAACGTAAAGGTTATGCGCTTGCTATCACTGCAAATGGTAAGGATTATCTGCCCGGCGATATTGTGGCCTGGCGTTTAAGTAATGGTATGACGCATATCGGTATTGTCAGTAATAAACCCAATGCTGCAGGGAATCATTATCAGATAGTACATAATATAGGCAGAGGCCAGGTGCATGAAGATGTGCTGTTTTCTTATACGATAATCGGTCATTACCGGATCGGAGAGCATTAACACCATGTGCCAGCCTTCCAATGTCATAAGTTTTTAAAGAAGCTAGATCAATTATAATTTTATTCCCATTCAAAAGTAACGGTAACATTTCCCGGACCCAATGCAGATGTCCAACCTGTTACATCATCTACCGAACCTAATTTTGTGTAGCTGTAAGATGTGGAAAAAGTTTTGTAAAAGAGTACTAATGTTTTTGAACCGTACAACATCAGGTC
>JBEBVI010000187.1:0-7821 GCA_040392805.1 Taibaiella helva
CTTTAACGTGAATGGTATCTATTGTACGCTCAACCTGCCACATGCGTAGCGCTTCATAGGATTTTCCTTCCGGAGTAATTAATGTTCCCCAGCCGTCGCATTTGGAAATCAAACTGTTTTGGCCACTCAGGTATGCGGTATCGTAGCCGACTACGGTATCAACAAAATAAGATACCCTCATTGAGGCTGAAGAATCGATGCTCTGAAAATTCAAGGGCAAAGGAACCGACCTTAAGCCTGTATTGTACATAATTCCCAGAACACCTTCATAATTATAATCAGCAGTGACCATACTTAAATTCAGGCCCAGACTATAAAAACCGGTACTGTCTAAGCGATAATAGTTATACAGCTTAGTGGTTGCATTATACGGACTGAAGAAAGAGCTGCGTAAATTAGCCTTCGGAAACTCAGCGCTGGAAGGAAATTCTGTTTCGAATATCAGTGAGCTGTCTATTTTATAACTATGTAATTGACTGAAATCCCATATCTGGTTAACACCAGCCGATCCGGGCGAATACGTTGTAGTGATTCCCCATTCATATTTTACTCTTTTGTTTAGCTGAACCTGAAAATCACTTTGTTTAAGAGTGATCTGTCCATGGATAGATAAAGGAGTCAAAAAAATGATAATAGGGAAGCGTCTGAATATTTTTTTCATACTTTAATGTTGGTATTTTGTAGTTGTCCCAAAATTTAAGGCGCGAAAATAGGGTAATTATATCTTCTTTCCCGGGAGAATATATATAGGGTCGGAAATCATGAAAATGATGAGAAACAGACACTGAACTTTATTACCGATGAAGATATAACATAATTGCAGAGGGAGGTGGTGGGAAAATTGAGTTGGAGACTACTTATAGCACGATTGTATTTCACAAACAATAATAACAATCACCCTCCTACCGGGCAGATTTGCAAATTTGCCTGGTTTCTATTTGTAAAAAGTATAGATACACCCTCCATCTCTTTTACAGAAGGGCTGTTTTTGTAAATAACAAAGATTTAAATGTTCAATTTTATTGACTTCCAAAAATCAAATCTATAGAATGTATTTTTGTACGTATAAAATTATTATCTTTGTCGTATAAATCGAGGTTATGGATGCAAAAGTAACATTGAGCTTTAACCAAAGTATCATAGAGCGGGCCAAAAGCTACGCCGAAAGCAACAATATCAGTCTTTCGAGGTTGGTGGAGTTTTTATTGCAAAAAGTAACCACCGGCAATTATTCTTCATTAGAAGATTTACCTATTTCCGATTGGGTAAATATGGTTTCGGAAGGCGAAGTGGAGTATAAAAAGTCTAAGCCCAGGAAAGATTTAAAGAATGAATTTTATAACTCTAAAAAGAGATGAGAATATTTGTAGATGCTAATATTCTCGTCTCTGTCCTGAATAAAGAATATCCATTATTCACATATACTTCACGTATTTTGAGCCTGGTGGATAATCATCAGTTCAGCGTTTATACTTCCCCCTTGTGCTTAGCCATTGCTTTTTATTTCGCTCAAAAGAAAAGCAAAAAGACGGCCCGGCAAAAGATTGATATTATGACGGAACATCTGTCTGTTACAACGATCAATCATGCTACAATAGAGCTAATCAAGAGCAACAAATCAATTTTGGATTTTGAAGACGGCATGGAATATTATTCCGCCATTCATGCTGAATGTGATTGTATCATCACACAGGATTTAGCAGATTTTCATTTCTCTGAAATTCCCGTCTGGGATGCGGAAAGTTTTATCAGAAGATATTTTTAATACGGGAAGACCGGTAAAAGAACGATAAAGGCGTTATTAAAAATGCCACCCTTAACAATAGACCTATTGCACTTTTGCAACCTAAGTTACGATGTATGTAAAATGAAAAGTGCAACTTTGCCGTATTAAATCAAACACCAGACCTCCACCGATTGTATATATAGCCATAGAGGAAAAAATAAAATGGAAAAAGAAACAAACGAGAAGGAAGAGCAGGGGACTGGTTTTCTGGATAAGGATTATTGGGATAAGCGATGGAAAAATAAAGAAACCGGATGGGACATTGGCTATCCTTCACCGGCTATTATCCAATATGTAATGCAGGGCACAGACAAAAATGCGGCCTTGCTGATTCCTGGTTGTGGCAATGCTTATGAAGCGGAATTTTTAGTGGATAACGGCTTCAATGATATTACCTTGCTGGATATTTCGGAGCAAGCCACTGTATCATTAAAAGAAAAGTTCGCAGGCTGGCAGACTATCCACGTATTATGCGAAAATTATTTTTCACATCAGGGTGTGTACGACCTTATTATCGAGCAGACCTTTTTCTGTGCCCTGCCGCCTACAAGCCGAACAGCATATGTTGAGAGAGCAGCATCATTGCTCAGACCGGGAGGGAGAATAGCCGGGGTATTGTTCAATACAACTTTTGAGCAGCAGGGGCCACCTTTTGGCGGTCATGAAGAAGAGTATAGACAATTGTTTGAACCGTCTTTCACGATCCGTATTATGGAAGAATGTCGTAATAGTATTACCCCGAGGGCAGGTTCGGAGCTATTTATAGAATTGGTCAGGAAGTAAAACGGCCCGTTGGGAAATAATAAGAATAAATAATAGGATTCATGTCAAAAATATGGCTTAGGCGCAACTTATTGGTTATTTCAGGTGTAGTATTAGGTGCAGCAGCCGGATACCTGTACTGGAAATTTGTCGGCTGTAGTTCCGGCTCCTGCGCGATCACCTCCCGGCCGTTGAACAGTACATTATACGGTGCTGTGATGGGCGGACTTTTATTTTCTCTGTTTCAAAAAAGTAAAAGCAAAACTGTATGACCTTTAAAGAAGTGATTAATCAGGACAAACCGGTATTGGTAGATTTTTTTGCCGAGTGGTGCGGCCCCTGTAAAATGATGGCTCCGGTACTGGAACAACTAAAGAAAAAAGTGGGCGATACAGCAGCCATTATCAAAATAGATGTGGACAAGAATCCGCAGGCCGCAGCAGCCTACCAGATCAGCGGCGTGCCTACGCTTATTTTATTCCGGAAGGGTAATGCTGTATGGAGACGTTCCGGGGTAGTGGCAGCTCAGGAGCTCGAAAGGCTGATCAGCCAAAATAAGTAGAGTGATCTTATGAATGGATAAGAACCACGAAGGCACAAAGAAAAAGCTTGGTGTCTTTGTGGCAAAAATCAGATTAATTTTAACCTTTTTGTAAATGCGTATTATTGTACCTTGCACAAAAAGTGTATATGAATATTTTATCTATCCTTCTGTCGTTTTTTATGTTCGGTAACCCGAAAAACGAGCCCCGTGAAATACCCCAATCCATATATGACTTCAAAGTAGAAAGTTTAGATGGTAGTACAATTGACTTTTCGGAATTCAGAGGTAAAAAAATATTGATCGTCAACACAGCTTCCAAATGTGGCTTTACACCACAGTATGCCGAACTGGAACAACTTTACGAAAAATATGGAGATCAGCTCATTATTGTCGGGTTCCCGGCTAATAACTTTATGTTTCAGGAACCTAAAGGCAATAAAGAGATCGCTGAATTCTGCCAGAAAAATTACGGGGTAACTTTTCCTATGGCAGCCAAAATATCAGTGAAAGGGAAAGATATGGCGCCCATATACCGTTGGCTGACCAATAAAGATTTCAACCATTTTAAAAATTCGTCTGTAAGCTGGAATTTTCAGAAATATCTTATTGACGAAGAAGGCAGGCTGGTCAACATTTTCCCACCTAAAACCAAGCCGTTAAGTGATGAGATCGTGAATGCCATCACTCAATAATGACTGATTATTCTTCGATCGGTTCATTGACCGGATTTTATAGAGCAGTTACTTATAGAAGGAGCCATACTTTTGTTGCAACCATTCTTTTAATGACTCATCTGTAAAATCTACCCGGACAGGCACAACAGAGGCGTAGTTTTCGGATAAAGCGGCAATGTCGGTATCCTTACCACGATCTTTATTGACAAACTTTCCAGTCATCCAGTAATAGTCCCTTCCGCGTGGATCTTTTCTGCGGTCAAAATTCTCCGTCCACCGTGCATCAGCCTGGCGGCATATTTTAATACCCTTAAAGTCAGCATCACTTACTTTGGGTATATTCACATTAAGCAGGAACTGATCCGGCACTTGTTCCATAAGCATCTTTTTCGTTACCGACCTGGCTACTTTACGTGCAACAGAAAAGTCAGCATCGAAATTAAAATCCTGTAAGGAGAAACCGGCAGAAGGTATACCTTCCACTGCAGCTTCCATTGCCGCACTCATTGTGCCGGAGTATATCACATTTATAGAGGCATTAGAGCCGTGGTTAATGCCGCTGAGGCAGATATCCGGCTTGCGGTGCAATA
Source organism: Taibaiella helva (assembly GCA_040392805.1). Classification (GTDB taxonomy): domain Bacteria; phylum Bacteroidota; class Bacteroidia; order Chitinophagales; family Chitinophagaceae; genus Taibaiella; species Taibaiella helvus_B. Next base: position 4,357 of record JBEBVI010000187.1, read on the forward strand.
TCACATCATGTGCCAGCTTGACACAATCTACCGGTGTACCGCTGCTCTGCCAAGCTTTTACGCCTATATCTTCAAAAATATTTATGGCATCCAACCTTAAAGGCTTGCCAATGGTTATAGCATGCCCCATACCGGACTGAGGGCCGTCCGGCGCCACCACTATTACTTCTCCCAAATCATGTACAGCTTCAATAAGGCTTCTTATGCCTGGCGCTGTAACACCATCGTCATTTGTAATTAAAATTATAGGTTGCATAATCTGCACATGCGCTCATGGAGCGCTATTGAAAAAATTTAGAGGCAAAGATAAGGCTTTACCGGAGCCTTGCTTTATGAGCCACATGTATACAACAAAAGATTATAACTTAATTCGACCCAAGTCAACCCTTTCTTTTCCTCATAACAAATGGATAAGATGCTCCCATCTAATAACATACTCTATTAGTGATGCTGACGGAATAACTTCCACTCGCGCTGAGCTGTGTCGAAGCCTCTTCGCTATACAGCCTCTGTGGCGCCTATTGTGAGAAACCTGTATTAACTTTTGAATTTTGACTTATCTTTGTACCCGATGCAAACAAATTTACATCATTTGGATATCCATGCATATAAAGGTCTGCGTATCCCGGCTAAGATAGTATCTTATGTTTTTCATCCGGTATTTATGCCCATTGTTATGGCAATAGCGGTCACTTATATCAACCGGCAGGACTTTGCCGCGGTAGATAAGGCGCAGCGCTACCAGCTTTGGGGTAATATAGCCCTCAATACCGTTTTCTTTCCCATTGTAACTTCTCTTTTGTTGAAAGCTACGGGTTTTATTAAAAGTATCCAGATGCATGACAGCAAAGACCGGATCATTCCGTTGATCGCTACCATGATATTTTATTTCTGGACTTACCTTATCATGAAAAACCTCTCGGCTCCTTTAATATTAAGGGTGCTTAGCTTAGGTTGCTTCTGGGGCATAATCGTGGTATTTATAGTGAATATCTTTATGAAGATCAGTATGCATACGGCTGCATCAGGCGGAGCTATCGGTCTTATACTGGTTTTGATGATGTATAGCCATACCAATCTCTTTTTTATTTTACTAGCCACCCTCCTTGTTGCCGGAATAGTGGGCACGGCCCGTATGGTTTTATATGCCCATAAGCCGGTAGAGATCTGGCTTGGGTATTTTTCCGGGATATTGGTGCAGTTGGCGGCTTACTTATATTTGAAATAATCTTTTTGTTTTTCGCTGGTCTTTGGATTGTTTCTCGCAACGGACGCAAAGGAGTCGCGACGGGGCAACGATTTTTATTAGAGTATGTGTAGGTATTACTTTGATCTCTCTGTAAATTAATGAAGACATTATATGTGGTCATATACTGGTAAAAGTTATTTACTTTGTGTGAAATTTATTGCTTTTGAAAAAAATGAAAATTGCACCCGATGACCGGTCATGATAAATCCTTAAGCGATGTGCATGGGACAGTGGAGGTCAATAAAAAAAAGTCTGCATGGCGCAGGCTGTTGTCTTTCTTTGGCCCGGCCTACCTGATCAGTGTTGGCTATATGGATCCGGGCAACTGGGCCACTGACATTGCCGGAGGCAGCCAGTTTGGATATACCCTTATCTGGGTATTGGTCATGAGCAACCTGATGGCCTTACTGTTGCAGAGTCTGAGCGCCCGCTTAGGCATTGTTTGGGGAAAAGACCTGGCGCAGTGTAACCGCGAAACCTATCCAAAGGGAATGAATTTTGTTTTATGGGTCTTGGCGGAGATAGCGATAGCGGCATGTGACCTGGCGGAAATATTGGGAATGGCTATCGGGCTCCAATTGCTTTTCGGATTGGACCTTTTGTGGGGCGTGATCATCAGCTTCCTGGATACGTTGCTTTTGCTCTGGCTGCAGCGCCTGGGTATGCGCAAAATGGAATTGTTCATTATCAGTATGATCGCAGTGATCGGTATGTGCTTTGTTGTAGAAATGATATTGGCCCGTCCTCAAATAGGTGCTATAGCAACCGGCTTGGTACCAACTATACCCAACAGTGCAGCCTTATATATTGCCATCGGAATTATCGGCGCTACAGTGATGCCACATAATTTATATCTTCACTCTGCATTAGTACAGACGCGTAATATTAAACGTGACGAAACCTCCATACGCAAAGCGATCAAATACAATTTCTGGGATAGTGCTATTGCACTGAACCTGGCCTTATTTGTCAATGCGGCTATACTGATACTGGCTGCAGCCGTTTTCCACAAGGGAGGGTTGACAAATGTGGCCGAGCTGAAAGATGCGCATGCACTTCTGGCGCCTATGCTGGGATCGGAATGGGCGCCTCGTCTGTTTGCAGTAGCACTGATAGCGGCGGGACAGAGCAGTACCATTACCGGTACTCTTGCCGGCCAGATCGTGATGGAAGGATATCTGCATATCCGGATCAGTCCGTTAATGAGAAGAATGATAACACGTTTGCTGGCTATCATACCGGCCATACTGGTTATTCTGATCAGTGGTGAAGAAAAAGTTGGCGCGCTGCTGATATTCAGCCAGGTATTATTAAGCATGCAGCTGGCCTTTGCTGTTGTTCCGCTGATTCATTTTGTAAGTGATAAAAAGAGGATGGGCGTATTTACCATTAAAGCAACGGTCCGTATTATCTCCTGGGCGGTAGCCGGGCTGATCGCAGTATTGAATTTTAAACTGGTGTACGATGAAGTCGGCATTTGGATCCGGGAAAGCGATTACTGGTGGCTGGACGTATTATTGCTTCTCGGTGTGGCCGGTCTTGTGCTGTTGCTGGTACTGACTGTTATATATCCTTTGGTCAGAAAACGCAGGAGAAATACGACCGACATTCACAGTGGCGGAGAGCCGGAAGTAACTTTACCTGTTTCAGATTTCAGGACGATAGCTTTAGCACTCGATTATTCGGAAACGGATAATTATGTATTAAGCTATGGATTGAAAGTAGCCGGCCCCGGTAGCCGTTTTATCTTAATACACATTACGGAGAGCGCCTCGGTAAATATGATGGAAACAGATGCAGAAGACTTTGAAACACGGAAGGACAAACAGCGGCTGGAAGCGTATATGGGGATATTGCAAGAAAAGGGATTTGAGGCTGTGGCAGAAGTAGGGTTCCAGAAGAGAGTGCCGGAAATTGCACGTATTTGCCGGAGATACAATGCAGACCTGCTGATCGTAGGCAGCCATGGCCACAAGGGTTTTAAAGACCTGGTATTCGGTGAAACGATCAATAAGATACACCATAAGGTCGGAATACCCGTACTGATTGCGAAATAATATTCAGGCGGATGTTCATTCAACAGGAAACTTAGTAACGGTGTCAAAATAACTTCTCCATTTCTAAGCTTGGGAGATGCCCCAAGCTCCGGTCGGCATGACGTTACTTGAGGAATTTATTTTGACTATTTTACTTATCTTGCTAATGATGAAATTTGT
>JBEBVI010000188.1:0-7820 GCA_040392805.1 Taibaiella helva
GCAAGGAGAAACAAGCATACCCTTTCAAACAGCGGATATAGCTTCAGGCATATATCTGCTAAGTGTTCGAAATGGTAATACCGTACACAATCATACGTTAATCATACAGAAATAATACACTCCGTAAACCCTATTCTACCTTACCCAACCATCCAGAATATCTGTAGAGCCATTGGCAATACAAAAACATCTTCACATATAAACACCATACAATATTACAATCCAAAAGAATACAATTAAATAAAATAATTATGAAGGTAAACCACTATTTTATTCCCTGCAAATCGGGATAGCTTTGTTCGGGCTGTTACCTCATTCAATTCAGCCTCTCTTATATCCTGATTATATATTGATAGCACAAACAAAACATCTATGGCCGTAAAATTACATCACTACATCTTATTTGTTTTTATTTCCTTCGTTGTCTCTACACAGCTCCACGCACAGGGAGCCAGGCTGATGTGGGTAAAAGGTATAGGCGGCGCTTATGCAGACCGGGGCTGTGATATAGCTACGGACCGGAACGGTAATGTATATACTACCGGTTTCTACAACGGGTCGTACATGTTGCAGCCCAATAGCAGGGTAAACTTCAACCCGGGATCCGCCCCACAGGATACATTCTATATGAGCTCCCAGAATGGCAGCTACGACATATTTATATCCAGGCTTGATGCCAAAGGTGATTTTGTATGGGCGAAAAGTATGGGTGGAAATGCCATAGACCAGGGATTAGGGATCACCACAGATAATAACGGATTTATATACACTACAGGGGCATATCAGTTACAGGCCGATTTCGATCCCGGCACAGGAAGCGCCTACCTTAATGCCAACAAAGGGAGCGATATATTTATTTCAAAATTAGACAGCAATGGTAACTATGTATGGGCAAAAAGTATAGGCGGTGCCGGAGATGATTACGGGAACGGCATTGCAACAGACGGGCAGGGCAATGTATATATTGCAGGGCGTTTCTCGGGAATGGTGGATTTCAACCCGGGTATGGCTCCCACAGATACCTTCTACTTACAGGCGCAGGGTAAAGAGGATATCTTCATCTGCAAGCTCAGCAAGGACGGGGATTTTGTCTGGGCCAGGCAGATAGGCGGTAAAGAAGATGACTGGGGGTTTTCCATCCACGTCAGCCGGCAGGGAAACGTGTTCGTGGCGGGCACCTTCCGGGGTACCGTAGATTTCGATCCGGGGCCCGGAACCCATAATATCTCCTCCGTTGGGGATTTTGATGTATGTGTCGTTAAGCTGGATAGTGACGGCCGGTTCGTATGGGCAAACAGTATGGGCGGTCCCGATCATGATTATGGCAATTCGGTTACAACAGACACATCGGAGAACGTATATATCGCCGGCTCTTTTATGGAGACAATAACATTCCCCCCCTTATCAGGCATACCTCAATTGGTTTCAAAAGGATGGGATGATATTTTTATAGCCAAATTAGATGCAAAGGGACAATTTGTATGGGCTAAAGGCTATGGCGGAACCGAACCCGATTATGCCTATGCAGTAACTACCGACCTGCAGGAAAACGTCTATGCTACCGGTTCCTTTCAAAAAACAGTAGATTTTAATCCGGCAGTGCCGGGTAATAAATGTACGGCCAAAAGTGCAATGGATATATTTATCGTCCAGCTAAATACCAACGGAGCGCTTGACTGGGTAAAGAGCTTCGGTAGTAAGCCAACGGTAGTTAATATCGGGTGGAACATCACTGTCGACAGCTTAAAAAACATTTATACTACAGGTGAGTTCCAGGATACGGTAAACTTTGATACCGACCTGAACACAGCACTGCTCAGCGGTAAAGGATACAGTGATATCTTTATCCATAAGATGTCATACTGCCCCCTGGCAGAGCCAAATACACTTGATGTCACTACATTTTGCAAGGACTATACTTTAAACAACAATACTTATACACAAAGCGGTACCTATACACAACGCCTTATCAATGAAAGAGGATGCGACAGCATTCTCATACTTAATCTCGAACTGGTTGACTCTTCCTTCGTAAACATCACCATCAACGTATTTCAGTTGGGCACTACTTTACCCTATAAAAGTTATCAGTGGTTCTTTAACGGTAAAAAAATACCCGGCGCTACAGACAGCACTTATACGGTAACCGAAAACGGGGAGTACACCGTATTGGTTGAAGATGAATACGGTTGTAAAGTGATGTCGGCTGTTTACAAAGTAACCAATGCAGGACATTCGGCCATAAGCAATGCATACATCAGGAAAGAGGGCATACTCATATACCCCAATCCCACATCAGACCATATCTATATTCAATCGCCAATCCACCTGAATATAAGGGTCGCCGGGATAGATGGTAAAATACGGGCACAATACAGGTCGGTCAAAGACTTCCCCCTAAGCAACCTTGCCGAAGGCATGTATGTACTATATATTTCGGATCTGGATGACCGTCTTATAAAAACGGAAAAGATAGTTAAACAGGCGGGAGAACAGCCTTAATTTAAAATAAAAGATCAATAACACCGGCTTTATGTCAGCAGCATGAATATCATTTATTAAATAGCATACAAAGGATCTTTCATAAACAATCTTATTAAACATTATCTGAAATTAAATGCACAAACTATGAAACACAAGCTACTTTCCATCAAACCTGCAATATTATCCGTATTGCTGCTGGCAGTCCATATTTTAAACAGCAATGCACAGCTACCCACCTTTCAGTGGGTCAAGGGTATGGGCGGTCCTGCTACAGACGTAGCAAAAGCTGTAGTAAGTGATGCACGTGGTAATGTATACACTACCGGTTCTTTTAAGAACAAAGCAAACTTCAAACCCGGCGCCACCCCTGAAGACACGCTTTACTTTACGGCTACGGTACAGGATATTTTTGTCACCAGGCATGGCGCCGACGGTAAGCTCATCTGGACCAGACAAATGGGCGGAGCACAGGCAGAAGGTACGGCCATAACGATAGATGCAAAAGGGGAATACATTTATCTTACCGGCTGGTTTCAAGGTAATGTAACGTTTGATCCTACTACAAAAGGAGGCTCATTAACCTCGCAGGGAGCCGGTCATGATGCTTTTATATTAAAAATGGATTCATCAGGCAGATTGATCTGGGTAAAACAATATACTTCAACCAATGGTGCCGATGGTAATGGCATAGCTTTGGGAAAATCCGGCAATATATATACAACCGGGCTCTTCAAAGGAACAACTGATTTTGATCCGGGCACAGGCGACAAAGATACCTTCAAGCTCGTTTCTACCTTCGTAGCAAAGACTGAAGACGCTTATACTGCAGCGCTTGACAATAATGGTAAATTCTTATGGGCCAAAGGCTACGGCGGGGATAAAGCCGATGTGGGGAAAGCCATTGCTGTAGATGAAGACGAGAATATTTATACAACCGGCCACTTCCAGGGTACCGTTGATTTTGATCCCGGACCGGAGTTTAAAAATTTCACAGCCGTCGGAGGCTCCGATGTGTTCCTGTGCAAATATGATGTAAAAGGTAGTTTTCAATGGGTAAAAACCATAGGCGGAAGCTCGTATGATTATGGATACGGGGTAACAACCGGGCCGTCAGGCAATGTGTATGTCGGAGGTGGTTTCCAGGGTAAAACGGCTTTTAACATAGCCGGGAAAGATACCCTGTTCCTCACTGCTGCAGGCTCTTACGATATATTTGTTTACGCCATAGATGCAAAGGGCGGGTTCCTTTGGGCTAAAAATTATGGCAGCACCGGCGAAGATGAAGTATATGGAATACACTGCGATGCTTCTGAAAATATTTATATTACCGGCTGCTTTGAAAAGACGATATCCTTCGGATCCGGGAAAGGTGATCCTCTGATTACTTCGGCAGGAGGCATAGATATATTTATCGCAACTTTAAATGTGAAAGGCAGCCCACTGGCAGCCCGGAGCATGGGAAGTACCGGAGCCGATATCGGCTTTGGAATCCATGCAAATGCAGCCGGAAGCGTATATGCCGTCGGGCGTTTTACGGGCAATGCCACATTCAATGCATCTCCTGTGGTCAGCCTGCTATCTGCCGGAAATGAAGATATATTCCTCTATAAAATGGGTATATCCTGTGAAACAAGCTCGCAGGTAACCATGAATGGATGCGATAGCGTAGTTTACAACGGCAAAACACACAAAGAAAGCGGTGTATACCAATATGCCTTTACCAACAGGGCAGGCTGCGACAGCACGGTAACCCTGAACCTGACCATCAACAAAAGTACCTCCTCGCAAATTGTCGCGTCTGCGTGCGGAAGCTACGAGCTGAATAAAAAGATCTATACCAAATCGGGTAAATACACGGATGTATTACGTAATGCAAAAGGTTGCGACAGTGTCATTACCCTGGATCTGACCATTAATCCGGCTCCTTCACGGACTATTAAAGAAACGGCATGCAACCAATATGTCTTCAACGGCAAAACATACAGTAAGACCGGTGTATACACCGATACTATACCCTACAAACATCCATCGGACGTTTGCGACAGCATTATTACCTTAGACCTGACCATATTGCAAAGCACAAGCCATACCATAAAAGAAAAGGCATGCGACCAATATGTCTATAATAAGAAAACCTATACCAGCAGCGGTATATATAGGGATACGCTGAAGAATGCAGCCGGCTGCGACAGCATTGTTACGCTGGATCTGACCATCAGCCATAGCAGCAGCAACACCTTGAATATCCGGGATTGCGACAGCTATACCTTCAACGGTAAAGTATATACCACATCAGGAACATTCAGGGATACCCTTAAAACAACCGGCGGATGTGATAGTGTAATTACGCTTAACCTCACTATTAATTACAGTACGCACGATACGATTACGAAGGAAGCATGCGGGAAATTTACCTTTGGAGATGAAACCTACACCCAAAGCGGCTTCTACCAGCATACCGCTCAATATGCCTCAGGGTGTGACAGCATCGTCACCTTAAAACTGACCGTAAACCAACTGGATCTTACCCTCAGGCAGGACAATAACACACTGACGGCTATGGACGGAGCTACTGCTTATCAATGGCTCGATTGCGATAACGGGCGTACACCTATATCCGGCGCCACACAACAATCATTCCATTCGGATAAGAAAGGAAATTTCTCAGTAGTTATCACTTTGGATGATTGCAGGGACACAACAGTTTGCTATGCGATAATAGGAACTACCGGAATCGAAGATTATTCCAATGCCAATGATGACTTTTATCTTTATCCCAACCCGGCAACAGCAAGCATTCAGATCAGTGGTAAAAACGGGATGCGTAACACTACAATCACTTTATTTAATGCTGTAGGTCAGGCGCTGGTGCGGGAAAATAATTTTACCGGCTCAGATTATATACTGAACACGCAAATGCTGGCCAGCGGCGTATACATCATTGAGCTGAGTGAAGCCGGCATAAACAGGCGGTTGAAGTTTATAAAGCAGTAAAACGACTTGCTCCGCCACAATACCTTACAAGAGAACGGGCATTGACCTTATGGCCAATACCCGTTCTCTTGTAAAATTATATACACGTATTCTGCTGCCGTCAACCCTTCAGCGCTGCGGTTTCGAACGTACTGTAGAAGTAAGGTGTTTTTGCTTCAAACTCAGCACTACAGGTATCTACCATCTTAAATACCCGCACAATACCCTCTGCCTTACGACGTGCGTACACTTCTTCGGGCGTACAATCCTTAACCAGGTCTGCGATCTGCTCATCACTGAATCCCATCTGCTTGGCCAGGCGAAGCAGGTCTGTAGGTACCTGGTCCAGGTGATGATAATTTTGCAACTGCTGTTCCAGGTTTACAATGTCCTGTATCCGGTACAGGAACCAGCGGTCAATCAGGGTAAGCTCCCTGATGGTTTTAATGGAAATGCCGGCCTGTAATGCTTCTTTTATCCTGAAAATGCGGTCCCAGGTAGGCCTTTTCAGATAATCCATCAGTTCTTCGGGGCGCATCTTACTGCGACTGATGGAGGTCAGGCCCGTAGCATTGTTCTCAAGGCTCTGGCAGGCTTTCTGCAGTGCCTCCGGGAAGGTACGGCCGATAGCCATTACCTCGCCTACCGATTTCATCTGCAGCCCCAGGGTATCGTCCGCACCCTTGAACTTATCAAAATTCCAACGTGGCATTTTTACAATAACGTAATCGAGCGCAGGCTCAAAATAAGCGGACGTTGTTTGGGTGATCTGGTTTTTCAATTCGTCTAAACAGTATCCTATCGCCAGCTTGGCAGCGATCTTCGCTATGGGATAACCCGTGGCTTTAGAAGCCAATGCAGACGACCGGCTCACACGCGGGTTAATTTCGATCGCTATGATCTCTTCCGTTTCGGGATTCAATGCAAACTGTACATTACAGCCGCCGGCAAAATTGCCCAGGTCGCGCATCATACGGATAGCCGTATTACGCATCAGCTGGAAAGCCGTATCGCTAAGCGTCATGGCCGGCGCTACGGTAATACTGTCACCCGTATGGATACCCATCGGGTCTACATTTTCTACCGTACAAATGATCACTACATTATCATCCATATCCCGCAGCAGTTCCAGCTCAAATTCTTTCCAGCCCAGAACCGCTTTTTCCACCAATACCTCGTGTATGGGAGAAGCTTTCAGACCCGCATCCAGCGCTGCCTCAAGATCTTCTTTATTTTTCACGAAACCACCCCCTGTTCCGCCCAGGGTAAAAGAGGGGCGTATCACCAGGGGCACACCTATTTCCTGTGCAAATTCTTTTCCCTCCAGCATCGAGTTAGCTACCTTAGCAGGCGCAACTGGTATACCCATTTCCAGCATCCAGTTGCGGAACAGCTCGCGGTCTTCCGCCTTATCGATCGCCTTAATATCCACACCGATCAGCCTTATATCATATTGCTGCCACAACCCCAGCTCTTCACACTCTTTGGCTAAGTTCAATGCCGTTTGTCCGCCCATAGTAGGCAATACCGCATCAATATCATTTTCCTGAAGGATCTGCTCTATGCTTTCGGGGTTCAGCGGCAGCAAATAAACTTTGTCGGCTACTATGGAATCCGTCATAATGGTAGCAGGGTTGGAATTGATCAAGGTAACCCTGATCCCTTCTTCGCGTAAGCTCCGGGCAGCCTGTGAGCCGGAATAGTCAAATTCGCAGGCCTGGCCGATAACAATGGGACCCGAGCCAATAATTAATACGGACTTAATGGAAGTATCTAATGGCATCTGATGAAAAATATGAAGTCGTGATTATATATGTAAGAGGTACAACCGGGCTTACAGGGCGCAAAAGTAAACTAAAATAGAGAATATATGTAGTGGGACAGACAGAAATTTATGGAAAAGACGATGGGAAAGCAACTAAGTATAATAGCCAAATAACTTCTTCACTTATGCTGAGCTGCGCCGAAGTACTTGTACTGAGCTGTGCCGAAGTACTCGTACTGAGCTGTGCCGAAGTAAGTACCGTCATGCCGACCCCTTCGGCTGTACTCAGGATAGACTTTGTGGAGGCATCTCCCAGGTAGGCTGTTCAAACGGGTATAATAACATTCCCCTATAAATTTCCTGTCGTACTATACTTCCCGTCGCGTAGTTTTGTGCATAGATTTGGATGTAAGGCACAATTTGTATTTCTTATTTGATGACCTATTTATGCAATAGTAAGCCTATGAAAATCTCAAAACATTTCGCAGTACTCAAGCGAAATGCCGCATAGCGGCTATCACTTTGTAGTAATAGATAAACAGGGAAAACGCTTTTTTGCCGCGTAGCGGTTACCCTCATCCATTCGCTGATAAGGGTG
>JBEBVI010000189.1:0-7791 GCA_040392805.1 Taibaiella helva
TTTTTTCATCCTGAATTTACGGGTTTCGATATCGACAATACAATCATAAGTAGATCCTTTTTCCACTTTTACGGTGCCGGAATATACCAATTCGGCTTTACCTCCCCTGCCATCAGCATAAGGGCGAAAGCGATAAACCTGTATATCCTGGCGTTTACGGGGAATGTCGGCTATCGTTATGGCGCGGGCAACTTTGCCATAGTCCCTGCCGTTTATAGTTACGGTAAGCGGCTGGCCGTTGCTGAGCCTTATCCTGATGGTGCTGCGGTTGTTTTGTTTAGCCTGTAAGTTGGGCAAAATGAAAAGTAAGGCCAATAACACACTCAATAGCTTCTTCATCGGTTACAATTTTTTGTGCTGTTAGACAAATAAAGTGACGAAAAGTTAAATACAAAGGTAATGTGATCTGTTGAATCGGGGGAGGTAGCGGGATGGTTTCTCGCAACGGCGCAAAGGGATTCCGGGTGAAAAAAAGAAACAGCGGTAATTTTTTTTACCGCTGTTTCGCATGTCACAGAAATATGGTTTTTATTTATACTAAAGGGCTAAAAAGAAGAGGTTATGCTTAAACGTAAACCGCTGAATGCCGGTTCGTAGCGGCATACGCCTCCGGTACAGTTGATGCCTTCTACTTGTTTTACATAGGCAAGGGAAATTCTGTGTGCGCCTTGTGTCCTGGAAACAAAGACATTATAGTAGTGGTTCTTCTCGTGGTTGTTGGCAGGTGAAATGTTATACATGTCCGATATGGCAAATGACCATTTGGGGGCAATAGCATATTCGAGCGCCAGGAAAGCCCAGCTACCGAAGTCCTGCTTGGTATGCATATATTGTGCCTGTATTTTCAGGGAATTTTTATTGTTGATCAGGTAGGTTACTTCGGCAAAAGGTGTGATGGCTTCAACGATGGGCACTAAAGGTTTATTCTGGTAATATTCCTGGTTATACTGCATGTAGTGCAGGCCCGCATCGATCAGGAAATTATCTACACTCCTGATGTTTGCTTCAAAATAAGCTTCCCTGTACAGTTTAATATCCTCGAGCGTATTGATATGGGTATAGCTCAGGTTGAAATCATAATTTTCAGAAGGAGATAGCAATACATTGCCGTTTAAGGCCAGCTCGCTGAGATCCTGGGAAGCGGGCATGTATCTGGCGATAAGGCGTTGTGGCCTGATCTGTGCTACTATGGGTTGCCAGTTAACCATGCCGTTCAGCATCGTTTCGTTGGGTGAAGTGCGCATCACGAAATTTTGTGTACGCTTACCGGTAAGGTTTACGGCTATTCCTTTGCGGGCGTAGCTCAGGGTCGAGAATACGATATTGCCGTCTTTATTGATCAGCGCTCCGTTAATATCATTTATGGCTTCTCTTGTTTTATAGGCACCTTCTATATACCATGTGAAGTCGCCTGCACTTAATGTATTGTATGCCGTGAAAGCATAGGTATTATATTTAGGGTAGAATTGTAGCTCTTCAGGCAGCGCTATTATATTATTATAAACGGATGAAAAGCTGGCATTGTCTAAGGTGCGGTTTAAAATGCCGACGCCGGGACTGATGTGCACATTTTCACTTAAGCTGTAGTCGCCTTCCGCATTAAATCCTTTAATGATGGGTTGGTATCGGTCAAAGATGTTTTTTTGCTGCCCGGTGAAGGCTTTAAGCATAATATGGTCATTTACCCGGTATTTAATGTGGAGGCCGGCAAGCGCATTATCTATGAGTAATCCACGGTCTTCGTACGAGCGGAAGAGAATACCACTGCCCACCTGGTCATATATATATCCGCCGGTTATGGTAAGTCCTTTATACTCTTTGCTAATACTCCAGGCGCCTATCCCGAAGCCGGACATGGCCTGGGTGGGTGCTTTTAAGTTGGAATTATTGAATACGTCTAATCGCAGAAAGCCTGTGAAACCGTAGTTGGAATAACGTAAAGACATCCATCCTTCTCCTCCGCTCAAAAGATCATCATACAGTTCATTGTCTGATGCCTTGATCGCAGTGTCACGCTGAAAAAAATTTGCATTCAGCATAATGTCCCCGGACAGGCTACCCGCTCCCTGTGCGCTCACTTCTTTAATTCCTATTGCGGAACAAAGTATTAAAGCGGATAAACGTAGAAATTTTGTATTCATTATTAAATTGTTATATGAAAGAGTGCTTCCAAATCGTGCTTAAGGTTTTTGGATTTTTTACTGAAACACTCCTGTACAATTGAAAAAATCCCGCTAAGGTAAATTTTTTACTAATAAAATGATAATGCGTATAAAGGTTTTTGTATGTATAGGTGAAACTTGTGTTAATAGGCTTGCGATTTATATAGGCCGGAACAGGGATAGTATATATTTGTGGCACAAAAAGACATTTGAATATGAAAAAATTGCTGGCTATAGTTGCTTTGGCCGCTATGACTTTTCAGGTAAGTGCACAACAGGGTGCTGTTGCTGACCTGCCTGCTACAACAGTAAAAGACCTGAAAGGCAGTAATGTCCCCTTTAACCAGACTTTTGAAAAAGGTAAGGTTACTTTAGTGAGCTTCTGGGCTACCTGGTGCATACCTTGCAAAAAGGAGATCAAAGTGATCCGGGAGAAAATGGCGGATTGGAAATCGGAAGCGGATTTTAATTATATGACGGTTTCTGTGGACGATAGCCGTGCTGCTGCCCAGGTAAAAAGTTATGCAAAATCGCAGGGATGGGATTTCCCGGCTTATATGGACCCCAATTCGGACCTGAAACGTTCTCTTAACTTCCAGAATGTGCCTTTTACCATTATTGTAGATAAAGAGGGTAAAATTGCCCATATGCAAAGCGGATATGAGGCCGGTGGCGAGGAGATCATCTTCGCGAAAGTGAAAGAGCTTGCGACTAAGTAGGTGTATAGACAAAAGGGACATCTTATCTTATTAATATTATCCTCCTGCTTTGTTATAAGCCGGAGGATTTTTTTATGTTATGCTTAAAGATCGGGACTTACAGGTTATAATAGGGAAAATACTTCGTATTGGTGTATGGTCGGCTATGCTGACCGTGATCGTGGGTTTTCTGCTTCTGCTTCTGCAATCAAAGGGTGGACAGATAGATTATGCTCAATTTAGGGCAGATCAGTTTTTCAGGCTGAATGTTTTTTTGAAGGAGTTGGGGCAGGGTGATCCGTTGGCTATCATACAGCTTGGGTTAATGATATTGATCGCTACGCCTGTAGCACGGGTGGTATTTACTATGGTCGGGTTTGCATTGGAGAAAGACCGGTTGTATGCTTTTATTTCTTTTTTGGTGTTGTGTATTATTGTTTTTAGTATGGTGTATGAGATCGGGTAGGAGGGGTATTTCTCGCAACGGGCGCGAAGGAGGTGCGATGACGCAACGTTAGGAAAGAAGTAGAAGATTGTCGTTGCGTGGCAAGAGAGAGGTTTTACTGGGAAGCGGCTTTGTTGCGTTTCCACCATATAATGGCGACGGTGACCATAAAGATCATGGGGATCGCGGCCAGGTAAACAATGCCTTTGTTTAGCCCTGCGGCGCTATGGGTCTGCAATCCGTCGGCAGTACGGGTACATACGACACAGCCTTGGGCCCAAACTGCTGAAGGGATCAACAGTGATACTATACCTATGCTGATCAGAAACTTTTTCATTGCGGTGCAAAGATAAGGAATTTATAAACGTTGTTGGGATTGGCCGGTATCGTTTGTTGTTGGTGAAAAATACCAACAACGGCATTAAAAATTCATTTTGTTGTTGGGGAGGACGTCAACATTGTATTAAAACCGATAGAGTGATGTACGGGGAGGAGAGTACCCTATCGGTGAGAAAAGTTGCAGGTCAAAGCACGCAATCACGCTGTTGACTGCGATATCTTAATGGGTTAAGCAAAACTGCTTATATGATGGCTTTCACTACATTGTAAACTACATGGGGTTTCCCAAGTGTGTAGAAATGCAAAACAGGTACTTTATTTGCAATCAGCTCCCTGCATTGGGCGATCATCCATTCTGTACCTACCTGTTCGCAGTCCTGATCGGTTTTGCATTTCAGCATTTCCTTTGTCAGATCGTTAGGGATATCAACATTGAAAATACTGGGCAGCACGCTTAATTGTCTTTTGTTGGTAATGGGCTTTAAGCCGGGTATTACCGGAGCCTCGATACCTTCTGACCGGCAACGGTCGGTAAAGGCAAAATACTTGCTGTTATCAAAAAACATCTGGGTGGTGATATAGTCGGCGCCTTTGTCTATTTTATTTTTAAGATAGTATAAATCCAGGTCCATATTGGCGGCCTCGAAATGCTTTTCGGGATACCCGGCCACACCGATACAAAAGTCGGTTTTAACGGCATCTACAATATCCGCCTCCAGATATTTACCTTTATTCAACTGTACGATTTGTTCCACAAGCTCTACGGCATACCGGTGCCCGTTAGGGTGTGGTGAGAAAAACTTCTCATTGCTTGGAGAATCTCCGCGGAGCGCCAGCACATTGTTAATACCTAAGTAATGTAAATCGATCAGGGCATTTTCGGTCTCCTCCTTAGTAAAACCGCCGCAGATGAGGTGAGGTACGGCATCAACGTGATAGCGGTTGATCAGTGCTGCACAGATACCTACCGTTCCGGGACGTTTCCTGATTTCGATACGGTCGAAGCTGCCATCGGCTCTTTTCTTAAAAATTTGCTCTGCCCTGTGATAGGTCACATTAATAAAAGAGGGCTTGAACTCCATTAAAGGGTCGAGGTTGTGAAAGATATTATCTATGCTCTTCCCTTTAACAGGGGGTAATATTTCAAAGGAAATTAATGTATTTTTAGCATTTCCAATATGCTCCGTTACTTTCATCAGATTTGTAGTAAAGACAGTTGTATAATATTTTTGTTAAACAGTGGACAAAGGTAAGTAAAGTGAGGTGTTAAGTCAAAAGTCAAAATTAAACAATCAGATATTTGTTATACTTTATACTAAGGTAGGTTGAAGTTTCCGCGCCGATATTGGTGTTTTCACCCACATCTAAATGACATTGACCAATCACTTATAAATAAAGACTATTCCCTCCTTATCGCATAAACCGCAGAAGAAGGGAATAGTCCTTTAACGTAACAATGTGACATTGCCGGAATAACGCTCTGTACGGCCGTCAAAACGCGCATCAATGATATACAGGTAAGCGCCTTCCGGTTGGTCTGCATTGTTGTATTTGCCGTCCCAGCCTTTGCCTAAGCTGTTATCGGTTTCAAATACTATTCTTCCCCAACGGTCAAACACCTGCATGTTGAAAGAAGAAATCCGGCTGCTGAGCAATTGCCGGGGGAAGAAATAATCGTTCAGCCCGTCTCCGTTAGGGGTAAAGATATTGGGTATGTCGATAGCACAGTCCTTAGTTACCACCACCGATTCGCTATTGCTACAGCCCAAAAGTCCGCCGGTAACAGTAAGGCTGTAGCGACCGGGATGGGTGACCCGCAGCGCTTCTGTTGTGTCGCCCGTGCTCCACATATGGGAATGGGAAATGCTGTTCCTGCTGCTTTTGTTCTGTAATACAACCGGATTGCCATTAAGGCAAAGTGAAGTATCCGGCCCGAGGTACACCTGTGGTAAAGGCTGTACAAAAATGCCGCGTGTAAATTTCGCTTCCGGGCAAACCCTGTAACGGGTAGTAAGCGTAAGGGGCATTATACCGCTACCGTCGTAAGCATGATGTATTTCACGAAGTACATCATGCCGGGTATTGCCATCGCCAAAATCCCAGCGTACACTGTTTATTGTTGCGCTGTTATTTTCTGATAAGATAGTGACCGAAGTACCGGCGCAAACACTATCCGGTATAACGGTAAAGCCGGGCGATAACAAAGAGTCAACCGTTACAAGACCGTAAGCGGTATCTCTGCACAGAGCCCCGCTTCCGGTTAAGCGTATCGTATAATTCCCTGCATGTGCATATGGATGCTTAGGATTAGGTGATGAAGAACCTGTACCATCGCCGAAATCCCAGGAGAAAGCGGTATAATGTGCATCAGAAGTATTGGTAAACATCATATCGTTACGCTCGCAAACGAAGCTGTCTGATATGAAAGAAACCGGGAAGGATTCTTCCCGAAGGAAAAGAGACACTAAAGTGTCGCACTGCGCTGTGGTGACCCTAAGCGTGTAATACCCTGAGCCGGCATCATGCAGTGTATCGGTTTGTGAAAGTGTTTTTCCCGTACTGTCCTGCCATACATATTTATAGGTAACGGTATCGCCGGGGTACACGCTTAGCCATGCCTTGCCGTTTTGCATATCCCTACAGGCGGGCTGCATCTGTATATCGGGCAGCACACCATAGGGAAACCGCACCTCGAAAGTATCGGTATGAGCCATACAGGGCGAAGTGTAATAGCGCACACGGTAAATGCCCGGAGCGCTTACCCGCGTAGAAGTGGCAGCAGCGCCATTGCTCCAGGTATAATCCCAGCCGGTGGTATCGCGGGCAGTGATTTGCGGCATACGTACATTGCTGAAACATTCTCCCTCAAACAACTCCCAGCTATGAGCAGAATCGTAGTGGATTAAAGGAACGATATGCGGCAGGCCGGAGCTGGTTTTATTCTGTCCCGGCAGTTGTATGGCAACGCTGCGAAAACCGCAGGCTACACCCGGCTTATCGGGGAAATCAATACATCCTATTGCGTTTCGTTCGCTGGAATTAAAATATATTTTACCATTCGGGGCTGTTTTTAAATGGGTAAAGGAAGCAGGGCCAAGTTGGGTACGGGATGCATTAATAAGAGCATCGCTACCCAGTGTCAGGTCGTATTGGCAAACCTGGTTGCCCCCGCCTCCGCCCTGGTCATACAGGTACAGCATGGAATTATCGGGTGAAAAACAAGCGCCATAACTAAAGTTGGCAGAGAGCTGTAAAGGATTGGCCGCCCGTCCCGTAGCCGCATCAAAATCACACAGAACGGAAGACGTACCGAAATTAGCGAATACTAATTTCTTACTATCCGGACTGGCTACCAGACAACCCGAGGGGAAGATGGTAGTGCCGCTTAAAGATACTACAGGGCTGTTGGAAACGCCCTGCTCATTGACCTCATAAGCTTTCAACTCTGATTTAGTAGTGACCAGAAGCCAGATATTGCAACGGTTCCCGGCTACCGCTGTCATCTTTTCCGTTAAACCGGTGGCTAATAAGATACCTTTCTGCGCAGCAACTACATCGCCCAGCCCGTTGTTAAGGCTCATGTCCACAACAGAATAATAGAGCTTACCCTTATGCACATTCTGCTCTATAGAAGTTAAAGAAAAAACATAATACCGGTGGCTACTCTTGGGTACCGGAATAATAATTGTACCCTGTGTTGTACTGGAGCTAACACTAAAGTTTGTGGTAGAGCGCAGAGGCAGAAGCTCCTTTCCATTGGGCATCGTGTCTCCATTTTTATTCCACACATAAGAACCTTCGGTATAAAACAGCAGCCTGCCATTTTCATCACATACAGATGCGCACGCTTCCCCAAATCCGTCTATTTTACTTTCCACAAATACCGGCCCTCCGCTATTAAAATCCAGGCCGGCCCCTTTACCAAACATCCAGACGTTCTCATACTGGGCGCTTGCTTCAAAGCCTATGCACTGAAACAGGCTTATCAGCAATAAATATTTTACAGGCTTTTTCCAATCCATATAGTAATACAGTTAAATGAATATGTACATTATTTTTCCCCCACGAAGAGGCTGTCTAAAAAGCCCATTTTCGTCATTCCGACTGGAGCGGAGCGGAATGGAGGAATCTCCTAATCATTTGATTA
>JBEBVI010000190.1:0-7790 GCA_040392805.1 Taibaiella helva
GCGGCATATCCAATAATTACAACAGCAACTATTGGAGCAGCAATAACAATGTCTGCGTTATTGAAGCAGATGAATATGACCGTAGCTTCCTGCGCCTGGAGCCCAATATAGCTGTCCTTACCGCAATGGATGCTGATCACCTGGATATCTATAAAACGAAACAAGCCCTCGAAGAGGCATTCATACAATACACCCGGCAAATCAGAGCCGGCGGCCAGTTATGGTATAAACACGGTCTTGCCAACGGTAGCAAGCTGCACGCAGATCATAAATACACATACAGCCTGCAGAATGATGCGGCAGATACTTATGCACAAAATATAACCCTGTTAAACGGGGGATATAAATTTGATATAATCGGGCCCAACTGGGAGATAACGGACTTCCACCTCCATATCGGTGGCTTTCACAATGTTGAAAACTGCGTAGTAGCGGTTTCGATAGCCATGCAACTGAAAATTGAAGAAATGCTTATCAGGGAAGCAGTTGCCACATTTGCAGGTGTAAAACGCAGATTCGACTATGTCATAAACACCAAAGACGTAGTTTATATAGACGACTATGCGCACCATCCCGAAGAGCTGGCTACATTGATCAGAAGTGCTAAAACACTTTTCCCGGGTAAAAAATGCGTCATCGCATTTCAACCACACCTATACAGCCGTACCAAGGACTTTGCTCCGGAGTTTGCTCATACTCTGGACATGGCGGATGAAATTTTGCTCCTCGATATATATCCGGCCAGGGAAAAACCGATAGAAGATGTCAGTGCGCAGACAATTGCCGATCTGATGTCCAACCCGAACCATACCATATTAAGTAAAGAAGGATTACTAACCTATGCAAAGATAGCACCCATAGAACTTTTTATCACCGCCGGAGCCGGCGATATAGACCAGTTGGTAGAACCGATCAAAAAATTATTAACAGAAAAAATAACTAAGTCCAAAGTGTAAAAGACAGCGCAACAAATGAGCACAATGAACAAGAACCTGTCCATAAAAAATACAGTCCGGGCGATCGCAGGAACGCTCCTGGCCGTGCTTTTCCTGGTAGTGCTCATATCCGCAGCAAACAGGCAGCACAATAAAACCATATCAGGTGTACATATTAATTTAAATGACGAGAACGAATATAGCTTTTTAGAAACCGGGGATATTGAAAAAATGCTGCTGGCCCAACAGAACATAAGCCTGTACAAAACCTCGATCAGTCAACTCGATCTGAGGAAAATGGAAAATATTGCCCAGAAGCACCCCTGGATAAGAAAAGCAGAAATATTTGTAGATAACAAAAATGTCCTGAACATAAATATTATACAACGTGAACCTGCAGCCCGTATATTCAACCAGGACGGATCAAGCTACTATATAGACAGCCTGGGCTCCCAGATGCCTTTTCGCATCGGGTATGCCTACCCGGCCCCGGTTTTTACCAATGTGCCGGTCTTTGTAACCGACAGCCTGAACAATGCCCTGCGCGCTAAGATCAACCGGATAAGCCGGACACTGAACCACGATACCTTCTGGAGCGCACAGATCACTCAAATTGAATTACAAAGCGAACAAAAATTCGTACTGATACCTCTTGCAGGTAATCACAAAATTATTTTAGGTGACACAGACAACTTAGATAATAAACTGGATAATCTCCTGGCTTTCTATAAAAACATACCTGATAAAGTCGGGTGGGATAAATATGAAACATTGGATGTAAGATTTTCCGGACAGGTAATAGCCAGTCCTTCTATCGGATGGGTTGCACCACCACCGCCAGTTGAAAGCCCTGTTGCTGATACATCAGCTAAAGAGGCAGTCGCTGCAGAGCCAAAACGCACTGAGGAAAGCCAGCCGGTTAAAACCAGCACTGTCGTCACCAGGCCCTCTGAAGTGAAAAAAGAACCCAAAGAAAACCCCGCCACAAAAACTTTAGTACGCAATAACCCTGAGAAAAAAACACCCGTCCGGAAGAAAGAAACAACAGACAAAAAAGAAACAGACATAAAGCAACCGAAATATATTTACAAGGGTAATAACCCCGGCAACAATTAACCATAGAAGAATAATTATTATGAACAAAAAAGAGCAGCCTATCATTGTTGGTTTAGACATAGGTACAACCAAAGTTGTGGCCATAGCAGGCCGTAAAAACGAATTTGGAAAGCTGGAGATCCTGGGCTTTGGTAAAGCAGACTCTGCAGGTGTTAGCCACGGGGTAGTGCTCAATATCGAGCAATGCATCCGCTCAATAGAACATGCCATAGAGCACTGCATAGCATCTAACCCTAATCTCGAGATCAACGAGGTGTATGTTGGTATTGCCGGGCAGCATATAAAAAGCCTCCAGACAAGAGGCGACCGGGTTCGTTCTGCCACCGACGATGAAATAACAAAAGAAGATATCGACCTGTTGATAAAGGACCAGTATAAAACCTATATACCGGCCGGCGACCAGATCATCGACATCATACCCCAGGATTTTATTATCGATAACACACCTAATGTACTGGACCCGATAGGGATGAGCGGAATAAAGATAGGCGCTAACTTCCACATTGTTACCGGCGACCGGAATGCCATCCGGAATATTAAAAGGTGTGTAGACAAATCGAATCTACAAACAAGCGACCTGGTTTTGCAGCCCCTGGCTTCCGCGGCCGCAGTAATGAATGATGAAGACCTGGAAGCGGGCGTAGCCATCGTAGATATAGGTGGTGGTACTACAGATATGGCTGTATTTTATGACGGCATTCTGCAGCATACGGCAGTTATCCCTTACGCGGGCACTAATATCACCAATGATATCCGGCAGGGCCTGGGCGTATTACGGGCGCAGGCAGAAGCAATGAAAGTCCAGTTCGGCATGGCTCTTGCCGAAGAGGCAAAAACAAACGCCTACATTACCATACCAGGATTACGGGGACTGCCACCTAAAGAAATATCTGTTAAGAACTTGGCCAACATTATACAGGCACGTACAGAAGAGATAATGGATTATGTATTATATCACCTCAAACAGATCAACCTCGACAGGAAACTGCATGGCGGTATCATTCTGACCGGTGGCGGCAGCCAACTCAAGCATATTATTCAGCTCACGGAATACAAAACCGGTTTAGGAGCACGTGTTGGTCAGCCTAACGAACATCTTGCAGGAGGACATCACGAAGAGCTGAATAACCCTATGTATGCTACCTGTATCGGATTAATACTTAGAGGTTATTCTGATTTTGAAACGGGCAAGATCAGCTTTCACAATAACAATAAAGAGATCAATACAACAAAGGAGAAAGAAAAAGAACCAGAGAAAGACGTATTCATAAAAGTGCCCATTAACCAACAGGAACGAAAACAGGAACAAGAATCATGGGAGGAGAAGACCGAGCGTAACACAAAAAGATCAGAAACCATAAAGAAAGTATTTAACCAGATCAAAAACGGGTTCATGAGCTTCTTTGAAGAGCCCGGAGATCAAAAAATGTAACCATAATGACAAGCTATTTTTAAACCAATAAATCAATTTTTCAAACAACATCTTACTAACCAGCTTATTTACTAACCCACAAATCTTCGTTCTCACAAAACGCAGATCAGCTTTAAAAAAATAAAAACGTTATGATACACTTTGAGATCCCCAAAAATCAGTCCTCCATCATCAAAGTAATTGGAGTAGGCGGCGGCGGTGGAAATGCCGTAAATTACATGTACAACTTAGGCATTGAAGGAGTTGATTTCATTGTCTGCAACACTGACTCACAAGCTTTAGCGCAAAGCCCGGTGCCCAATAAGATCCAGCTGGGCCCACACCTTACCCAGGGGCTGGGAGCAGGCGCCAATCCGGAGATCGGCAAACAGGCAGGAGAAGAATCGGTAGACGAGATATCAAAAATCCTTAAGGTAAATACCAGGATGGCTTTCATTACCGCTGGCATGGGCGGTGGTACAGGTACCGGAGGCGCTCCTATTATCGCCAAAGTATGCCGTGAATTAGGTATACTTACCGTAGGTATCGTAACAACTCCTTTCACTTATGAAGGACGTAAAAGACTGAAACAGGCACAGGAAGGTATCGAATCCATGAGAGAGCATGTAGATACCATACTGATCATATCGAATGATAAGCTAAGACAGCAATATGGCAACCTGCCGTTCACCCAGGCATTTTCCAAAGCAGATAACGTACTGGCAACAGCTGCAAAATGCATCACAGATCTTATCACCGTTGATGGTAAGGTGAACCTCGACTTTAATGATGTGCAGACGGTAATGAAAAGCGGTGGTGTAGCTATACTCGGAAGCGCAATGGCATCAGGCGAAGGCCGTGCCCGCCAGGCCGTAGAAGAAGCTTTAAGCTCGCCATTGCTGAACGATAGTGAGATTGAAGGTGCTAAATGGATCCTGTTAAATGTAACATCCAACCCCGGAGAGCATGAGCATACACTGGATGAACTGGAAATCATACAAGGCTATGTACAGGAGCAGGCCGGCAACACATGTGACATCATCTTAGGTATGGGTCACGATACCAATTTAGGAGAAAGTATCTCCGTTACCATCATTGCAACAGGGTTCCACCACAAAGAAATAAATGCCGACATTCCCGTAAAAGCGGCTCCCCAAGAACAAAAAATCGTGGTCCCTTTAGGCCAGGAAGGGGGCAGTAACCTGGTATCTGCCAATGCTGCACATCCTGTAGCCCAGCAAGATCCGATGACACCGGTTTTAGTTGAGCAACCGGCTCCTGCTGCACAAACCATCCCTACAGCACAACCTGCCACACCTGCACCGGAAGTCAAAACTACTTTCAGCTTAGAGATACCGCCCCCCCAGGCAGTACCGAAAGAAGAGCAACCAAAAGAAGAGCCCAGGATGCCGGAGCTGGAGCTTATTATAAAGAATGACCCGGAAAAAACGGAAACACCTGTAAAAAGAGGTGAACGCTATCTCACACCAGATGAAATTGAAGAACAAAGAAGATTTGAAGAGCAAAAAAAAGCGCTCGAAGAACGTGCAGACCGGCTGCGCAGGATGAGCTTCAATGTACAAAGCCATGACAACGCCAACGACATCGAAAATGTGCCCGCTTACATGAGGCGCAATACGAATATTGACGACAATAGTCACTCATCCGAAAACTTTCTTTCCGGCTATGCGGTAAACGATGAGAAAAAAGGTAATATAAGTACAATAAATACTTTCCTTGACGGCAAGAAACCCGATTAGTGCTTCTATTCACTATGGCTGACAACAGGCGCTCTGCATAAACAGAGCGCCTTTATTTTTATGAACAAAATCATTGCCCCGTTGCACTCCCTTGCCCTTTTGCGGGAAACATTCATACTGTCGCACACACTAAAAAAAAGGAATTGGAACAGCGGCTTCTATTTATTACTTTTAATCCCTGAAAATAAAATCCGAATCAGTTATTATGCAACTATATACGATCAACACAGGTCTTTTTAAACTCGACGGCGGAGCCATGCATGGCGTTGTTCCTAAAAGCATGTGGAACAAGCTGAATCCTGCCGACGAAAATAATATGTGCACATGGGCCATGCGCTGTTTATTGATCAGCATGGACAACCGGCTGATCCTCATAGACACTGGCATTGGCAATAAACAGGATGAGAAATTCTTCAGCCACTACTACCTTCATGGAACAGACAGCCTGGAAAAATCGTTACAATCAACAGGCTTTCATAGTGATGATATTACCGATGTTTTTTTAACCCACCTTCATTTCGATCATGTGGGCGGCGCAGTAAAAAGAGAAGGCGACCGCCTGGTTCCGGCATTTAGAAATGCAGTTTACTGGAGCAACCGGGGACACTGGGATTGGGCCTTGCAACCTAATGAGCGGGAAAAGGCTTCTTTCCTGAAAGAAAATATACTCCCGCTGGAAGAAAGCGGACAGCTTCAGTTCATTGATATTAACGAAGGAACCGAATGGCTGCCGGGTATTAAAATACGCTTTGTGAGTGGGCATACGGAAGCTATGATGCTGCCGCAGATCAGCTACAAAGGAAGAACCCTGCTGTATGCTGCCGACCTGTTGCCCAGCATGCATCATATACCCCTGCCCTGGGTGATGAGCTATGATACACGGCCGTTACATACACTGAAAGAAAAGAAGATACTATTGCAGGAAGCGGTTGCCAATGACTGGTGCTTATTTTTTGAGCATGACGCTAACAATGAAATGTGCACACTAAAAAATACAGAGAAAGGAATCCGTCCCGACCAGTCATTTCTTCTTAAAGATTTATAGAACGGATTTCCCCCCAGCCTTTATATGTTAGTGTATTGACCATGATATTTCTACGCCATATACCTTTCTTAAAAGCAGTGTTTGCCTATTCGCTTACTGCATTCGGGGGACCGCAGGGCCACCTGGGTATGATGGTCAGAACATTTGTACAGAAAAGAAGGTATGTTACCGAGGAAGAGCTGATCGAGTATAATACATTTTGCCAAATGCTTCCGGGCCCGTCTTCTACGCAAACCGTGATGCTGATCGGCTGGAAAAGAGGGGGTATTCCCCTCGCTATTCTCACACTTATTGTATGGATATTACCGGCAGCTATTTTAATGTCGGCATTCTCCTTCTTACTGTACTACCTGGATCCGCAAGCTATAAAGCACCTCTTTCAATATGTCCAGCCTATGTCTGTAGGTTTCGTATGCTATGCTGCCGTACGTATGATGAAGAGAAACACACCTAATTTAGCGACCAGATGTATCATGGCCGGTAGCATTATAGCAACCCTCTTAATTCAGTCACCGTGGATATTTCCCGTAATTCTTTTGTTTGCCGGCACTATCAGTAATTTCAGCAATAAGCGTATTGTCAGTAAGGTAGAGCAACCCAAAGCGATACGCTGGATCAACTTATGGCTTTTTGCGGCCGTATTCATCATAGCCGGTATCGTTAGTGAGATAGCCCGGCAACAGCAATGGGAGCACAGGAGAATAGCCAATCTATTCGAGAACTTTTACCGGTTTGGAAGTATTGTATTCGGCGGTGGCCAAGCTTTGATCCCTATGATCATAGTTCAGTTTGTCACCTTACCGGGAAAAAGAGGATTGGCGCCATACATCACCCCAGACCAGATCATGAATGGATTTGGATTGGTGCAGGCTATGCCCGGGCCTGTTTTTTCGGTATGTGCCTTCATCGGCGGAATGGCCATGAGTTCTTACGGGCCGGCATGGCAGGCAGCGGGATGTTTAGTAAGTCTTATTGCCGTCTTCCTGCCCAGCACTTTACTACTTCTTTTCCTGTTTCCCATATACCAGAACCTTAAGCAGCACGTAGCTATATTCCGGGCACTGGAAGGCATTCATGCCGCCATAGTAGGCGTGATATGGGCGTCCGGTATTTTGCTGTTTTTAGAGATCAATAAAACAGGATTCAATATCATGAACTACATAGCCGTAGCACTAACATTCTGCCTTTTGCAGTTTACCAGAATACCTGCGCCTTTTATCGTATTAGGATGGATCGTATTAGGATGGATCGTTCATTAAGCCGAAAGTGAAATGTAAAAGGAGTGGAGATATTTCCCCTCTGCTATCGCTGCAGTCATGATGTGAGAAAGAACGTGAGAGATGATTGCATAATGACATCTCTGAAAGTTATTTTATTAATAACTATACTTCTCGCCAGATGATTTTGTACAGCGTTGTTCCAGGCCTCCTCCTTAATCCTCCTTCTAAGGATGGTGAAACAAGCTATAATACCATTTATATTTTTTATATAGTCCAATTAAATTTCTCAAAAATATAAGGGAA
>JBEBVI010000191.1:0-7787 GCA_040392805.1 Taibaiella helva
CGCGACCTCCGCCGTGACAGGGCGGCATTCTAACCAACTGAACTACCAATCCTTAATTCAAATATGTATGTTTCTTAAACACTGCATACCCAGTGTAATTTCGCTAAAATGTCCTGTTTAAAGGAAATTTCTGCGGACTGGACGGGACTCGAACCCGCGACCTCCGCCGTGACAGGGCGGCATTCTAACCAACTGAACTACCAATCCATCTTTTAAAGAACTATCTCAAATAATCACTCACTCTTCCTGAAATAAACCTCTTATTTCGAAAGGAGTGCAAAGATAACAGTTGGATTTGAATTAACCAACAACTTTAGAAAATGTCCTATCAGAAATTTAGACTTCAGATTACCCGGGCAGCCAGGCAACAGTAATCAACAAGAATATAAAGGAATAAAAGCCACGCCATAGCAACTCCTTCGCACCTTTGCGAGAAACACAGCAACTACTACTTCTTCTCAAACTCCTGTTTCACCTCTTTCATTATATTCAGGAACCTCTGAACATCAGGAACAAACCCTCCCGCATTCCTTATCAGGTTACCATTTGTATCCACAAACACATATAACGGCTGTGCTACAGCATTGAATTTAGTAATCTCCAGTTCCAGATTCTTAGCGCCTATCGTAGTGATCATAGCGCCATCAATGCTTGACTTAAACCACTCTTCTTTGGCCAGGGTTGTCTTATCATCACAATACAGGCTCACAAATACAAAATCTTTACGAATAGCTCTCAGCACCTCCGGTTTTGACAGAACAGTACGCTCCATCTTCCGGCAATTAACACAGCTATGACCGGTAAAGTCTAACAGCAGTGGCTTATTCATTTTTTTCGCAGCGGCCAATGCTTCATCATAATCAAAAAAGGTAGGTATACCAGGTAGTTCAGATTTTAACCTGCCTGTATATTTTTGGGGCATCACCTCGTCTTCTGATCCGGCACCCGAATTTCCTCCAATGCCGCTACTGGCCTGCAGACTGATCAGGTTATCATGAATATTAAAATCCAGGGTTTTTCTTTCCGGCAGGAAACCGCTGATCCCCGATAAGGGTGCACCCCAAAGACCGGGTATCATGTACACACTAAACGCCAGCGCAGCCATAGCAAAAAACAGTCGAGGGACAGATAAATAGGTATGGCCGAACATATTCTTCGGCAGCTCATCATCATGCGAGAACCGGAGCTTGCCCAGGAGGTAAAACCCAAGCAGCCCGAAAATGACGATCCATATGCTTAAATACACTTCGAAATCCAGCAGGCGCCAGTGGTATTGCAGATCTATATTCGACAAAAACTTCATGGCCATAGCCAGCTCAATAAAGCCCATAGTGACTTTTACTGTATTCAACCAGCCACCCGACTTCGCCATATTATTGAGCAGACCGGGGAAGAAGGCACAAAGAGCAAAGGGAAGTGCGATAGCCAACCCGAAGCCGAAAAAGCCCACGAGGCCACCTAAGCTGTTCTGAGATTTGACGATATATACAATCAATGAACTGATAAAGGCAGAGGTACAACTGAAAGACACAATGACCAATACCAACGCCATGAAAAAGATACCTCCGAAACTGTTTGTATTGGATTTGGAATCCAGCTTACTGGACCATGAAGCAGGCAGAGTGATCTCGAAAGCGCCCAACAGCGAAATCCCAAAAACGACAAACAGGATAAAAACAAAAAGATTGAATCCCATGCTCGTAGACAGCTCGTACATCGTTTTTTCGCTGAATAACAAGGTTACGAGTGCCCCTATAGCAGTGAAAATAAGAATAATAGACAGAGAGTAAAAAATAGCATTCTTTATTCCTGTAGCCCTGTTCTTACTCCGTTTGGTAAAAAAGCTGACTGTAATAGGTAACATGGCATATATACAGGGCATTATAAATGCTATAAACCCGGCTACAAACCCGGCTATAAACAGCTCCCACAATGAACTTTTTTCCAGGTCAGTATGCCCATCATTACCGCCGGCTGCGGCAACCTGCGGCGCTACTGCGGCAGACGTGGTATCTTCATTAACTGCTGGAGCTAATACCTGTGCTTCTGCAACAGTGTCTGTGTCCACATCAGCCACTATAGTATCCGGTGCCGTTGAGGTCAGGCCTTCTATTTTCAGTTGGAATCTTTCCGGTTCCATCGGAAGGCAGGTTTCATCATTACAGATCTGGAAGACAACATTGCCCTTCAATAACGTGTTAGCCGTAGCAACAATTTTCTGAACAAAAGTGACTTCATGTTTATAGTATTGGATAGAATACTCCAACACATCTATATACTCGGTAACAGGTTTCCCATTATTGGTTAATTTACCCACTAACCTGACATGCGGATTTTTATCAAATTTGATCTCTGTCGGTATTTGCGATCCGTCCCCCAACGGTGTAGCAGTATAAATATGCCAGCCCTCCTTCATGGAGGCTTTTATGGAAACATCAAAAGTGCTGTCACCGGTTTTCTTTATATCATATTTCCAGCTTATTACATCTTTAACTTTTTGCGCCATAGAACCGGGCAGGACAAAAAATAAAAGAGGAAGGAAGAATAGTAACCGCTTCATTATAAATTAGATTAACGTTAAGTAAAAATAAAACAGTAAATACCTGATATTCAAAAAGATAACATTTAGATATTACTATAAACTCTACTTAACTCAATATTTAGTAAATACACCCCGTAAAAGGGTTCGCAAAATACTCAAAAAAAGTACACGAAAATGGATTACCACCGTCAGTTAACAGCAAATTTCTATATTTATTTTCTCTGAAAAAACACATAACCATTGGAAGATCCTATCTTTTTCAAATTGGGATGCTTTGACCATTCCTCTTCCATCGTGCTTTTTGTAATAAAATAGGTCGGCTTATCAACTGGTCTGTCTAAAAGAAATTCCAGCTTATTTTTATAATAATCCGGGTGAACATGGGGGTGCTTTTGGGAGTAAAACAAATAACCATAGCTTACAAATCCCAAAGGCTGGAGGTACACATCCTGCCCTGACAGCGCCTTATAAAAGCGAACGGCTGCATTTTGGGTGTATTTTTCAATTTTAGGGACAAAGCAGGTCATAGTCAGTTGAATAGTAAAAATATGGGTCACCAACAGGAGCAACATCCCTCTTCTGAATGATTTCTTAACAAGGTACAGCGACACCGCAACACCAACTAAATACAATAAGCCCACCAGGCATTCTTCATAACCCCATACTACATTTGCCCGTAAGTTCGCTACAGCAAAATCATCATCAATATAAGGGATCAGTATTTCCTTATGCATACCAATAACCGGCAGCGCCAATAACGCGAGGCCAATTAACACCCCTATCAACATTATTAGCATCTTAACAACCCGTTGCAGGCTGACCGCTCCCGCATCTATCCGGCTTACCTGTACCGCCGCGAGAAAGGTAATGGGGAAATAGCAAAGAGAGGAATAATGCACAATTTTTGTCTTTACTATAGAAAACAGTATCAGTACTACCCATAATAATATCCACATCCATTTTGTAAATTCCGTAACCGCTACCTGTTCGTTTTGTCGCTTCAGGTATTGAAACAGGAAAGCGCTCGCCGGGAAACAACCAACAAGCAATACGATAAAATGATAATAGAACGGACCACCATGCCCGGCATCTTCAGTCCGGAAAAGACGAACCTGGTAGGCTATAAATTCCTGAGTAAACCACCACCCGTTCTGCAAGATATCCACGCCAAACCATAGGGAGGTTGTTAACAAACAGGCTACAACTATTATCACAAAATGATACCACATATAGCCTCTTAATCCTCTGTTCCAGACCAAGTATACCGCCAAAGATAGGACGCAGACTAATATAGCAACCGGCCCTTTGGTTAATACGGCAATACCTATAAATATACCCGCCAGCACTGCATGCAGCAACTTTCGTTTTCCGTTTTTTATAAGAAAAACCTGGAAAAAAGACAGGAAAATAAAAAGGTTGAAAGTAGGATCGATAATGGCGGTTTTAAAGTAAAAATGCGGAAGCCAGCTAGCGGCATAAATGATAACCCACCACCAGGCCATACGCTCATTGATCACCTTTTTACCGATATAAAATAAGGAGCATAAAGTAAATATCCCTACAAGCGCATTGGGTAAACGCGCTGCAAATTCATTGACACCAAAAACATGCATACATAAAGCCTGCATCCAGATAAATACCGGGGGTTTTTCCCAAAAAGGCTGAAAGTCGACCTGTACCCGCAAATAGCTTTTGGTCACCAGCATCTCCCTGGCACATTCTGCAAAATTGACTTCATCCCAATCAAACAAATGTACCTGGCCTAAAAAAGGAATGAATAAAACGGCAGCTCCTAAAGCTATCAGACAGTACTTGATCAGATCATTTCTCATGAGCATAGAATTGGCACAAAAATACACAGATTGTCTCAGGTATATCTTCATTACAGTTAAAGATTGGACAGCAGGACATTATATTCCTCCAATAATCACTAAATTGCGTTATGTTTCGTAAAATCCGGATAGCCGTTGTGCTGGCACTGCTATGGACAGCGCCCGCTTCAGCAGGAAAGTTATATATACCCATGAACGCAGATGACCAGGCCAATCATTTAAAAGCTTATGGTATTGCCTATATGGCATTGCAGGCTGGTGTTACTGTTGACTGGCTTTTAAACTATGACGGTGGCGCTTTTGCCATGGAGCAAAATGCAGCTTTAGAACGATTCTGCAAACTACGGGGGGTAAGTTATAATATATTGCCCGATGCCCAGTATGAAGGTGTCCTGCAAAAAATAGCCGACCCTGATTATAATGGTGATGTGATTAAATTAGAGAAAGCACCTAAAATTGCCGTCTATACCCCAAAAAGCAAACTACCCTGGGACGATGCCGTGACCATGGCGCTTACCTATGCGGAAATTCCGTATGATAAAGTATATGACGATGAACTGCTGGAGGATAAGCTGCATGAATATGACTGGCTGCACCTGCATCACGAAGATTTCACCGGCCAGTTCGGGAAGTTCTGGGCATCCTATAAAGATCAGAAATGGTATATAGAGGATGTAAAGATGCAACAGGATATGGCGGCTAAGCACGGCTTTAAGAAAGTATCGCAGCTAAAACTGGCCGTAGCTAAAAAAATACAGGGCTTTGTTGCCGGAGGAGGCTACCTTTTTGCTATGTGCAGCGCCACCGACAGCTATGATATTGCCCTGGCGGCAGAAGGTGTAGATATTTGCGAGGTTCCATTCGATGGTGATGGCATGGATCCACAGGCGCAGCAAAAGTTAAATTATAGTGCGTGCTTTGCATTTAAAGACTTTACACTGGAAACAAATCCTTTTGAATATGAATATTCAAGCATAGATAATGATGCCCGCTTCCGCAGAGTCCCCATGAATATAGATTATTTTACTTTATTTACTTTCTCGGCAAAATTTGATCCGGTTCCTACAATGTTGTGCCAGAACCATACTACTACTATTAAAGGATTTATGGGACAGACTACTGCATTCAGAAAGGAATACATCAAAAGCAATGTCCTGGTCATGGGCGAGAGCAAAGCCATTAATGAAGCTAAGTATATACACGGTGATTATGGAAACGGTACATTTACTTTCTACGGCGGCCATGATCCGGAAGATTACCAGCATCAGATTGGTGACCCACCGACAGATCTGTCCCTGCATCCTACTTCACCGGGGTACAGGCTGATCCTGAATAATGTTTTATTTCCTGCGGCAAAAAAGAAGCATAAGAAAACGTGATTGATATATAGCCACGAATACACGAATGAGCACGAATATAATATTAGTGAAAATTAGTGCATTCGTGGCAAGCAGAAAAGAAACAGCTTTTGAGTGAATTGACTTTGGGCAGTTCCGAGAGTTTAAAAGCTTATTCTCTTGCTATAACTAGCTTCCGACGTATCTTCATAACACCCGAAGCATCTGAAACAACTATGAGATAAACCCCTTCCGGTATATGCGCCAGGTTCACGTATTGACCACCTTCTTGCCTGAGCACTTCCCTGCCATCCAGCCCGAATAGTACAATAACGGTTGAGAAAGGCGCATCTATATTGATGCCATCCCGTGCAGGATTCGGGTAAATATGAATACCGGCAGCATCTTTGGAATGCTCTATGCCTACATTAGATACCACATAGGCATCTGAGGTATCTGTACATCCGAATGCATCTGTTACTATTACCGAGTAACTACCATTCTCCGCTACCTCATAAGTGGCTCCGGTGGCTCCGGGTATCAATACTTCATCTCTGAACCACTGATAAGTGGCGTAGCTTACTGTAGTGCCCAAGGTATAGCCCTCAACGGTGATTTCAGCCTCAATCAGATCCGGCACATAGATATCTAATGTTTGTGCATCTCCGGTAAGCAGACGTTTTTCACAAAAAGCAGTAGCTCTTACACGGATAGGATGGCGGCCACTGCTTTCCGGTACCTTAAGGGTAACAGTATCGCCGTCCGTGTTCCCGTTCCAGCCATCGGGGAACTCCCATACAAAGTTAACCCCTCCTGAAGCACCAACAGCTATATACTCCTGTATGCTACCTGCGCATACTGTATCGTTACCCGTTATAGCTGGTACATCGGGCGCATCGGGACAATCGTAAAATTTCAGGAGGAAAGCGTCATATTCATATTCCCCTACCGAATAGATAGTATCCTGGTGTACATCGCCCATAGCAATGCTGTCTCTGCTGGTAGTAGAGCCGCCTACATAAAAGCAGCCGTATTCATCGGCCGATATACTTGCCTGGTGGTCGTATCTGGACGTTCCGTAGTAGGTAGCCCACAGGCGTGTTCCGCCAGTGTCGAATTTAGCGATAAAAATGTCTGGATAACATCCGGCGGCAGTACATACTTCGTTATATTTAGGATAGGGTGCGTCTGTAGTGGATATATTGTCATTACTTGCTGTCTGGCCGGTGAGATAAACGTACTTACTGTTGCAGTCCATTGCCATATAATCCTCGCTACGGCCGCCGCCATAGTAAGTGCCCCATTGACGCTTTCCTGCGCTATCAAACTTTACCAGGAAGGCATCACCGTCTTGAATAGACCCTGATTTCTCCTGGTGGCTTCCTGGGGTTGCAGTGTACAGGCTATCGCTTACTGTCCTTCCGGACATATATACATTATAGTATGGATCGCATACAACATCGTTGCCTTCGGCTACGCCTCCGGAATAATAAGTGCTCCAGATACGGCTACCGTCAGAAGTAAATTTGGCAAGAAAAGCCGCAGAACCATAGAAGAAGGTTCCAAACGACAGGCCATAATTCTGTTCAAGATGGCTGCCGGGAGTGGCGATCCCAACAATGCTGCCGGTTTTGCCACAGATATAAATATTATTATCATAGTCACAGGTAACAGCGTTGCCATAATCAGACCCGTTAGCTCCGAAATAAGTACCCCAAATACGTTTTCCTGTACTATCAAACTTAACCAGAAAGGCATCAAAACCGCCTCCAAAAGCAGGCTGAAAAGATCCGGAGGTAGCTATAGAGGTCGGGCTAGAGCTATAACCGGTGATATATACATTATTCTTGTTATCGCAGGCCACACCATAGATAATATCGTCCATTGCCCCACCATAATAAGTATGCCAGATACGGTTCCCTGATGGATCAAACTTAACCAAATAGCCATCAAAATTATTTAATTTATTAAGCGTATCCTGATGCACTCCGGGCGTACCCAGTCCAGCCGACTTGCCATAGCCCGAAAGATAAATATTGCCATTATGGTCTAACGCCATGCCGGTAGAATATTCCA
>JBEBVI010000192.1:0-7753 GCA_040392805.1 Taibaiella helva
TGGCTCGCTTTGATAACTTTATTCTGTAGAAAAGTAAAAGTTTAAACAACTTCGTCGTTAAGGAACATGTAGCCCACACCCAGGTTGAGATGCGTATTGATAAAAAGATTGGTATTCCCGTGGCCGATGCTTAGCGTTTTTTTCAGATAATAAATAGCTTTTGCCGGTTCCGGCTGCTCCCGGAAAAGGTAAATGTAACCGATTATAGAATGAGCATTGCTGATGTAGGAGGGGTAGATGGCTTTATCATTAATGACTTTTAGTGCGTAGTGCCTTCCTTTTTCCCATTCCTTCTTTCCTGCATAAGCTATGGCTAAGCCCAGGTTGATCTGGCTGGTCACTCTTTCTTTATCAGATAACTCCCTGATCTCAGATAGCATTCCTTCGGCCTCTTTCAGATACTGAAGTGCCTTGTCATATTCGTTCAGATCTATCCATATCATAGCAATGTTGGGGTAGGAACTTGCTTTACCGGACGGATCCTGATCCAGGCTTTTTAATGTATAAAAGATGGCGGAATCGTATACGCTTTGGCTGAAGAAGGAACCTGCAATGCATACGTATATCTTACTTATATATTCTGGGGTGTGCGGATGCTGTTCTGTAAATCTTAGTGCATCACGGAATATACCCAATGCTTTAACATAATGTCCTTTTTCATAATAGACAGCGCCTATCTGAAGCAATGGTGTGATCGTATTTTTAGAATTATTTCTTTTACTAAGATACAGGGCTTCATCTAATAATTGTTCGGCGCTTTCCCAATCGGTGTATTTCAGCTTTATTGCTGTCTTTATTTTTTCCCGGATAGCAATTGTATCCGCTGTTTTTGGGAACGGGTTAATATGCAGGGTCTTATATTCCTGTGCAGGGCATGTTGTAGCGGGCAATATGGCCGCCAATATCCAATGGCTATAAAAGAGAAGCAGGATGGCTTTTCTACATGACATAATAAGGAGGTTATGAAATATGACCTTGAGTACATGTACTCAAAGTAAACTATTTGAGTATGTAGATATTTCCTTCACATGAAGGTATATAATAGCTTTGTCAAAAATAGCCATAAAGTAGATGAATTCAGGTGAATTCAAAATGTTTTTCAAGCACCGCCTATGATCAGGCCATTATTTAACGCTATAATTCAGGATAATATGAAATTAAAAATCTTACTTACTATTACCGTATTGTGGAATGTCTTATGTGCACCGGGAAATCTATCGGCACGTTCACCGGAAAGCTTTACAACAGGTTCTTCTTTATACTTTATAGAAAACAGCGGACAAATCACGGATCAGTTTTATCATCCCCGTACAGATATCGATTTTCGTATACCAGCAGGCAATGGGTTAAATGTTTTCCTGGGAAAAGGGAAAATCCATTATCAATGGTCAAAAGTTACTCAGATCGGGCAAGAATTACCGGTTTTGCAGGACGATGCCCACAATGTCAGAACCGGCTCTGTCAGGAAGAATAAAAAAAGTATTCAGGTAGACATGTTCCGGGTGGATGTAGAGCTTATAGGCGGAAATAGGAATGCCCCGGTTGTTGTTGAAGGAAAGCAAAACTTTTACGAAAGATACTTTTTACCCTGGGTAAATAAAAATAACAGCAGCGAAGGCGTTAAAGCTTATTCGTACAGTAAGCTGACTTATGAAAATGTCTATCCGAATATTGATTGGGTGTTTTACTTTAATAATAAAGGTAAGTTGGAACATGATTTTATTGTCAGGCCTGGCGGTAAAGTTTCGGATATAAAAATGAGATACAATGGCGCTATTTCCCTAAAACTCAACAACGATGGCAGTCTTACCGCAAATACACTCCTGGGCAGTATTACGGAAAATGCACCTTATAGTTTTGGGGAAAATGGAGAAAAAGTCAATTCCCGTTTTGATTTGGAAGGAAATGTAGTAAGCTTTAAAACGGGTGATTATCAGGGAACATTGACTATTGACCCGACAATTGAATGGGCTACTTACTTTGGAGGCGATGGTTTTTTTGATGCCTTTCGCTCGGTGGAAGCCAATAAAAAAGGAGAGGTGTATGGAATCGGAAACATAAGCAGCTTGATGAATATTGCAACTGCCGGAAGCTTTCAAACTAATATAGCGGGAATGGTCAATGCTTTTATTGTTAAATTTAATGCAGCAGGCGTTCGGCAGTGGGGAACCTACTATGGAGGAAGCTCTGAGGAGTATGGTTTTGGAATAGCATTGGATACATTAGGGAATATTTTCTGTTCCGGCCTTGCGTATTCTACTGGCCTCGCTACTAATAACAGCTATCAACCCTCATTGTCAGGTGGTGGTGATGCGTTTTTAGTGAAGTTTGATAGTTCAGGTGCGCGGCAATGGGCTACTTATTACGGAGGAAGCGATGAAGAATCCTATCCTTATATTGCGAGTGACGGTAATTCTATTTATTTAGCAGGCATGACATGGAGCACAAATAATATAGCTACCCCAGGCTCGTTCCAGGACGCGTATGGTGGAACGATAAACGGCTGGGGGAGTAACTCTTTCCTGGCAAAATTCGGCAATAACGGCGTAAGGGAATGGGCAACTTATTACAGGGGAAATAAAGGTGTTGAAGGCTCCTTATCTGTAACCTGTGACATGGATGGAAATGTATATATTGCCGGTGGTACGGAAAGTGAGTCCGGCATAGCTACCCCGGGCTCTTACCAGGATAAGATAGCCGGCGGGTACGATCTCTTTCTGGCTAAATTTGATAAAAGCGGTGATAGAGCATGGTCTACTTATATCGGTGGCATTGAGGACGAATATAGTTTAGAAGGTCATATGATCAATTGTGATGATGGAGGAAATATTTACCTTGCCGGTAGAACTAATAGTAATTCCGGTATAGCTACCCCGGGTAGTCATCAGGCCACAATGGGCGGGGGCAGTGATGTATTTGTTATGAAATTTGACGGTAAGGGACAGAAAATATGGGGCACTTATTATGGCGGAAGCGAGGATGAAGCCAGGGATGTTTCTCCTTCTGTCGTTTGCGGTAATTCAAACAGTATTTATATTACCGGCTCCACGGAAAGTACGGCAAATATTGCTACGGCTGATGCTTATCAAAGGCTGTATGGAGGCAATAGCTTAGGTGCCTGGGGAGATGCGTTTTTAGCTAAATTCAGCCCGGAAGGGAAACTTCTGTACGGCACTTATTTTGGCGGTAGCGATGGAGATATTGGAACCTGTATTGCAACAGATCATTACGGTATGGTATATCTCGCCGGATGTACCAATAGCCATAGTGGGATAGCTACCCCTGGCAGTCACCTGGATACTTTCCCGGATCCTAATACGCCATTGTATAACTATTACCCGTTCCTTGCCAAATTCTGCCTGGCTTCGGTTTCGCCCGCTATAGACATTACTGGTCCCGACAGTATCTGCGCCTATAACAATGAAACTTATTCTATTCTGCCGGTTGAGAACGCAGAAACGTATATATGGACACTTCCTCCCGGTTGGCAAGGCAACAGTGACAGTAATAGCATTAACATTGTTAATGATACGGAAGGAGGAGAAATAAGTGTAAAGGTGGTTATATGCAATGATACCAGTGAGGCCATTATCATGGATGTATTTGTACTGCCGCCCGATATCCCGGTTATTAGCGTAGATGATAGCTTTACACTTCGTACGGTCAAACCTTATACCAGTTACCAGTGGCTTTTAAATGATACGTTAATCGAAGGGGCGACTCATGCTGAATATAGGGTAACGGAAAATGGCAACTATCGCGTAATCGTTACAAATGAATACGGTTGTGTGGATACTTCCGATATTTATGAAATAAAAAACGTGGTCAGCATACCCGGATTAGATGTTCCCGGCCGGATAATAGTGTACCCTAACCCGGCAAGTAATAAAATAATCATCAGGTACCCGGAAACATTAAATATTGTTTTGAGTAGCATTGATGGTAAAGAGCTGTTGCGGTCTGCCGGTAAAAACGAAATAGATATACAACAGCTTCCGGATGGCATATATATGTTGGGCATTTTCGATGGGAATAATATATTCTTAAAAACAGAGAAAATAATAAAAATGAAAAAGTAAACAGGAAATTGTCCATCATCGATATTTATATAACGGCAAAGTATGTGAAGCTTCATTGAAGGTTTATCTACTCTGCCGTTAATAATATACCCGAACCAAAGCATGTTTAAGTGCCGATAGTATCTTTCTGTAACCAACAGGATGATAAAGGATTGCCCATTCTACGTAAATAAAACACAGTTGTTTAGCAACCTTAATCAAGGTTGCCGTTACAGCATGCCTTTAAACTCCTGTCCAAGATATATTGTTATGTGTAATGCTATATAATGTCATATTTCTGTAAAATATAGAATGCACCAATAGGCAAATTACTTTCAATTAGGACATTATTGTTATGTATATGGCAGCGATTGCTTAATTTTGCAGCCAAATTTCGAAAATGATACAGACTGATATAGCCATAATCGGCGCCGGCCCCGTGGGATTGTTTGCCGTATTTGAAGCAGGGTTATTGAAAATGCGTTGCCATCTTATCGATTACCTGCCGCAGGTTGGCGGGCAATTATCTGAGATATATCCAAAGAAACCGATATATGATATCCCGGGCTATCCATCGGTACTGGCCCAGGAGCTTATAGATAATCTTAAAGAGCAGATCGCGCCCTTTCACCCGTCGTTTACCTTAGGCGAGCGTGTAGAGGGTTTGGAGAAAAGAGGGGAAGCCGACTTTGTGCTGACCACCAATATGGGTACGCAGGTAGAAGCCAAAGCCGTGGTGATTGCCGGTGGCTTAGGTTGCTTTGAGCCCCGCAAACCGGCTGTGGAAGGACTGGAAAAGTTTGAAAACGGTAAAGGAGTCAACTACATGATCCTGGACCCGGAGCATTACCGCGATAAAAATATGATATTGGCCGGCGGGGGCGACAGCGCCCTGGACTGGACCATATACCTGGCTGAAGTCGCGAAAAAAGTGACTTTAGTGCACCGTAGCGAGAGCTTCCGTGGTGCGCCCGATTCTGTAAATAAAGTAATGCAACTGGCAGAAGAGGGAAAGATCGACCTGATCCTGAACAGCAACCTGACACAGGTGCATGGCAATGGTTCGCTACACAGCGTTTCACTGCAGGACAGCAAAACGAAAGAAGAGAAGACCATCACTACCGATTACCTGATCCCGCTGTTCGGGCTAAGTCCTAAATTAGGGCCTATAGAAAACTGGAACCTGAATATTGACAAGAACGCTATTGAGGTAAATACGGAAGATTATTCCACCAATATACCCGGTATCTGGGCTATTGGCGATATTAATACGTACAAAAACAAGCTGAAGCTGATCCTGTGCGGTTTCCACGAGGCAGCGCTGATGAGCCATAGTGTGTATAAATACATCAACCCCGGTATAAAGTATACGATGAAGTATACAACAGTGAATGGGATAAGCGAGTTTTAGTTTCACGCAAAGATACGAAGAAGAGCAACGGAGCAAAGGTTTTGGCCTCTCCCGGCCCCTCCGGAGAAGGGGTGAGGTTCTTTCACCGCCGTTGTTGTGTGTTAGTATAATAGTCAAAATAATTACCTCACTTGTACTGAGCTGTGTCGAAGTAAGTACCGTCATGCCGACCCCTTCGGCTATGCTCAGGGCGAGCTTAGTGGAGGCATCTCCCAGACTTTGAAACCGGGAAGTTATTTTGACACGGTTACTTATCACCAACAACATACGAAGGACAAAAGGTATTGATCTGTTTTGTCTTTTAAATTTTGACTTTTTACCTTTGCCGGCATATTAAAGTGGATTTATGACAGACAGCATGATTACGGTATTTGTGGAGGACAGGGAGGGTACGGTGAACCCGATGGAATGTCCTACGGATATGGGGCTTAGCCTGATGGAATTGCTTGTGGCCAATGGCTATGATGTACAGGCTACCTGTGGCGGAATGGCCTTGTGCGCCACTTGCTGCGTGGATGTGCTGGAGGGCGAGGAGCAGCTTTCAGAAATGAGCGACGACGAGTATGCCATGCTGGACACCCTGCCGGATCTGCTGCCCAACTCCCGCCTGGCCTGCCAGTTGAGAGTTACACCGGCTATGCATAACCTGAAGGTCAGGTTGCATGCGGAAGCCTGAGTTATAGAGAAAGCAGGAAACCGGTTGGGGCTTCCTGCTTTTTTACTTTTAGGATTTAGCTGCACAGGAGATGTGTCAATGCTTTATTATTTTTTGCATACCCCAATCTTTTTCTTCACTAAGGATACGGATAAAATATACTCCGGAATTATATCGGCTTAAGTCAGTCTGTGCTTTTTCATGATGCTTTATATTTTGCTGTGATAATAACCTGCCGGTATAGTCATAGATCATGAGTTTGGTATGGTTTCCTCTTTTGATATCATTAAGCTGTATAAATACTGAGCTTGAGGTTGGATTAGGGTAGAGATTAAACAAGGCACTTGATCTTGTTTGTCCTTTAATTGAAGTAAGAGGATGTTTAGGGTACTTGTGTATTGAAGCGGCTCCCGGAGCCGGACCTTTTGGAAATAGTGAGGAGCAGATTTTTTGATAGGATCCGTCTTCAAGATTAAACCTGTAAGCGTCTGCATCACCGCTATCTGATGCGGGAAAACCTACTATTGTAGAGCCGGAGTCGACAAAGTAAACAGTAGCTAATCCTTTACAGTGTGGAATGGGGTTGCTCGTACTATTTAGCGGAATGGCACTTTCTACTTTATCAAAATGTCCATTGAATACAACTTTGACTAAAAGGCTGTCACTGGCCAGGTACAAATCGTTATTATGCCACGCCATATCTCCCATGGCAGAATATCCAATGCTGTCAATGAAATAGGTGTATGCATCATTGGTTCGAATACCGTAAAGTTTATTGTTACTCTCCATCAGCAAAGTAGAATCATCTAAGGCAACTAAAGAAATTCCATAAACGGAGGTAATACCAACAAATGTGGACTGAGCATTGGTCGTATCTATCGCATATAGCCCCCCACCTGTTTCTTCAGAAGTAATTCCCCAAAGCTTGCCATCAGCAGTAAAGGCAATATCCTGAAATGGCATTCTGGTTGAATCTATGGGCCTGGTAGTACAATTTAATACATCTAAAGAATATAATACTCCGCCCATATTCATTGTAAAAACAGCTTGCTGCTGGCTGTATACAGGTATAGATTTTATAAAAAGGCAAATCAGCAGCAGGTATGATGTAAATTTTATCTTTTGCATAGCTCATTAATATTTTGAATGAATAAGAATAGATACTATAATGATGTAAAATATAAAAAATGTCGAAAAGGAAAATAGATATAACATAAAAAGTATAGAAAGATTTGAGTCAATGTGCTACATGCTTATAGCGGAGTAAGCACGAATGAGATGCCTACGGCATGACAATGGGGGAGAGAAGCGGGGATCGGAAAAAAGAGGAAAATGA
Organism: Taibaiella helva; assembly: GCA_040392805.1. GTDB lineage: Bacteria > Bacteroidota > Bacteroidia > Chitinophagales > Chitinophagaceae > Taibaiella > Taibaiella helvus_B. Next base: position 7,461 of record JBEBVI010000192.1, read on the forward strand.
ATATCAGCTATGCCATTCTTTTACGGTACATAAGAGATCAATTAGAATCTTTGTCTCGTCGCAACTCTTTGTTTCTTTGTGTGAAATAATAGGGCTGCTTATTAAGTAGCGTATTATTTAATAAATATTGTAAATTTGTTGCAAGCCCACAAAGCAGATTTGATCATTACTTACTTCCTTATAAAAAGACCCGTGTTATGAAAATTAAAAATACACATCAACTATTATTTGCAGCCCTGCTTGCTTTTCTTTTCCCCTGCTTCGAAAGCTACGGCCAGCAGCTACTGCTGTAT
>JBEBVI010000193.1:0-7751 GCA_040392805.1 Taibaiella helva
TTTTTTAAAATTCGGAATTATGAAAAGAAATCAACTCATTCTCAGATCAGGTAATTTAATGAAGCGCCGGCTTGCCGTTACGTTCAAAAAAAACCTGGTTTGTCTGACTCTGCTTATTGGCTATTTTACAGATAGCAATGCACAGTCTGTTGTATTTGACTGGGTAAACCAAATTGCCGGTGTTGATGGTACAACGTTTTATGCGTATTGTGGCGAGCCTTATAAAAGTAAAACATTAGCAATTGATAAAAGCGGTAATATATATAATGTCGGCGATTTTTCAGGGGTGGTAGATTTTGATCCCGGCGTGGGCGTGAACACACTTAATCAATTGAATGGAAGACATTTTGTTTCCAAATTTGACAATAAGGGGAGCCTGATCTGGGTAAAGCAATTGGGTTCAGCCACAACTTCTGTTATAACCGCAATCAGTGTGGATGCTTCAGGAGATATATTGTTAGGAGGATATTTTGAGGACAAGTTTAATTTAGATCCAGGCTCAGGTTCAACATGGGTAACATCCGCCGGGCAGAATGATATTTTTATCATAAAACTTGATTCTTCCGGCCAATATATCTGGGGAAAAAGAATAGGGGATGCTAATGACGAAAAGTTGAATGGGATCGCCACTGATCAGACCGGGAATATTTTTGCTACAGGTATCATACATGAGGGATCGGGTAATTCGGACGATGATGACGATGGAGGGGCTCCTGCAGACTTCTATGCATATGCATTGAAACTTAATGGTACAGGTGGTATTGAATGGGAAAAAAGATGGAAAGGTGCAGAAGGTAGAGCTATTATAACAGACTCCGGGGGAAATATATTGATAACAGGGGATTTTTCCGGCAAGGACAGAGATTTTAACCCTGGGGCCGGGACAACCGACACTTTTCTTATGTCTTCATTAGGAGATGTGGGTGTTTTTATATCCAAGTTAAATAGTGCCGGCAATTTTATATGGGCCAGGCAAATTGGTGGAGAAAAGGCCGATCAGGGTTTCTCAATAAGTACAGATGAAAGCGGAGCTGTATATACTTGTGGTATCTTTACAGGAAAAGCAGACCTCGATCCTGGTCCGGGGGTTTTTAGTGTAGAATCTTACCTTGTTCCCAACACACCTTCGCCAAGTTATTTTTCAGGAGCATTTATTCTAAAACTTGACAGCTCCGGCGCGTTCAGATGGGCCAGGCAATTGAATGCCAGCGTCGGTGTATATGCCTGGTCTGTCGCAACAGGCATACAACAGGCAGGAGGTATATATGCTACAGGATATTTTGGAGGAAGCCTCAAGTTTTTCCAACCCGAAGATACTATTGAAACAACTACAGCAAACCCTCCGGCAGGAGAAGGCTTCATTGTGAAGTTAGATACTTCAGGGAAGCTTGAATGGATGAAAAAAAATGGTGGAAACCTGAGTTGCACCATTATAGTTGACGACACAGGAAATGTATATACGGGAGGCTCATTCTCTAAGCTTCTTAATGGTGGGATCACAATAAATGATACCGTAAACTTTGACCCTCATGGCAGCGGCTATAAAGTAGCTCCCATAACCACTAATGCAAACGGCTTTATACATAAGATGAAATGGTGTAGTTTATCCGATACAATTATAGAAAGCACATGCAAGCCATTTGTGTATGAAAATATAACTTATAAGGAAAGTGGATTCTATACGCTACCCAATCCTAACGGATGCGATTCTTCCAGTAAGATTGTCCTCAGTCTTACCTTCTATAAGCTGGATCCGGTAATTAACATAAACGAAAATGAATTAGGTACAACAGAGCCTTACTCTACTTATCAATGGCTCCAGGACGGCAACCTGATTAACGGTGCAAATGACAGTACTTATAAATTAAAAGAAAATGGAGATTACCAGGTTATTGTAACCAATGAAGATGGTTGTATCGACACCTCAGATACTTATGCAGTAAGAAATATTGTAGGCATAGAATCACATGAGCTACAACCGCAAATAAAAATATATCCCAATCCTGCTTATGGAACCATTTATATAGATGCGTCCCTAAAAGTAAGTATTATTCTTACCACAATGGAAGGGAAAATACTAAGACAAAACAGCGATACAAAACAAATTTCAATTGGTGAATTGCCTGAAAGTATTTATTTGTTATACATAACAGATGAAAACAACAATCTTATTAAAGTAGAAAAAATCATAAAAACATTCTCAAAAAAATAATCACTCCTGACAGGTAAAATTGGCAATATAATATTTATACACTATCACAGAATATTATATACGGTTTCCGACTATCGTTGCTTATGCCATACAAAACTCTTGCTATGCGAGACGCTAAGTTGCAGAGCTATTATATTGCTTTCAGCAATAGTCACAACAACATATCCTATACCAATAGAAAAATCATAGTTCCTGATTTTGGTATGTTTGATTCAAGGGAAAAGAATGTGCTAATATATAAATATGGCAGGATTGCCGAAGGCAATATAATGGGTTATGCGAAACTTTCAAGTTTCGCATAGCTGACCGGTTATCTATCTTGCTTTTTCTTTTTTGCTTTATCCATCCATAGCAGTAGTGCGGGTTGCAAGGTCAGGTTAAAGACCATAGCAAGGAATAAGGTAAGAGAAGTAAGATATCCAAGCGACTTAGTACCTTCAAACTCCGATACGGCAAACACACCGAAGCCGGCCATTAGTATAAGTGAAGTAAAAATAATACTCAAACCGGTATCCCTGATACTACGCCTTACGGTCACTTCTATATCTTCATTATGAGTGGCAAGCTCCTGTTTAAAATTGACCAGGAAACGTATGGTAACATCTACAGTAATACCCAAGGCAACGCTAAATACCAGTACGGTAGAGGGCTTTAAAGGTATATTCATCCAGCCCATTATACCCGCAGTGATTAACAGGGGCACTACATTGGTCACCACAGCGATCAGTACGATGCGCCAGTTCCGGAATAATACCACCATGCAGACAAGGATCATACCGAATGCCCACATCAGACTTTCCCTAAGACTGTTGATAATAAACTTACTACCCTCAAGGAAAGTAATACTTGTACCGGTGAATGTAAGTCCGTAGTCTGCCGTATCAAACAGTTGCTCCGCCTGCGGCCTTATTTCATCCAATAGTTTAGGCATAGCTACAGAGCCTATATCCGCAACATTAACACTGATACGTACATGCTGTATATTGGTATCCACAAAAGAGTTTAACAGTTTCGACATTTCATTCTCCGATGAATTGTCCCTTTTGCGCAACATACTGATCAGCGTCGGCCGTAGCGCACCGAACTCGATCTGATCCGGCAGGCGGTAGTTCGATGAATCTCCTCCGGTAAAGCCCTGTCTTGCAAACTTAATGCCTTTGATTAAAGTTAATGCAGAGCCGATCTCCGGGCGGCTTTCCAATATGCTGGTCAAAGAATCCAGTTTCTCCCAGGTATCCAGCGACAATAAAGCTCCGTATTTCTTTTTGGTGTCCACTATAATTTCCAAAGGCATTACCCCTTTAAAATTCTGCTCAAAGAATTTAAGATCGGTATATATCTTATCGGAGTGTGGCAGATCATCAACTATATGTCCAACGGCTTTCAGGCGCATCATACCGGCAGTAGCTACAACGCATGCCAGAATGGTCAGCAGGTATAATGCCTTGCGGTTATGAAAAACCAGGGTAGTCAGAGAATCCAGCAACTTGTTCATCCACTTACTTTCCAGGTAGCTGGTATGGCGTGTATTGGGCGCTGGTAAGAAACTATAAACGGCCGGGATAAAAACCAGGGAAATAAAAAACAATGCCAGTATATTTATTCCAGCTACCAGACCAAATTCTTTCAGTATGATGCTTTTGGTAAAGAAGAATACACCGAAGCCTATTGCAGCAGTCAGATTGGTAAACAGGGTGACAATACCCATTTTGCCCACCATATGACGCAGGGAGTGCACTTTTTCATTACTCAGGGCATATTCTGCATGGTATTTATTAAGGAAATAAACACAGTTGGGAATACCTATAATAACCACAAGCGGCGGAATAACACCGGTAAGGATCGTGATTTTATAACCCAACAATGCCAATGTCCCAAAAGACCATATAACGCCAATAGCCACAACAATCATAGAAGACAGCACAGCCAGAACAGACCGGAAAAATATCAGCAGGATAACACCGGTAAGTGCAAAGGACAACAAAAGAAAAATCTTCAGCTCATGCTGCACCTTATTGGCCATTTGCGTACGGATATGAGGGAGCCCGGAATAATGCATCTCAATATTATGCTTCTTGCCAAAAGCATCGCCGATAGCAATGATCTCATTGATGACACGCGTACGGTCTTTCGAAGCCAGTGTCTGCTTGTTGATCCGGATAGCCATTACATAAGCATTGGTTTCCGGATTATATAAAAGGCCTTTATAAAAAGGGAGATTATAAAAAACTTTCCGCAGGCTGTCCATATCTCCGGGGTTAACCGGGCTGGGGAATATCTTTGCAGCTCCCAGTTTCTTCGCGCTATCCTGTACCAGTTGAACAGTTATGGGTATGCCTAATACATTCTCAACAGATTTCACCTTGCCTATCGCTTCAGACATAGCCACATAGTCATTGAAAATTTCGTATCTGAAAAAGTCTGGCGTTTGGATACCTAACATCATTGAATTACCATCTTCTCCAAACATGGATTTAAAGTTCTGGTAATCCATATATTTGGGATTATCCGTAGGGATCGCATTGGTAAAATCATAACTCATTTCCACCTTCGATGCATGGTAGCCCATGAAACCGGTAAGCGCAAATAACAGGATTAATAAAACAACACGAAAACGAAGTACAAAGTCAGCAATGCGAAGCCACATATTGATATAAAATTAAATTTCAAATCTTCAATATCCGTAACCTGAAAGTTACCGATATTAAAAAGGACAATAAGTATCCGGTCTGTAAACGATTGTACTGATCAAAAAACAATCAGCAAGGGCGCAAAAGTACGCAATGAAATGCTTTTTATTATAAGAAAGTCAAAAGTAAAAATTTAGCTTTTGCAGAACAGAGATTATGAATTTAAAAGAAGAATGGCAACGATCTGATTAATATTATTTTCTCTTCCAATTGATAATCAATAAAGTAAAATCAATTATTAAGTTGGAAGTAAAAATTCAAAATGGTGACTGACAGGCTATAAGTTCCTGGAAAATCAGGGTATTACTAGCATTTAGGGATACGAGAAACATTGAATAATATAGCCTCATTCATACAAGCCCACACTTTCTATTCATTATTCCTTTTATTCCCGTTCTTTGTCATTCTCTGCTGGAATCTACTCTCGCTATGATGCAGAGTACTCTTTCCCCTGACTATACCAGCGGCTAACGCAATGGCCGCAACAAGTGCTCCAACCCGTTCAATCGAATTTCATACATAGTTTGTAAAAGCATACCTAACTTCCCGGAAGGAAAACCTTTTTGAGAAAACCATAGAAGATAATTCTCGGGTAAGTCGGCTATTACAACACCCTTATATTTACCAAAAGGCATTTTAAAACGGACAAGTTCTAAGAGTAGTTCCGGATTCATGAAATGAATTAAGGCATAAAATTATAAAATCTACCTCGAAAAAAACCCGCAAGTCTTGAAGACCCTCGAGTTTGGGCAAATAATATTTTTCATCTTCCATTAAATTTTTGTTGATTTTTATAGTCCGAATAACCGAAATTTTCCAGGAATTATGACGATTGCAAAATTATTCACCCATTTAAGGCCCTATGTAAAGCCCTACCGCTTATTAGTTATCGCCGCTCTGATCCTTACCCTCATCGGTTCATTTATCGCACAGGTCAATGCCTGGATACTGCGTTATACCGTAGACGGAATTGCAGCGCTGATCAACGAACATAAAGCCTTACGGGAAGGGATGAAAATATTAATGACCATATCCATCATCCTGTTATCCAAAGAAATTATCGGCGCTTTTGTGCAATTCGGTCAGAAATATTTCGGTGAAAAGCTCCGTATACTTGTTTCCAAAGACCTGGCGCAGGCTATCGTCGACAAAGTGCTCAGCTATCGCTTATCCTTTTATACACATCCCAATAATGAGTCCGGCAAACTGCAAACCCGTATCGACAGGGGTATTGAAAGCCTGACCAGATTAGTACAGAATTTCTTTATCGACATCCTGCCGCTCTTCGCCAACTCCATCGTGGCGTTGATCGTCATGTTCCAGGCCAATTTCTACGTAGGCTTAGTGGGCTTACTTATAGTGCCGGTATATTTTGTCATTACGCAAAGACAAGCGACCAAGCTCAGCGGCTGGCGCAGAAATCTTCGCCAGTTCCGGGAAAGTAAAAGCCAGGGCATCATCAGCATTATCGAATCCATAACGGTGATCAAATCCTTTAACCGGGAAAATATAGAATCCGCCAAGCAAATGACCCTGCAGGAAGGACTTACTCAGAATCAATTACAGACCCGGAAAACCGGCTTCCTTTTTGAAGGCATGAAATCTTTTGTAGAGCAAATAGGTGTGGTGATCATCATTATACTTACCGCTTACTTAGTGCTGACAGGTCGTATGACCATTGGTGCAATCATGTTTCATATCCTGCTGTTCAACAATGTAACCGCACCCATCCGACAATTGCACCGCATCTACGATGAAATGAACGATGCGCTGATCTATTCCGAAAGTTATTTTGACATCCTGGATGCCGACCAGGAGAAAGAAAAAAGCGGTGGATATATTCCTGAAAAAATCCATGGGCTTTTCACCTTGGAAAAGGTCAATTTTACTTACCCGAACGGCTATAAAGCACTGCACGATATCAGCATGAAAATAGAGCCAAACAAGATCACAGCGCTGGTAGGGCTTTCCGGCGCAGGCAAAAGTACCGTCATCAATCTTCTCGATAAATTCTACGAACCGGATAACGGGATGCTGGCTTTGGATGGTGTACCTTTAAGCGAATACAATACGCAGTATTTAAGGGAAAATATAGGCTTGGTATTACAAAAGAATCATATTTTCAGCGGTACTATCGAAGAAAATATCCGTTACGGGAAACCGGATGCCGGGATGGAAGAAATAACAGAGGCGGCAAGGAAGGCATACATCCACGATCAGATTATGGAGCTGCCGCATCAGTATCAGTCCAAAGCCTTATTGTTATCCGGCGGACAGCAACAGCGTATAGCTATTGCCCGTATGTTTTTAAAAGATCCTCCTATCATCTTCTTAGATGAGCCTACCGCCAGCCTGGATGCCGTGGCTACCGAACAAATCAAAAACAGCTTAGACGCTATTAAGAAAGGCAGAACGGTGATCATTATATCTCATAACATCTCCCAGATCATTGATGCCGATTATATCTATGCCATGAAGAACGGGCGCGTAGTAGAAGAAGGCACACATGAAAGCATTTACCGACAGGCAGGTGTTTACAAAGAAATATTTGACAGTAGCGCACGCAGCCTGAACATTGAGAAGATTGCAAAAACGTTTAGTAACGATTAAGTCAAAACATAATTCTTCCCTACTCTCTATTAAGGCTGTCTAAAAAGTAAATAAATTTCATACAAAGAAACAAAGACTACAAAGGCAACTACGTAAAGTATTTAATATCATCTTTGTTTCGTAGTTTTCTTTGTTCACTTTGCGTGAACTTCTCTCTTGCGGAGCAAACATAAGCCAGACTATCGTTTTTAGACAGCCCCCCTTATTATCTTGCCTATGGCAATATTTGCCACAGGCAA
>JBEBVI010000194.1:0-7653 GCA_040392805.1 Taibaiella helva
AAAGAAAAAACTTATAGTAGTAATAATAGTGTCTACTTTTTTTAGGACGTGACATGGAAAGATTCATAATTGATTTATAATTGACTCGTAATTCATAATTGAAAATTCGTAATTGAAAATTGACAATTCCTCCCTCTAATATTCTTAAATTGCAGGCTCATTTTTATCAAAAACAAGATATTAAAATATGTCATTGCCTCAATTACGTAACTATGCCTCAGGACATTGGGTAACCGGAGATGGAGAAGGTGAAGTGTTACACAACGCGATTACCGGCGAACCTATATTTACCGCAAGCAGTAAAGGACTGGATTTTGGAAGCATGATGCAGTATGCCCGCACCCAAGCCGGGCCGGTATTGCGTAAAATGACTTTCCATGAGCGCGGGCGCATGCTCAAGGCACTGGCCATGTATCTTCTTGAACGAAAAGAAACCTACTATACCATCAGCCGGTATACGGGCGCTACCCGTGCAGACAGTTGGGTGGATATTGAAGGCGGCATCGGTAACCTGTTTGCCAATGCCTCTTTGCGAAGGCAATTCCCGGATGAATCTTTTTACGTGGATGGAGACCCGGCCTTGCTTTCAAAAGGAGGTACGTTTATCGGCCATCATATCATGGTGCCGCGCAGAGGTGTAGCTATCCATATCAATGCCTTTAACTTCCCGGTTTGGGGTATGCTGGAAAAAATAGCGGTTAACCTGTTGGCAGGTGTTCCGGCTATTGTAAAACCGGCAACGCTTACTTCCTTCCTGACCGAGGCAGTGGTGAGCGATATTATCGCATCCGGCATATTACCGGAAGGTTCCCTACAGCTTATTTGCGGTTCGGCAAGAGGTATACTGGACGATGTGGAGAATGGAGATGTGGTAACGTTTACCGGCTCTGCCTCTACAGGAAAAATGCTGAAAGCGCATCCCCGCTTAATAGAAGAGGCTGTTCCGTTCAATATGGAAGCAGACTCGCTGAACTGTTCCGTACTGGGCACAGATGTAAAGCCGGGCTCTGCTGAATTTGATATTTTCATAAAAGAAGTAGCCAGAGAGATCACGACGAAAGCCGGCCAGAAATGTACGGCCATAAGGCGTATTATCGTTCCTGCTGCGCTGGTTGAAGATGTACAGATCGCTTTGGGTAAAAGACTGAAAAGTACATTGATCGGTGACCCTTCCGTTGAAGGTGTCCGTATGGGAGCGCTTGCAGGTATGTCGCAAAAAAAAGAAGTGCTGGAAAAGATTGCGGAGCTTTCCCAATACCAGGACATTGTTATCGGCGACCTTGATCATTACGAGCTTCACGGTGCAGACAAGGAGAAAGGAGCTTTCTTACCACCTGTGGTATTTTACAACAATGATCCTTTTAACAAAACAGCCTGCCATGATGTAGAAGCCTTTGGCCCGGTGAGTACGCTGATGCCTTATAATAGCCTTGAAGAAGCAATTGCCTTGTCAAAACTGGGTAAAGGCTCCCTGGTTAGCTCCATCGTCACGGCAGATGATAACATTGCTAAGGAATATGTGTTGGAAGCCGCATCTATGCACGGTCGTATACTGGTGTTGAACAGCGATTGTGCCAAAGAAAGTACAGGACATGGTTCGCCGATGCCATTACTCATTCATGGTGGCCCCGGACGTGCAGGAGGCGGTGAAGAGATGGGTGGAAAGCGCGGTGTGTTACACTATATGCAACGTACGGCTGTACAGGGATCGCCTACCACTATTTCAAAAATCACCAATGTATACCAGCAACACGGCAGGCAAAACGAAACAGAAATACATCCTTTCCGGAAATACTTTGAAGAACTACGGGTGGGAGATACACTGGTAACAGCGAAACATACGGTTACCGAGGCTGATATCACCAACTTTGCCAATGTAAGCGGCGATAATTTCTACGCGCATATGGACGCCACCTCGCTGGAAGGCACCATTTTTGAGCAACGAGTAGCACATGGCTATTTTGTGTTGTCTAAAGCTGCCGGGCTTTTTGTAGATGCCAAAAAGGGGCCGGTACTGTTGAACTATGGTATTGACGAAGCACGTTTCACCAAACCCGTATATCCCGGTGCGACCATTGGCGTACGGCTGACGGTTAAGGAAAAAGTAGACCAGGAAAAAAGGTCGGAAGATGATGTAGCCAAAGGGATTGTGAAGTGGTTGGTAGATGTGTATGATGAAACCGGTGAAACCGTAGCCATTGCTACGATACTGACTATGGTGAAGAAGAAGGATCAGGGATAAGTAAAGGTTTCCCGCGAAGGTGCAAAGGAGTCGCAACGGCGCAACGTAATTCTATTGTGTTGCGCCGTTACGTTTTCGTAGTAGGAAATATTATACAATATGTTCCCTTGTGGTATTATGCTACATTATAATAAGACAGATTATGCGCATACTTAAGGTGGTTGCATTATGCGACTCCCTGTTCCGTAATAAGAAATTTATTCCGTTGCGTCGTGGCATCTCCGTTGCGTCCGTTGCGAGAAACATGCACAAAATGGTTAACTTTGCTCTTATTATTAAAAATAAGTAGTACCATACATTGAAAGCTCTGGCCTATTATTGCACACTTCCTTTTATCTACCTCATTTCTTTGTTGCCCTTTCCTCTATTGTACGGGTTGTCCAATGTTGTTTATTTTTTATTATACAAAGTGATCGGGTATCGTAAGGAATTGGTGTTGAGTAACCTCCGCAACTCTTTTCCCGGTAAAACAGATGCGGAGATACGGGAGCTGGCCCGCAAATTCTATAAATACCTGTGTGACCTCTTCCTGGAAGTATTTAAAACATTAACGATCAGTAAAAAAAGTATGCTCCGTCATTGCTATTTTGAACCGTCATCCAAGGAGCTGCTGAACCGCTTTGCTGCGGAAGGCCGGAGCATCATCCTGGTTATGGGGCATTGGGGTAACTGGGAATGGGCCGGGAATACCTTCAGCGCTGAAATTAATTCACAATTATATGTTATTTATCATCCCCTTTCCAATAAATACATGGATCGGCTCATGTATAATATGAGGACGCGTTTTAAAACCCGTCTGATAGCCATGAAGGATACTTTTAAAGAAATGGTAGCCCGAAGGTCGGAAGTGACCACCACGGCCTTTATCGCCGATCAGACACCTAACCCGGTAAATGCCCACTGGATGACTTTCCTGAACCAGGATACGCCTGTTTTTTTAGGAACGGAACGGATCGCCAGAAAGCTCAATTACCCTGTTGTCTATGCTGCCATAAAAAAAGTAAAACGGGGATTTTACGAAATTAATGTAGAATTGCTGGTAGAAAACCCGGCAGAGACCAGCGACGGCGAGATAACGGAATTACATACCAAACGGTTGGAACAGGATATCATCCGTCAGCCGGAGATCTGGCTATGGTCGCACCGGAGATGGAAACATAGAAGGACGGACAAAGGGGGCTAAAAAAGTGTATAAATTTCACACAAAGAAGCAAAGATTACAAAGAACACTACGCAACAAAATGTTTAAACTTAATCTTTGTTTCGTCGTTTTCTTCGTTCGCTTTGTGTGAACTCCTCTCTTGCGGAGCAAAAATAAGCTTATAAAAGAAAAAACCATAGTTTTGAGACAGCTTCCTTATGGGAAGTGATAAAGAATACATGCAGACAGAAACAATACGGCAGGAAAAAGCAGCGGGCTTTCGTTCAGGTAAGGAGCTGATCCTCGCTACAAAAGCGTATGCAAAGGAAGACAGGAGGAAAAGCTGGCGCTATATGTTGTCCGCATTTTTTCTCTTGGTTGTCCTGCAGGTTACTGCATTGGCGGCGCCCTGGTTTATAGTGCAGCTTATTGCCGGCCTGGCGCAAGGACTGGTTATTATCCGCTTCTTTGTTATTTATCATGATTATCTGCACCACACCATTCTGCAGAAATCCTGGTGGGCCAATGCCATCATGACGCTTTTCGGTTTGTATATTATGGCACCTAAAAGTATATGGAAGCGATCGCACGATTACCATCATAAGCATAACTCGAAATTATTCAGTGCGAGCATAGGCTCCTATCCCGTAGCTACCCGTAAAAAATTTGAACGGATGACGAAATGGGAACGGCGCCAATACCTGATGATACGCCATCCGCTTACTATTTTGCTGGGCTACATATCTATGTTCATGTACGGTATGTGCATCAACTCCCTGCTCAGCAGTCCCCGCCGCCACCTGGATTCTTTGTTGTCCCTGATCATACATGCTGCATTTATTACTTTAGTTGTGGTATTCCTGGGTTGGCCATCTTACATTGCCGGTATTTTATTGCCCTTCTTTATTTCTACAGCTGTGGGTGCTTACCTTTTTTACGCACAACACAATTTTCCCGGTGTGATATTCAAGTCCAATGAAGACTGGGCTTATGAAACAGCCGCACTGCAATCGTCCAGCTATATGAAGACCAATGCGCTGTGGTCCTGGGTAACAGCCAATATCGGTTATCATCATATTCATCATCTGAATTCGCGTATTCCTTTCTACAGGCTGCCCGAGGCCATGGCCGGTATACCGGAGCTGCAGCAGGCAACAACAACAAGCCTGTCCGTCAGAGACATTAAAGCCTGCCTGCGCCTCAAAATATGGGACCCGGAGCTGGGCAAAATGGTAGGACTGAAATCATGATAAAAAATCAATTCTTTAACGATATGCTTTTGCTATGTTCCATAGGGCGAAATAACAGCGTGCACAATAAGGTTGTATTCTTATTATGCACACTGCTTGCTGCCTGCCTGCTTGCCGGACAGGCACAGGGCCAAACCTACCGGGATTCATTAATCCAATACCGGCAACAATATGTGCAGGACATGTATAAAGTGATAAAAGAGGATACCGCAAATATCTCTTTTTACGAAGCTGATGAACGGTATAGAATTGTAGCTGATATTATATTGCTGAAAGACCGGAAGCCTTTCCCGATGACAACTTCTTCCGGAAAAACAAAAGATGCGGTAACGTATGCAATATTGCATTTTAAAGCAGGCAGAAAAGAGTGCCGGCTATATGTTTACCAGTTATTGGCACAAAAAAATAAAGAACCGGAACATTTATTTTTACCTTTTACTGACCTTACTTCCGGGAAAACAAGCTATGCCGGTGGCCGTTACATCGACTTGTCGCTTTCTGAAATAAAGGAAGGAAAGATACTGCTGGACTTCAACAAGGCATATAACCCTTATTGTGCTTTTACTACAGGTTATAATTGCCCTATCCCTCCCGCAGAAAACAGATTGCCGGTAGCCATTAAAGCCGGGCAGAAATATAGTACGGTTAAGTCAAAATTTCACCCTGTTAGATAGCAGGTATCTCATTGGGTGAAAAGTTAAGAATAAAAATGATAATGTTTTTTAGGGGAGACCTAGTGTTTTTTAATTACGAATTATAGCCTTACTTTCAACTTAATTTTCAACTTTCAATTTTTAAAAATGTTGTCCATATTGTTAAATAAGTTTGATACGCCTTTTGAATGTGTACCTTTTGGCCAGATTGACCAGGAAGATTTTCAGCCTGCTATCATACAACTGATTGACAAGGCGAAGGCCGAAATAGACAGTATTGTGCATAATGAAGCGCCACCTGATTTTGAAAATACAATTGCGACCCTGGAGCGTAGCGGCCACCAGCTTGGCCGGGTAACCGAAGCGTTCTTTAACCTGACTTCCGCAGAAACCAACGACTACCTGGAAAAGGTACAGGAAGAGGTATCGCCTTTGCTGGCAGCTTATGGTAATGATATTACCCTCAATGCCGGTTTGTTTAAAAAGGTGAAGACCGTATTTGAGCAAACAAACAAAGAGACCTGTACTGCAGAGGATTGGCGCTTGCTGGACAAGACCTATAAGAGCTTTGTACGTAATGGTGCTTTGCTTGATGAAAAGGAGAAAGAAGAATTGCGTGCCATAGATAAGGAGCTGTCCACTTTGAAGGTTAAATTCTCCCGGAATGTATTGCAGGAAACCAATAGCTACTTCCTGCATATCCGAGAGGAAGCGCAATTAGAGGGACTGCCCGAATCTATCCGGATGCAGGCCGGTGAAGAGGCTAAGGCTCGATCATTAGACGGTTGGGTATTTACCTTGCAATACCCCAGCCTGGTACCTTTCCTGCAATATGCCGCACGAAGGGAGCTGCGCCGGGAAATGTATATGGCCAACGGTACAAAAGCACATAAGGATAACGAATTCAATAATGAAGAGGTGATCAAAAAGATCGTGCAGTTGCGCGAACAAAGGGCAAAGTTGTTGGGCTATGCCAGTCATGCTGCGTTTGTGCTTGAAGAAAGGATGGCCGGCACGCCGGATACAGTGTTTCAGTTTATTGATGATCTGCTGACAAAAGCAAAACCTTTTGCACAGGGCGATATAGAGGCGCTAAAACCATTAGCCGCGGCCGATGGCCTGACCGACCTGATGCCTTATGATCATGCCTACTACGCAGAAAAACTGCGCAAGCAGAAGTATGATTACTCCGATGAAGAGCTGAGGCCTTATTTTGAGTTGGATAAAGTATTGAACGCTGCTTTCCTTGTAGCAGAAAGATTATATGGGTTGAGCTTCCGGCTGAGAAACGATATACCTAAGTATCATGAGGAAGTGGATGTGTATGAGGTGCTGGAAAGCGGCCAGCATAAGGCATTGTTGTATACGGACTGGTTCCCGAGGAAGGGTAAAAGGGCCGGAGCCTGGATGACCTCTTATAAAGGGCAGTACAAAGAAAATGGGCAGGATCACCGTCCGCATATATCCATTGTGTGTAACTTTTCCCGTCCCGTTGGCGCTGCGCCTTCTTTACTTACGTTTACGGAAATTACTACCTTATTCCACGAGTTCGGCCATGCATTGCACGGCATGCTGGCAGATACCGTTTATGAAAGCCTGAGCGGAACGAATGTTTATTGGGACTTTGTAGAGCTGCCTTCCCAGTTCATGGAAAACTATTGTTACCAGAAGGAATTTCTTTCCGGGTTTGCACAACATTACGAGACGGGTGTTTCGTTACCGGAAGAGAAGCTGGACCGTGTTATTGCTTCTGCCAATTATATGGAGGGTTACCAGACACTACGTCAGCTCGGCTTTGGCTTACTTGATATGGCTTACCATACCGGCCGGCTCGCAACGTCCGATAAAGTAGAGCATTTTGAAAAAGAAACGATTAAGGAAATGCAACTATATCCCGCTATAGAAGGTGTGGCGCAAAGTCATTCCTTTTCCCATATTTTTCCCGGAGGGTATTCTGCCGGTTATTATAGCTATAAATGGTCTGAAGTGCTGGATGCCGATGCTTTTGCTTATTTTAAGGAGACAGGGATTTTTAATAGAGAAACCGCTTCCCGGTTTAAAAAGATGCTGAGCCTGGGTGGTACGGAAGACCCGATGAAATTATATATAGATTTCAGGGGAAGGAAACCTACGGTAGATGCATTATTGGCAAGAGCGGGTATGGTGGATAAAGGAGCGTAATGATCTGCTCTGTTGCGGATGTCAGAGCAGATTAGCAGAACTCTTTCACCAGAAACAAAACCATTTGTTCCGGAAGTTGTTCCATTGCTGGAAACTGTGCTGACAGTGATGTGATACGATTACGTTACTTAAATAACGTGAGTTCGACAACTAAGCCCTTGAATCATAGTATTCTATGATCATGTT
>JBEBVI010000195.1:0-7634 GCA_040392805.1 Taibaiella helva
CTGATAAGAGCCGGGTTGGCAATAGTGCTGAGCACGATCTTTAATATATTACGGTCTGCCCTGAAAAAGTAAAGGAACGATAACAGGAGCACAATGATATAGCCGGTATAAAAACCCGATAAATAATAAACAATGAAGAAAGCATTGTGCGATTCATTCTTGTAGAGATAATGTGCCGTAGCTATGCCGAAACATACCAGGTAGGACAGGGGAATAATGGAATTGTTAATGCAGTATTTGAGAAAAGAGTGCCTTGTTGCCCCGAAGAAAGGAATCCGTTTACTGTGAATAATGAAAGTGGTGATATGCCAGCTCATAGCAAACATAGCCGTAGCGCCGCCCAATAACAGGAAGCTGACTACACTACTTTTACCCAAATATTCAGGCGACAGGAATAAAGAAACAGCGCCAAAGTGACTGGCAAAGCTACCGGTAATAGTGCTGAAAAGAATAAGCCAGAACAACAGCAATGCCTGGTATTTCCGGAAATGCAGTAACAGCAGTTGAACCGGTAAAAAGCGGAAAAGGGATTGCAGGTGCTTTTTCATCGTATACGATTTGCTTTAAAAACTATTAAGGTAAGTAATTCCTTTAAAGTCAAAAGTCAAAAAGATGAAAATATGCAATTTTGTTTTTCGGAAACCGTGAGTTACCAAAGTCAAAAATTCAAAATACTGTGTCTTTCCTGAAAGCAACAACTATATTTGCCTTTTCTTTTAGTAACGAATGTTTTATTCTGTAAACATTCCCTATTTTTAATATGTTTATATGGCGAACAAAATCTTAATTATCGACGACGAAAGAAGTATCCGTAATACGCTATCCGAGATCCTGGGATTTGAGGGATACCAGGTGTCCGAAGCGGTGGATGGTTATGAGGCGATACAGAAAATATCGGATGAAAGCTTTGATTGTATACTTTGCGATATTAAGATGCCTAAGGCCGATGGAATAGAAGTGCTGGAGAAAGCTAAAGAACACGCGCCGGACACGCCGTTTATTGTCATCTCCGGGCACGGGAATATTGATACCGCAGTGGAAGCCGTAAAAAAAGGAGCTTTCGATTATCTTTCCAAGCCGCCGGACCTGAACCGCTTGCTCATTACCATCCGGAATGCCATGGAGCGTAAGACCCTGGTAATGGAAACAAAAATATTAAAGAAGAAAATATCAAAAGGCTACGAGATCATTGGCGAAGCACCGGCATTAAAAGAGATCATGCAGATGGTAGGACGCGTGGCGCCAACAGATGCGCGTGTACTGATCACAGGTGAAAACGGCTCCGGGAAAGAACTGATAGCCCGGCGTATACATGACCTGAGCAGCAGGAGCCATAAGGCGATGATAGAGGTGAATTGTGCAGCAATACCTGCAGAGCTTATAGAGAGCGAGCTTTTCGGTCACGAAAAAGGTGCATTTACCTCTGCCATAAAGCAACGTATCGGGAAATTTGAACAGGCGGACGGTGGCACGCTTTTTCTCGATGAAATAGGAGACATGAGCCTGGCAGCCCAGGCAAAAGTGCTCCGTGCATTGCAGGAAGGGAAGATAACCCGCGTGGGCGGAGATAAGGAAATAAAGGTCAATGTAAGGGTACTGGCCGCTACAAATAAAGACCTGGCCGGGGAGATCGCAGCCGGGCGGTTCCGGGAAGACCTTTATCATCGTTTAAGCGTAATACTCATACAGGTGCCTTCGCTCAATAACCGTATCGAAGACATTGAGCTGTTGTCCGGGCATTTTTTAGAGCAGATATGTAACGAATACAATATGTCCCTGAAACAAATAAATAAACAAGCCATCAAAAAACTTCAGGCTCATAACTGGACAGGAAATATAAGAGAACTGCGTAATGTGGTGGAACGCCTGGTAATCCTGTCGGATTCCGTTATTACCGAAAAAGATGTGGATAAATATATTTTTTCTAAATAATGTTCATGTAGAGACGCGATTAATCGCGTCTCTACACATCCCGTTTCGTTCGCATGACCAGTGCTTTTTAGACATTCCAGTAAAAATTGAAAAGTAAAATCATAATGCCTTGTTTTGAATTGTCAATATGATAGCATAACAGGCATGACTTAACACCTTCAGCCCGTCACAAATCATTTAACCCGGAATATAAACAATGAATAAGTCGACCGCTAAGCTCCGCCGTGCGTGGAGCATGTATGACTGGGCCAACTCTGCCTATAATCTCGTCATCACTTCTACCATATTCCCGGCTTATTATATTGCCATAACCGGTGGTGACGACAGCAACGGTCATTATGTTTCCTTCTTCGGCTGGAAAGTGATAAATAGCGCTTTGCTCAATTATGCCCTGGCATTTGCTTATTTTATCATTGCTCTTTTATCGCCTATACTATCTTCCATAGCCGACTATAAAGGAAATAAAAAGGCTTTTATGCAATTGTTCTGCAGCTTGGGGGCAGCGGCCTGTTGCGGGCTTTTTTTCTTTAATGCCAGTAATATAGAAGTCGGCATTCTTATGTCTGTTCTTGCAGCGATCGGTTACTGCGGCGGGCTTGTTTTCTACAATGCTTATCTGCCCGAAATAGCCCCTGTTGAGGAGCGGGATAAGGTCAGCGCCCAAGGGTTTGCCTACGGTTATGTGGGCAGTGTATTGCTGCAGATCATATGCCTCGTTTTTATATTCACTCTGCCCGAAGGCGACCTGGCGCCACGTATTTCGTTTGTCCTCGTAGGGCTCTGGTGGTTTGGCTTTGCACAGATACCGATACGCGTCTTACCGAACAATCGTCCCGTACATAAAGAGACGAAGCATAATATTATCTATAACGGTTTCTATGAGTTAAAAAAAGTATGGAAACAAGTGCAGCACATGCCTGTCCTGAAAATGTTCCTTGCTGCCTTTTTATTCTACAGCATGGGTGTGCAAACCATAATGCTGGCTGCGGCCGAGTTTGGCAAAAAGGAAATATATAAAATCAAGGAAGGCGTGAAAGTACCTATGGAAACCGCCGACCTGATCGTTATCATTTTATTGATCCAGCTGGTAGCTATAGCCGGCGCTATGCTGATGGCGCGACTGTCGCGGTTGTGGGGCAATATCAGTGTGCTGATCATTACCGTAGTGGTATGGATCGCCATTTGTGTGATGGGTTATTATACCAGAACAGCTACACAATTTTACGGATTGGCTGTGCTGGTGGGACTGGTGATGGGCGGTATCCAGTCCTTAAGTCGCTCTACCTATGCCAAACTAATGCCGGAAACCAATGATACTGCCTCTTTCTTCAGCTTTTATGATGTAACGGAAAAAGTAGCCATTGTTATAGGTATGTTCTCCTTCGGCTTTATCGAAGACATGACCGGGAATATGAGAAATTCCATTTTTGCTTTAGCCGTCTTTTTCTTTGTCGGCCTTGTTTTATTATTGGTGACAAAAATGGCAGACCGTCGGGTAGTGTTGGCGCAGGGGAAGGTGTGATTGAGGCAGGGCTACCCGTGATGAGGAAGTGTTAAGTATGCTTTAGTATATATTCAAAGTACATGTGGGTTACCAAGATTTGGTAACTATATCAAAAACTTAAGCTATGGGACGAAATACATCTGTATCACCGGGCAATTACTTTAAAGATTTTGTTGAAGACAGAATTTAGCAAGGATGTTACCAAAATTCTCGTGAAGTAATCAGGGCAGGGCTTAGGCTTATGGAAGAAGAAAGCAAATAAAAGAAAAAATGGCTAAGTAGATGCTAACCGATAAAGCCGTTGAAGATTATATTTAGGAAATGAATGTGATAACCTAAAAAGGTAACATACGTCTACTCTGCCTGAAAACATCCGGATAAGTGAAACTTCACGCGTTATACGGGCTAAAAAACAGCTAAATTCTCAAAATCGCACCTGTTTTATTCATTTGGTAGTACCTTTGCACCATATTTAATTACTCACCTAAAAATTTATTTTTTCAAATGAAAGTAACTGTAGTAGGTGCAGGTGCCGTAGGAGCCACTTGTGCCGATAACATCGCCCGCAGAGAACTGGCAGAAGAGTTAGTGTTATTGGATATCAAGGAAGGTTTTGCGGAGGGTAAGGCCCAGGATATGATGCAGACAGCAGCATTGCTTGGTTTCGATACAAAAATAACAGGGTCTACAAACGATTATACAAAAACGGCCAACTCCGATGTGGTGGTGATCACTTCCGGCCTGCCGCGTAAGCCGGGTATGACAAGAGAAGAGCTGATCGGAACAAACGCCCGTATTGTAGAAGAAGTAACTAAAAATATATTGGAGCATTCTCCGGAAACCGTTATCGTGGTTATATCTAACCCGATGGATACTATGACCTATCTGGCGCTTAAAAGCTCCGGCCTGCCTAAAAACCGCGTAATAGGTATGGGTGGCGCTTTAGACAGTGCCCGTTTCAAATACCAGCTGGCACGCCAACTGGGCGCCAGCGCTTCCGATCTGAATGCAGTGGTTATCGGTGGCCATGGAGATACAACAATGATCCCCCTGATCAACTATGCTACATGGAACAGCGTTCCGGTAACGCACTTCCTTAATGAAGAGCAGCAAAAACAAATAGTGGCAGACACGATGGTTGGTGGCGCTACCCTGACTAAGCTGATCGGAACTTCGGCATGGTATGCTCCGGGTGCTGCGGGAGCCTCTGTAGTGGAAGCCATTGTTCGTGACCAGAAAAAGCTGATCACCTCATGCGTCTACCTGGATGGCGAATATGGCCAGTCTGATATCTGTTTAGGTGTGCCTGTTGTTATCGGAAGGAATGGTTGGGAAAAAATCGTAGACTATAAGTTAGACGACGCTACACAAGAGCTGTTCAACAAATCTGCAGAAGCCGTACGTGGAATGAATGCAGTGCTGAATATACCTGCATGATTTTAAGTTGAAAGTGGAGTGAGTGCAAAGCTGTGCAGATGCCAATAGAATTACGCGCGGGAGCCTTCGGTATATACCGGGGCTCCCGCGTTTTAATTACGAATTTTCACAAATCCACGTCTCAAATCTCTCACACCTAACGTTGTGCCGTCGCGACTTCTCTGCGCCCTTCGTGAGAAACTATTCCACCAATATACATATATTGTTTTGTGATTATGTCTAAGTGATTAAACCGTTAATTGTTGTCCCGTGCTTGTTTATTTGATGATAAAAATTTACCTTTTCATCTTAAATGGGCTATTATGAAAGCGCAGAGATTATTCGATTTCGCCGAACAGCAAATGGCAGAAAGGCCTTCCGCCATAATGATGGCTTCCAAGATAAACGGCGCCTGGAAGACCTTATCTTATAAAGAAGTAGTCAACCAATCGCAACAGCTGGCAGCAGGACTATTGTCGCAAGGGATACAAAACGCCAGTCTCGTTCCCGAGCAGCAGGAAAAAATTGCCATAGTTTCCCATAACCGGCCGGAATGGGTCATTACCGATCTGGCGGTACAGCAAACCGGGGCCATACTCACACCCATTTATCCGACGGTCAGCCCTTCGGACTTTGTATATATACTTAAAGAGGCGGAAGTCCGGATCCTGTTTTTTGATAACGAACAGCTTTACGAGCGCTTTAAGCCGGTGCTGGAACAGGTGCCGACATTGCAGCATATATACAGTTTCGACGAAATACCCGGGATAGAGCATTGGGCGCGTATAGTAGCAACCGCAGAAGGTGAAGAAAAAAGAAAAGAAGTATGCAGTCGTATTTCTACAGAAACGATAGCTACAATTATTTATACCTCCGGAACTACCGGGGAGCCCAAAGGAGTAATGTTATGTCACCGGAATAGTGTCAGTAATGTGCTCGACAGTTCTCCTGTGTTTTATTTTACCAGGCCGGGAGACCGCACACTGAGCTTCCTGCCCTTAAACCATATTTTTGAGCGGATGATCACCTATGTATGTATCTATATGGGGCTGAGCATTTATTACGCGGAAAGTATGGATACCATAGGCGATAACCTGAAAGAAGTCAAGCCCGTTGCTTTTACCTGCGTGCCACGTTTATTAGAGAAAGTATATGAAAAAATAATGAGCAAAGGCATGGAGCTGACCGGCATTAAGAAGAGCTTATTCTTTTGGGCGGTGAACTTAGGGAAACGGTATGATAATGTGCAAAGGGGCAGTCTTTTCTATCGCTTACAATTGTGGCTCGCCAACCGGCTTATTTTTAATAAATGGAGAGAAGCGCTGGGCGGAAATGTAAAATCGATCATCAGCGGCTCTGCAGCTTTATCGGAAAAACTGATCCGGATCTTTACATCTGCCGGACTTACCGTTATGGAAGGTTATGGCCTGACGGAAACTTCACCCGTTATTTCCGTAAACCATCTCGACAGTGAAAACCGGAGAATAGGCACTGTAGGTCCGGTAATAAAGAATGTAGAAGTAAAAATTGCTGACGACGGGGAAATACTTTGCCGGGGTAACAATGTGATGGTCGGATATTATAAAAAGCCCGAGCAGACAGCAGGCGAAATGGATAAAGACGGCTGGTTTCATACAGGCGATATCGGCGAATGGATAGAAGGGCGTTTCCTTAAGATAACCGACCGTAAGAAAGAGATGTTTAAAACATCCGGCGGAAAATATGTGGCTCCCCAGGTTATAGAGAGCAAGATGAGAGAAAGTCCCTTTATTGAGCAGATGATGGTAGTTGGTCCCGGGCGTAAGTTCGTGTCGGCATTGATCGTGCCCGGTTTTGAGCAGATAAGAAAAAGACTGCAAGCGGAAGGAAAAAACGTTTCAGCCGACAATAAAGAGCTGATTAAAGATAGCGAGGTCATTCAACTGATCCAGCAGCAGATCGATAAGTATAACCAGGAGTTCGGACATGTGGAGCAGGTGAAGAAATTTGCGCTTCTTCCGGAAGAATGGAATGTAGATAACGGCATACTGACTCCTAAATTATCTATCAGAAGAAAAGCCGTTTATCAGCAATTTGAAAAAGAAATAGAAAGAATATATGAATCCGTTTAAGGAAGGCAGGCTGCTCAATGGAAGACCTGAAAGTTTTGTATGGCCCATCCCGGGGGATATCGGCACTTGCGGGACTGGCTGCCTGTCTGATACAATATCCTTGTCCCCTGAGTCGTCCAAAGTAATCTAAATAGCTATGAAAAGCTGTATAAGAAAACTATAAGTTTTGATTGGCAGTGTGTTGATATGCGGTTATCGTTGAAAGCGATATAATAGTTTTTGCGAGACTGAAAGTTTCGCACAGCGGGTTTCGCAAAAGCAAAATTTAATAAATCAATACGATATAATATTAGCCTTTCTTCACCAGCTTATACACATAAACATGAATCCGGAACGGGAAAGTACGCATCCCCCCGGCAAAGTCAATAGTCAGGTTTTGTTTCCGGAACTCCTGCAAATAATGCTTGTTAGACCGGAAATTGAGCGGAACGGGAACGCCTTTTTTCAATTTATTTAATATCCAGTCGTGGCCGCCAATAACGGCTTTCTCCACTTTATTGATATACATTTCCTCAATCATCAGGATAGCCCCGTTGGGCTTCAGCACACGTTTCAGCTCCGAGAGATAATATTCAGGGTCAGGGGTGTGGTGCATGGTGTTTAAGGCCAGGGCATAATCAAAAGTATTATCTGCAAAAGGAAGCTCCTTTGTGTCATACTGCACAAAGCGC
>JBEBVI010000196.1:0-7633 GCA_040392805.1 Taibaiella helva
GATAAATATCTCATGGGGTGAATGCGGAGTGCAGTATAATACTTATATGATAGGAATCTAATTTTAAACTGCTATGTCGTTGTATCGTTGCGCTCCGTTGCCTCGTTGCGTGAAATAAATCAAGATGGTATTATTTTACCCCAGTCTTTTTAAAAATTCTTCTTTTCGGCGGGTGCTTACTTCCAGCTCGGTATTGTCTATCATAATGACCGAGCCACCTTTGCCTCTGTGATAGCTTTTTATATAAGCCATATTGATAAGGTGGGAATTGTGTATCCTGTAAAAATTGTACTCGCCTAACATTTCTTCAAACTCCTTCAGCGTTTTGGCGACTACAAGCTTTTGCCTGTCTTTGACGAAAATAGTGGTATAGTTGATATTGCTTTCACAACGTATAATGTCGATAACCGGCAACAGTTCAAAACCGCTAATAGTAGGCACCATAATTTTTTTGGGTGGCGTGTATTGCTTCAATTGATTGACATTTTCCAGGAGCGTGTAAATTTTTTTTGTCAGCTCTGCTTCCGGGCTTCTTCGCTGTACCTTTTCCACCGCTTGCATCAGGTCGTCCGGATCTACCGGCTTAAGCAAATAATCAACAGCGCTGCATTTAAAGGCCTGGATGGCGTATTTTTCATAAGCGGTTACAAATATGATATCAAAGTTTTTATCGGGTAATTGTTCCAGCAGATCAAAACCGGTCTGGTCGTGTATATGCACATCTAAAAACACCAACTGTGGTTGCAGTACTTTAATGGCGTGTAAACCATCATTGATGGAGAGAAAACTTCCTGCAAGCTTTATGCTCTGTTTGCAGTGCTTAGTCAGCAGCTCAGACAGACGCTGTGCCGCATGTTCTTCATCGTCAATGATAATGGCCTTTATCCTATCCATAAAACCGTAGTATATATCTTAATTGTTGACAAATATAACGAGCAGGGTATAAATGTAGCTGTAAAACTTATTGAATCATGGGAGGTAATTATTATTTGCGGGTAATTCTTGATTATTTGCCTTATTAAAAGGCTGTTTCTATAGGTAATAATAATTCGACCTTAAGCCCCTGCGGTTTATCACTTATCTGTACCGAGGCGTTGCTACCGTCTTTGTTATTTAATAATTCAATGCGGCTCCTGGTAATTTTCATTCCTAAAGATACTTTTTGAGCTGTAGATTTTTCTCCTGCTCTTGCTCTGCCTATACCGTCATCTTCAATGATACACCGCAATATTCCGTCTTCTTTGCTGATGTGCAGGTTGATACTGCCATGCCCTTCTTTGGGAGCTATGCCGTGCCAGATGCTGTTTTCTATAAAGGGCTGGAAAATAAGCGGAGGAACCAGGATATTTTCGGGATTAATATCATCGGCTATGGTTACCTGGTAGGAGAATTTGTTGTCTAGGCGTTTCGCTTCGAGCTGTACATAAAGTGCTAAAACCTTTAGGTCGTCAGCAAGCGGTATCACCTTTTGCTCCGAGTTCTCCAAAGTCATACGCATGGCTTTGGCAAACTTGGTCAGGTAGGCTTCAGCCTGTTCCACATCATTTTTATGTATATAGTCAATTACGGAATTAAGTGAGTTAAAAATAAAATGCGGGTTCATTTGCAGGCGCAATACTTTCATTTCCACATCGGCTATCTGTGCCTGCCGTTCTGCTTCCTGCTGCCTGGCCCTGGCATCCCTTCGGTATTTGTAGAACCAGAATAACAGTATGGCTGTAAGCGCCAGCAGTGCTGCACCGCCTATTAAAAAATTACGTACCGTTTTTTCCTGCTTTATTTTGGCTGCGTGGGTAGCCCGGAGTACGGCTGTTTCTTTCTCATATTCAAACCCGGCTTCCTTACGGCCCAACTCCTGCATTTTATCTTTGCTGAGGATGCTGTCTCTTAATACCATATACTTTTCAAGCGCCAGCAAGGAATTTTTAAAGTCGCCGCTCATTTTATAGCTATAAGAGAGGTTTTCCCATATTTCGCTTTGCCGGTCAAGGGCTTCCGCTTCTTCAGCCAGCTTCAAAGCCTGTCCGAGCAATGTTATGGCTTTAGCATACTTAGACTGTTTTGTATAGATTTCAGCGGTTTGGTTCCACACGCTCGACAGGCTGTTTTTGTCTTTCAGCTCTTCATAATAGGTGCCTGCTTTCTGTAAATAGACCAATGCCGTATCTATACGCTCAAGGCTTTTGTATGTTGAGGCAAGATTATTAAGACTACTGGCGATAATTCTTTTATTCCCGATTTCCTTTCCCAGCTCCCAAGCTTTTTGGTAGCAGGACAAAGCTTCATTGTACTCATTTTGTGCATCGTTAATAACCCCTATATTGCTCAGGCAGTTTGCCATGCCTTCTTTATGTCCCATAGCCTGAAAAAGACCGTAGGCCTTCTGCTGAAAAGGAAGCGCTTTGCTGTAGTTTCCTGTCATTTTATATATCAGCCCGATATTTGTAAAGCAATTGGCCAGCATCTGGTTATTTCCCAGATCTTCTGCGGTTTTCGCTACTTTAAAAAAGATGTCTAAAGCTGCCGGATAATTGGCGAGATACATATAGTTAACACCAATGCTATTTTCCGCATACATCATTCTTACACTGTCTTTGCAGCTTTTCAATATTTCAAAAGCCTGCTGATGACACCGTATAGCCTTGGCATAGTCGGATTGGCCAAAATAGATCAGCCCCATATTATGCAATGTTGTACCAATGCTTTTCCGGTTATTTAACTGTCGGTGCATGGCTAATGCTTTACCGTAATTTTCCAAGGCTGCCGAGTCATCACCCTGTACTTTATACAGTAAGCCCAGGTACACATAAGATGCGGCCAGACGGGTATCGTTATTAATTTTTTTAGACAGGTTTATAGCCTGTTGTGCAAATTCCAGCCCTTTTTGCGCATCTACGTAAGCATAGGCATACACCAGCTCATGCATCAGATCTATACGGAGCGTGTCTTCTTTAGTATGCAGGGCAAGCTCCTGCTGAAGGAATCAATTGAGAGAGCATCCTGTGCTTTGCAGGGATGAATGAATACAAAACAGGTAAACAGTAAAATGTATCTCATAGCTGAATTTTAAACCAGCCACACCTCCTATGTTTGGGGGCTTAACGAAGGCACAAAGACATAAAGTGATTTTTAGTGTTTTTGTGTCTTTGTGGCATTTCTTACTATATCCCCCAAGCCAATGCCGAAGAACCTAAGATAGCTGCATCACGTTCTGACAAGCCGGAAGGAACAATGTCAATTTTGTTCTTATATATGGCTAATAAGTTTTCCTCCATATATTTTTTAGCCGGCTTGATCATAAAATCTCCTGCTTTGGCCAGTCCACCGAAAAAGAAGATAGCCTGAGGGCTGGTAACAGCAACCATATCTGCCAGTGTTTGTCCCAGTATTTTACCGGTAAAGTCGAATATTTCTTCGGCTAAGGAATCGCCGGCAAGGGCGGCAGTATGGATCTGGCTGGAGGATACACGTCCTGTTGACCTATATATGGACCATAACCAATTTTGGGGTATAGGTTCCTGTGGCGCTTCCCGGTTCGAAAGCCATTCTATAGCGGTAGCTACGATACCCGTAGCTGAAGAATAAGTTTCCAGGCATCCGCGCCGGCCGCATCCGCAAAGCCTTCCGCCTCTTACCGCAATCGTATGCCCGATTTCACCGGCAAAACCATCATGGCCGTATATGAGCTGGCCGTTGGACACCACGCCGCTTCCCACTCCCGTCCCTAAGGTGATTACCAGGAAATCTTTCATTCCTTTTGCAGCGCCATAGGTCATTTCGCCTATAGCGGTGGCTTTGGCGTCATTGGTAATGGTGACCGGTAAATGGAACAGGTCTTCGAGGAGGCGGCGTAAGGGTATAGTACCTTTCCAGGGCAGGTTGGGGGCAAGGGCTATCTCCCCCGTATAATAATTGGCATTGGGCGCACCTACACCTAATCCGTTGAATAGTTCTTTTCCTTTGCTTTTGATATAAGGCATTATTTTCTCATGTAAGGCCTGTACAAATGATTCCGGGGTGGCATAATCGCGTGTGCTCAGCCGGCCCTGATCCAGTATCATACCTCGCGTATTGACAATTCCGTATGTAGTATTGGTACCTCCTATATCAATTCCGACAGAAAAACTTTTGGATTGCATATTGCTTTTTTAAAAAAAGGCTTTAAGTTTAAAGCCTGAAAAATTTACGAATGTCCTACAATAATACAAAGAATAATAGTTACGGTTTTGCTCTTTTTTTAATCGGCTGCCTCTTTTTCAGCTATGGTTTTATTACCTGGGCAAACAGTGCACTTATCCCTTACCTGAAAATAGCCTGTGAGCTGACAGATGCACAATCTTATTTAGTAGCTACGGCTTTCTTTGCAGCTTATTTTTTTATGTCTATCCCTTCATCTTATGTATTAAAAAAAGTAGGCTTCAAGCGGGGCATGTCTGTCGGGTTATTTGTAATGGCTTTCGGCGCACTGTTGTTCATACCTGCGGCAGAAGCCAGGAGTTACCCCGTCTTTTTAACAGGTCTTTTTATTATAGGTACCGGAATGGCTTTGCTGCAAACCGCTTCGAATCCGTATGCTGCGGCGCTTGGGCCTATGGAGAGTGCCGCCCGGAGGATCAGTATAATGGGCATATGTAATAAAATTGCAGGTGTGATATCTGTTTATGTCCTGAGCGGTATCATTTTGAAAGATGTGGACCCGTTGAAACAACATTTGACCACGCTATTACCTGCTGAAAAAGCTTTGGAGCTGAACATGCTTGCCCAGAAGGTGGTTATGCCTTATATATGGATTGCCGTATCTTTAATTTTATTGGGTATCGTGTTTTTCTTTATTCATTTACCTGAAGTAGAAGAAGAACAGGTAGCTGACACAGCAACAAGTACTACACGAAAAAGTATATTCAGCTATCCGCATCTGTTTTTGGGTGTATTGGCTATATTCTTTTATGTAGGTGTGGAAGTGATCAGTTATGATACTTTCACCGGCTTCGGGGAAGAGTTAGGTTATAAAATGGAAGTGGCATCCAAATTTGCTACTTATACGGGGTACGGTTTGCTGGTGGGTTATGTGCTGAGTATTATGGCCATACCTAAATGGATCTCACAAAGGCTCGCGTTGGTGATAGCCGTAGTGCTGAGTATGGCTCTGGTATTGATATCGTGTTTTACTCAGGGCGCTGTTGCCGTAACCTGTTTTGCCCTGTTAGGATTTTCCAATGCGGTGATGTGGCCTGCTATCTGGCCGCTTGCGTTAGATAAGCTGGGCTCGTTTACAAAGCTGGGCTCGGCCCTGTTGGTTATGGGTATTGTGGGTGGAGCCGTTCTGCCACCTGTATATGGCCGTTTTTCTGAGGTCATTCATTCCCGTCAGTTGGCTTATCTGATTATGATACCTTGCTACCTTTATATATTGTATTATGCATTAAAGGGATATTCGGTGAGGAAACCGGCATAAACTACGAGATAAAAGCCCTCCAAGAACTTTTGTTAAGCCTGTAAGGCAGGCGGCTTGAAGGATCGACCTCTTTATTTACGTCGGCACTACGATAACGAATGTTGTATAATTCAAACATATAGCTACTGCGGTAAGAGAGAGTATCATCATGCCCCACTTTGTTTACCGGGGCCTGAAGCTTTCGCCCGTCCTTCTTTTGTCATAGCAAAGTCGGCCCGCCGTTTCATGGTTTTGATGAAGACTACTTTTCTAAAGCGTACGGCGCTCCAGTCATCATTGATGGCAACTTGCCTTACCGCCTCAAATCCCGATTTTCCGAGTGTTTCCCAGCCGTTATCCCTGTTTATCTCTGCCTTGTATTTTTTAGAAGATCCCTTTGGATAGGCAAACCAGACTACTCCGTCACCTTTCAGCTTTTGGTCAATAAGGGGTGTGACAGCGTTGATCTCTGACCTGGTCGTTACGAATGCCAAAACAAATTCGATGTCGCCAATGGCTTGAATACTCGTTCGGATTGTGGTGTTGTCCCGCATATCGTTTAACGAAGCTTCAAATTCTGAAGGATGATTCAGAATGAGTATTTCTTTGTGCTGTTTGAAGTTCAGTTTTTTGAACAATGGTGTTATTGCCATATTATTGCCCCTTTCTCCCTGTTTTAAAAGGTTACATTTTTTTCAGCGCTTTTTCAAAGGTATTGAGGTTGCGGGAGGTGAAAGAATCTTTGAGATTTTTTTTCCCCAGGATCTTCCCGAAGTCAGAGCCAAGTGTATTTCCTTTCGGCACGCTCCAATAGAAATGATTTGCCGCTATTTGTGCTTCTTCTCCTTCTACTTTTTGCGCCTTCTCAAATTCCGACATTAATACTTTCTCAATTCCGGGAATGCCGACAAAACCGTAAATATGAAATTCGGGATGAGCCTTAAAAGGATTATTATTGAAGATGGTTTCCACTTCGTCTTTATCTTTTATAAAAAGAAAAGCTTCGTAATTAAAGTGCCCGGACATGGCTTTTTCCAACAGGTTCTTTAATCCATCTTTGCTTTTGCCGGAGGTAAACAGTATGTTGCCGGAAGCTAACACTGATGTAACATTTCCCATACCGGCTTTTTCAAAGACAGAGCATACGTCGGCCATTTTCATGTTTGTCCCTTTTACATTCACACCTCGTAGAAAGGCACAAAAATGAGTGTTCACAGTTTCACTTGTTTTTTTCATTTAGTCTGTTTAAGTTGTTCAAATACTTTCATGAAGTAGGGTGCAAGGGTTTGTTTGATTGATTACAAGGAGAGATCTGCACCAATTCTTAAACAAATTACTCAAGGGCAAATGTACCGAAAATGTTTAAGTGAAACATTTCAGCTGTCACAAGGAAAGTGCTGGTTTTTTATTCTTCGCTTGTGTTTTTCATCGCCATTAAGAGGGTGTATGCACCTTTGGTTACGAAAACCTGGTTTTCCTGGTCAGTTGTTATAACGATTTCTGTATAACCATTTTCCGCATGGCCTGTTTGTACCGGTATCATTTCATATTGATTATTTCCCTTTCTGATAAATACATGTTGTTTGTTTTCGAATCTTACAATGGCTTCGGTTGGCAGTGCTATTGTGTTATGATCCGATAGCTCAATTTCTGCGTTCATAAACATGCCCGGCAATAAGGCCTGGTCGTATTGCTTAAAATGGCAATGCACCTCGGCTACATTCTGGTTGGACAGGTTTTTGCTGATTAAAATGATCTCGCAGAGATATTTTTTACCGGGATTTGTATTGGTATAGGCAAACAACTTTTGCCCTATTGAAAGTTTATGAATGTCTTTTTCAAAAACGGATAACGACAAATGGATATCGTTTGGATTCACCAGCTCGAACATAACATCTCCCGGGTTCAGGTATTTACCAATGTTAGCGTTCACAGATGAAACGAAACCTGTGATAGGGGAATAAATATTGATGCTCTTTGAAATATTTTCAGCCGTTATTTTCTGAGGATTCAGGCCAATGAGTTGTAATTTTTCTTCCAGTGATCTGATCAGAACCAATTGTACCTGGTAGTTGGCTTTAGACTGTTCAAAGATCTTGTCGCTGGTGGCTTTACTTTGATTCAGGTCTTTCTGCCGCTTATATTCACTTTCGATCAGGGTAAACTGGGCCTTTGCTGTCAGGTAATCCTGTTGCAGTT